>JBHJHH010000009.1:0-59161 GCA_050331015.1 Geminicoccaceae bacterium
CCCCCCCCACCGCCCCGCAGAGCCGCGTGACCGAGACAAGCGCCGGTCATATCCGCGCGGATGAGACAAGCGCCGTCCACAGCTGAGCGGATGAGAACAGCGCCGGCCAGATGCGCGTCCTGGAGATCAGCGCCGGCCAGATCCGCGAAGTTGAGAGCAGCGCCGGCCAGATCCGCGCGTGAGAGACGAGCGCCGGCCAGCTCCGCGTGTTGAAGAAAAGCGCCGGCCAGATCCGCGTCCCGGAGATTAGCGCCGACCAGGATGGTGTCTTGGTTGCCAAGAGCGTCCGGCAGTTTTGCGCTAGCAAGGATCGCGTTACCGAGGTCGGCGCCTTCAATGTTGACATCGTAGAGAGCGGAGCGCGAGAGATCGGCGTGGCGCAGGTTTCGGTTGGTCAGGTTGAGCGGCTCGGCGACGTTCTCGTTGAGAAAAGCGGCGGTTTCCGCCTCATCAGGGTTCTTGCCAGCGGCAAGGGCCTCTTCGCGCATCTGCTCGATGAGCTCAGCCGGCGGCTCGCGCTCCATGAGGATGCGATCGGTCACGGTCAGCTTGGCCCAGGAGCGCTCAACCCAGCTTTGTCGCTCCATCCAGAATGACTGTGGTTCGCGCGCAAGCCCGTAAGCGCTGGCGAGGACAGCGACGCTGACGGCTGCCTTGAGACCGAGCCCCGACCAGGTTCGCCAGTCGATTGGCTGCTCGTCGCCCTCAGCCTTGACGATGCGCCAGCGCCCGATGGCGACGCCGAGGATCGCCGGCCATAAGCACCAGAGCAGGACGACATCGAGCGCGATGATGAGGCCGTGCAGCGGCGTGATCCAGTCGTGCTGGTAGGGCAGGAAGCTCTTCATCGCCCAAAGCAACACGGCGAGCGGGATGAGGACGTACATCACCCAGACCATGATGACGAAGGCGACATGCGCCCAGCCATAGAGGCCTTGGCCCATGACAACTTGGGCCAGCGGGAAGGGGAACAGCAGGCCGCGCTGGGTCATGGCCTCGTCGGCGTCAAGTGTGTTCAGCCTGGCGGCGAACAGCTGGATCTTGCGGGTCAACTGCAGGCACTGCAGCAGGAGGTTGAAATGCAGGACCAGCCAGGCGACCGGCGCCAAGCCGTAGAACCAGACGACATTGACGCCGAGCGCCAGGAACGGCAGGTCGATGTCGCCGGCGCGCAAGAGGATTTCGTGGTCGGTCCGGCCGCCGATCAGGGCGATGTACAGGCCGATCAGCAAGAACAGGAAGGTCAGGTTGCGCACCAGCTTGGAGGCGTCGTCGACGCTGGCGCGCAGGCTGTCGATTTCGCTCTCGCGGTCGAGCTGCGCGTTGCGGGCCTGGGTGTCCTTGCGGCGCCCATGCAGCTCGGCGCGCAGGTCGGCAACCTCGCGCTCAAGTTTGACGATGCTGTGCGTCGATGGGCTGGTCACGCCCCCGGCGCGTCTTGGTCTGCGCATCTTTCGCCGCTCTCAACCCCAGGCTCAGAGCAGGTTTAGCCAAACGCGCGCGCACGTCGTGTGGCCTTTCGCACAAGCGAGGGACTTGGACGGCGAGATCGGCGCCGGCTCGGAGACCGGCCATCCGCGCGGCGGCTGTGGGTTCGGGCGTTTAATATAAAGTGCGGAGAGACACGCGAAGAACGGCTCGCCGGAGAACGCGCTTGGTACCCATATGGTACCCATGACCAGAAGCGCGAAACTGTTGCGCGCGTAAGCTATTGATTTTATTGGCGCGCCCGGGAGGATTCGAACCCCCAACCTTCTGATCCGTAGTCAGACGCTCTATCCGTTGAGCTACGGGCGCTTGCGACGCTGGCTTCGCTGTCGAGGCCGCAGTCTGTAGCGAAAGGCGGGCGGCGCCGCAAGCACGGAGTGGCCGCTGCTGCCGCGTTGGCAGACCTAGCTGCCGGCCATGTAGGCTTCGATCTGTTCGGCGATGCGCGCCGGGTCTTCATTGTGGGCGAAGTGGGCCAGATAGCGGCCGTCCGGGCCCATGAGATAGATGAAGGTCGAATGATCGACGACGTAGGCATCGCTCTCCTGGCCCTCGGGAAAGGCGTAATAGGCGCGATAGACCTTGGCTGCGGCGGCGGTTTCTTCGGGTGTGCCGGTCAGGCCGACCATGTCTTCGTGGAACAGGCTGACATAATCGGCCATGGCTTCGACGGTGTCGCGTTTCGGATCGATCGAAATGAAGATCGGCGTGACCTGTTCGCCGGCTTCGGCGCCAAGCTGGTCCATGGCGTTGCTGATCGTGGTCAGGCCGATCGGGCAGAAATCCGGGCAGAAGGTGTAGCCGATATAGACCAGCAGATACTGGCCGCGAAAGTCTTCCTCGGTGCGCCGCTCCCCGGTGTGATCGACCAGGCTGAACGGCCCGCCAATGGCCGCCTCGCCATAGCTTGCGCCATCGCCTGATCCTTGGTTCGCGGGCACCAGGGCGAAGCCGGCGCCGATCGCGATTGCCAGGGCCAGCACCGCGCCGGCGATGAGCCAGTAACGTCCGCGTGCCTTCGCTGTCATGGTCGTCGATCCCTCAATGCCACCGTCGCTTTGCAGATGGTTACGGCAAGCGGCAAGTCACAAGGGACCGCGGCGCAGCGTCTCAACCGCCACCATGGCCGGCGGCCAACAGGCCGGCACCGCTCATCCAGGCGGCGAAACCGTCGAGCACGAACTGCACCGCCAGCGCGGCTGTGATCAGGCCAAGCAGCCGGGTGACGACATTGGTCACCGTCTTGCCGATCACCCGTTCGATCCAGCCGGCGATGCGAAACAGACCGTAAGCCACAAGCAGCACAAAGATCACCGTGCCGAGCACCACCGCTTGCGCGGCGAGATGGCCTTCGTGGCGCGCCACCAGCAGCAAGACAGCGGTAATGGCGCCAGGGCCGGCGAGCAGGGGCATGGCCAGCGGGAACACCGAGACGTCTTCCGGGTCATCGCGATCGTGCCAGGCCTGCTGCGCGGTCTGCTCGCGCCGCTGGGTGCGCTTTTGAAACAGCATTTCAAAGGCGATCGAGAGCAGCAGCAGGCCGCCGGCAATGCGAAACGCCGGCAGGCCGATGCCCATGGCGCTCAACAGGGGTTGGCCGATGAGCGCGAAGACCACCAAAACCAGTGCCGCAATGGTTGTTGAGCGCAGCGCCATCTTGCGTTTGAAGGCGGCGTCACCGCCGACGGTCAGCGCCACGAAGAGCGGCGCAACACCGATCGGATCGATGACGACGAAAAGCAGAGCAAACGCGTTCGCCGCGATTTCGAGCAGGCCTGGATCGATCATGATGCAGGCTTAGCACACGCTCTGCGACGGGCGTATGATCCTTGCCGCTGTGGCGCTCAGCGGGGCAGCTCGATGGCGTAGTCGCCGACCGGCGGCGTTTTCTCGACCAGCCCCTGCTCGGCCAGAAAGGCGGCAAAGCGATCATAGCGTGCCGTGTCCATAGCGGCAGGCCGGAGGGCGAAGCGCGGCAGGGTATCGGCAAAGGCGCGGCGGTTGAGCGCGTCATCAAGCTGGTCGCGGCCACTGATGAACAGCCCGAAACTCTCTTCCGGGTGGTTGATCAGATAGGTCGTGCCGGCTTCGACGGCATCGAGAAAGCGGGTCAGCCGGTCATCGCCCAGGCTGTCGTTATTGGCGACGAAGATCAGTTCATCATAGGCCGGCACGCCGTGCTCTTCCGGGTAGAAGGCGCGACCGGCGCTGTCCTCGAGCTCGAGCTGGTTGAGCTCGAAATTGCGGAACGCGCCGATGACGGCGTCGACCTGGCCCGAGAGCAGTGAGGTCGACAGGGCGAAATTGACGTTGATCAGCTCGACATCGTCCAGGCCGTGGCCTTCGCTGGCGAGCATGGCGCCGAGCAACGCATCCTCGAAGCCGCCGACGGAAAAGCCGACCTTCTTGCCGACTAGATCCTGCAGTTCCATGACCGGTCCGTCTTCCAGAACGACGAGGCTGTTGAGCGGTGTCGCCACCAGCGTGCCGATCCGGGTCAGCGGCAGGCCCTGATCGACCTGCATGTGCAGTTGCGGCTGATACGAGATCGCGACGTCGGCCTGGCCAGCGGCGACCAGCTTGGGCGGATCGTTGGGATCGGCCGGTTCGACGATTTCGACCTCCAGATCACGGGCGGCGAACTCACCGCGCTCGAGGGCGACATAGATTGGTGCGTGATCGGGATTGATGAACCAATCCAGGATCAGCGTGAGCTTGTCGGCCGCCTGGGCCGAGGGTGCGGCGCTTACCAGGGCGCCAACGAGGACGAGGGCAGTGCGAACAAGCTTTTTCATGGTGTCTCCCTGACAGGCTGTTGTCTTCAATCGATCGATCATGAGCTGGCGTCGCGCTCGGGTACCCACGGCAGGGCGCGCCTCAGGCCGGTGTCGATGACGGCGTAAAGTGCCAGTGCCATGAGCATGAGCGTGAGCAGGGCCGCAAACATGAGATCGGTCTGCGCCCGGGCATTGGCATGCAGCATGAGATAGCCGAGGCCGCGGGCACTGCCGACCCATTCGCCGACGATCGCGCCGATCGGTGCGGCTGCTGCGGCGATGCGCAAGCCCGAGGCAAAGGCCGGCAGCGCGGCGGGCAGACGGACATGGCGCAGGACACGCCAGGGCGTGGCGTTCATGGTTGCCGCCAGATCGAGCCAGCCAGGCTCGGTGCGGCGCAGGCCATCGTACAAGGCCGCCGTGACCGGGAAATAGACGATCAGAATGGCCATGACGACCTTGCTGGCCATGCCGTAGCCGAACCAGAGCGTGAGCAGCGGCGCGATGGCGAAGACCGGCAGGGCCTGGCCCATGACCAAAAGCGGCATCAGCCAGGCCCGTGCGCCGCGGATGGCGGTCATGGTCAGGGCGCTCAGCGCACCGAGCATGACGCCGCCAGTCAAGCCGAGCAGGATTTCCGCGAGCGTGATCCAGGCATGGCCGGCGATCAGATCGGCACGCGCCCACCAAGTGCTGGCTACACGTCCCGGTCCGGGCAGCAGGAATGGCGGCACGCCGCTGAGCCAGACGAGTGCCTGCCAAAGGGCGACCAGGCCGGCCGCGGTGATCAGACCACGGGTGAGCGCGTTCATGCGGCATCGGACAGCATCAGGCGCTCGAGCAGGTCGCCTTGCTGGTTGAGCAGATCGGCACCGTGCACGGACCTGGGCGGCGCACCTTCCGGCACGGCGATGGGCGCGAGCGTGACCGGCTGGCCGCTCATGACGTAAATCCTGTCCGCCAGGCGCAGCGCCTCGAGTGGATCATGGGTGATCAGCAGCACCGTGCAGCCACGCAGAACCTCGCCGGCGAGATCCTGCATGCGCGCGCGGGTCAGGGCATCCAGGGCGGAAAACGGCTCGTCCATAAGCACGAGGCTGCGGTTTTCGATCAGCGTCCGCGCCAGCGCGACACGCTGGCGTTCACCGCCGGACAACTCGTCCGGCCTGGCGTGCAGACGATGGCCGAGGCCGAGCCGCTCGAGCACGGCCTGCGCTTTTTCGAGGTCGATCGCCTCACCGCGCAGCCGCGGGCCGATTGTGGCATTGGCCAGACAATCGAGCCAGGGCATCAGATTGTCTCGCTGGCTCATGAGCGCGATGCGCCCCTTCAGCGGCAGGCCGTCGAGCGCACGCACCTCGCCTGCCTCGGGCGGCAACAGCCCGGCGATGATGCGCAGCAGGGTCGATTTGCCGACGCCGCTCGGGCCGAGCAGAGCCGTCGTTCGCGCAGCCTCGAGCGTGAAGGTCAAGCGCTCGAGTATCATTCGGTGCTGGTAGGCCAGGGAAACCCCGTCTACCAAGACCGCAGGCGGCGCTGGTACTGCCATGGATGCACGATCCCTCCGCCGGTGCCAGCCGGATCAGGTTCAAAGGGTCGTTTGCCTGTCGCAAACCTCTCAGCCGCTTGGCCTCGGCGGCTCCCCTTGTGCGATCTGTCATCCTAGTGTCACGTTGATGGAGTCACAAGGCACGACCTCAAGGAGATGGAGCGCTTATGGGTTCGTTCGATGGTGTCGCTAACGCTCGCCAGGCGATTCTCATTGTTGTCGCACACCTGTCTGATTTCGTGGCGATGCTGCGTGAGCCGCTGATCGTGCTGGCGGTCTTGTTTGCGCTGTCGCTGTTCGGTGCACCCATGGCGGCCATCTGTGCCTTGCTCGCCTCGCTGGTTGCGCTGGCGGCGCATGCGCTGGTCGGCGTCCGCTTCAGCCGGTTTGTCATCACGGGCGAGGCGCTCGCTCGGGCCGGTTTCGGCGATTTCGGCAAGCGCGAATGGCGCTATCTGCTCTACACCTTGCTGATCGGCCTGGTGCTCGGCGTCATTCTGACACCGTTCGTTATCCTTGTGGCCGATCTGGTCACCGGCGGGCTCGAACAAGGTGCCGGTTCGCCGCCGCTCCTGGCGACCGCGTTGGTCTTGCCGCTGATCGCTTGGTTCATGGGCCGCTTGTGCCTGGTCTTCCCGCGCGTGGCCATGGATCATGAGCGCGCCGGGTTGGTCATCAGCTGGCGGCGCACGGCCGGCAACGACCTGCCGCTCGCGATCGGTCTTGCCATCGTATCGGCGCCGCCCTTGATCTTCGTGGCGATCGCCGAATGGCTGGCGCAATCCAGCGGCATCATCTTTCTGATCGCGCTGTTCAGTATCCTCATCAATACGCTCATCAGCCTGGCCGGCACGGCCATGCTGGCCGTTTACACCGGTCTCGCCTACCGCGCGCTCGAGCCCGAAGACACGCTTTTCGACACGCCTTGAGCGGCAGCGCCTAGACGAGCGGCTCGAAGCTGCGCTTCTTGCTCGGCTCCAGGTTCTCTTCCACGGCTTCGAGGTAGCGCCGGCTCTGCATCTCCATGAGGCGGCTGACCGTGCGCTCGAATTCAAAGGCGCCGTCGCCTTCCGGATAGAGCCTTTGCGGTGGTGCTTCGGCACTGACGATCAGGCGACGATGGTTCTCGTACAGCGCGTCGATGAGATTGATGAACCGGCGCGCCTCGTTGCGATTGTGTGGGCCCAGGATCGGCACGTTCTCTAAAATCAGCGTGTGGAAACGTTCGGCCAGCGCCAGATAGTCGGCGGCACCCAGCGCCCGGGCGCACAGATCCTCGAAATCGAAACGGGCGACGCCGGCCCCGGCCATGGGGACGGACAGGCGCCGTGTGCCGACCCTGACCTCATCCGGGCCGGTCTCGGCGTCTTCGGTCAGGACGTTGAACGCATCGTTGATGGCCCGGCTCGCGGCCATCCCTATGGGGAAATGGTAAACCGTGCGTCCCTGCAGCCGGCCCTGGCGATAGTCGCGTTCGCCGGCAAGCGACAGGCTTTCGGTCTTGACCTTGAGAAGATCGATGAACGGGATGAACAGATGCCGTTGCAGCCCGCCCTCGTACAGGCGATCGGGCGGCCAATTCGAGGTCGCCACCATGACCAGGCCGCGCTCGAACAAGGCGGTGAACAGACGGCCGAGCAGCATGGCATCGACGATATTGGTCACGTGGAACTCATCGAAACACAAAAGCCAAGCATCGGCGATCAGCTCATCGGCAAGCGGCTGGATCGGATCGCGCACGCCACCATCCTGGCGCAAACGATGCAGGCGTTTGTGCACCTCGAGCATGAACGCGTGAAAATGGACCCGCCGCTTGGCCTCGACCTGGCTGGTCGCGAAGAACAGATCGGTGAGCATGGACTTGCCGCGACCGACCGGCCCGTGAATGTAGAGACCCTGAGGCGCATCGACGGTTTCGGGGGCGCGCTTCAGACCGATGCGACCGAGCAGACCTTTGCGCGGTGTCGGATCGCTCGGATCGAATGCGCGTAAACGGGCCTCGAGCGCATCGAGCGCAGCCATGGCCTTGGCCTGCAACGGATCCTCGCTGAGCTCGCCCTGGGCCAGACGGTCGGCGTAGGCGTGATAGGGACCATCAGGCAGGGCAGCGGTATCGGCCATGGCGTCAGCACAAGCGTGGCAAGCGGGCTAGCGGCGGCCGACGCTTGGGTTCGCTGCGCTCAGCTTGTCATGTTAACGCAGCGCCGTCAGCTGTCGGCAAGTTGGGCGTGCAGCGCGTCCAGCCAGCGTTCCACCCGGCCACGATTGACGCCGAAATCGTAGTAGCCGTAGCGCGAACGGCTGTCGATGGCGAGGGTTGAGCGTGCGTCGTCGAGTGCCTTCACGGCGACGGCGATGTCGTCGGGAAAGCCGAAAATGGCCGTGCGCTGTTCGTACAAGACGGTACCGCTGGCGTCGTGCCGGCCGACCTTGCGCGTGCGCGGCTCGCTGAGCGCGACCTGTTCGACGGCTTGCTCAAGGCGCGCGGCGGCGACATCGAACACCGGGCTCTCGACATCGGCACCGCCACGACAGTCGCCGGGCGGGCAGGCGCGAAAATTGTTCGGCCTGAAGCTCGGCTTCAGTTCGAAGACGTTCGGGATCCCGTTCGTGGCGGTCGCGGGGCCATCGCTGGCGTGGGCAGGCATGAGCACACTGAGCAGTATCAGGCAGATGGCAGCCGAAAACAAGCGCATGGCGCGACAGCAGGCCGGCATGACGACGTTGGTGAGCGGGGCTGCGACGTTCATGACCACAACGTGGGCCGCGCGTGTCCGGCGACAAGTGACCAGATCGGCCAAAACCGGCGCCGGCCGACAGGTACGGGCGCTCAGGTCACGTCCTGCCAGCGTCGGACCGGTCCGGTGTCGACATGCAAAAAGTGCCGTTTCGGATAGTAGCCGACGCCGCCGGCGCGCAGTGCCAGGGCGCAGTCGCGCAGCTCGCGCAGGTGTCGGCCGGGGATGTGCCAGTCCATGGCCTGGCCCTTCAGGTGAAAGCTGTTCGGCACGGCCAGGCCCTGGCGCACCAGCCGGTCATTGGTCTGCCGTGAGCGGTAACCGGACAGGACGTGGATCGGCTCGCTGGTCTGCAGTGCCCTATGCACGCGATGCAGCAGATCGAGCAGCGAGGGATCAATGCCGTGCTGCGTGCCGGTGTGCAAGTCGCGCATCAGCCAGGTAATCGCGCCGATGCTGTCATCGAGGTAACGGCCATCGACCCAGTAGGCGCTATGGAATCGCTCGCCACTGCGCGGATTGAACAGGTTGAGCCGGCGTTCGCCGCTGAGCCTGGTGCCATCTACGACGTTGCGGCGGTGGACATAGGGCAGGGCTTGTGGCGCAGCTTGCGCACTTGGCGGTCGAGCCAGCTCGAGCAGCGGGCTGCCGGCGATGGCGAACAAGGGCTGGCCACCGTTCATATCGATCAGCGGCGCTGCCCTTGCGGCGCAAGGCAGGCAGGCACCGGCGCACAGCGGACCTAGGCTAGCCAGGATCTGGCGCCTGGACAGAGGCGGACTTCGGCGTGGCGGCAAACGGTTCTTGTTCAAGGCGCGTCAACCAGGTTCTGTCGACGGAAAGGTGAGACGACAGAACCGAACCTACGCCGATAAGCTTAAGAAACCGCTAACGGTGATCGACGTGATCTAAGCCGCGGCGCGCCGACGAACGCCGCGTAATTCCATGTGCAGGAAGCTGGCGACGCGCTGCATGCCGAAAATGCCGGCGCGCAGCTCGGCAATGTGGTTGTAGGTCGTGTTGACATTGATGTCGTAAGTCAGCGCCAGCCCGGATTTGCTCTCGATGAACTCGAAGGAACAGATATCGAGCCCGTTCAGCTCCATGAAGCGCTGGTAGGACGCGACCAACGGATGGCTGAAATCCGGGATGATCTCGTATGCGTTGCGCGCGAGTGGGCCATGCGGCTGCGTATCGCCCGGGCAGAGCTGGAAGCCCTCGCTGGTGTTGACCCGAACGGCATAGAGCAGGGCACCGCCAACGAATTCGAGCCGGGTGATGTGCGGCGTTGCCGGCTGGATGTACTCCTGCAACAGCAGACTGCCATCGACCGGTGGTTTGAAATCACAGCTGGTCACATGCCGCTTCAAGCTGAACAGGTCTTCGAACAGCCGGACGCCGTCGCCACGACCGCCGCGGTTCGGCTTGAGAATGAAGCGCCGGCCGGCAAACCGGTCGGCGGCCGCAAACAGCGCTTCCCGGCCGTGGACCAGAATGCTGCGCGGCGTCGGGATGCCGTAGGCCGCCAGCGCACTCAGCTGGGTGGCTTTGCTGAGCTCGAGTTCGAGCGCGCGGCGGCCGTTGATGATCCGCCGGCCATGGCTTTCCAGCCAGCTGAGAATCGCCTGGGTGTATTCCGGCGCATACCGATGGCCGCGCAGATGCGCCGAAGCGCTCATTCTGCTATAAAAGACGCCATCCGGGGGCAGCGTGCTCAGATCGAGCTGGCCGCTTGCCAGGTGCCAGTCGGAAGCCGGTACGCCAGACGTGCGCAGCGCCTCCAGTAACGGCGCTGTCCACTCGTCATTCTCGTGCAAGATGTGCACACGCATCCCAAATCCCCGGCCTTTTATGTGCTTTCTAGATTTCACAGCCCTGACGTGATAATACGAAAGTCGGCACGACGGTCAAGTCCTAGACTCAACCTCGCGTCTAGCCCCACGGCCCGGGCCGGTGGCCGAACAGCTCGACGCGCCTGGGCCGCATGACGATGGCCAGGCCAAAACCGGCAATAAAGCCTCCCAAATGCGCGCCCCAGGCGACGTTGCTATTGCCTGAGCCGATCAGCAGGGCACTGGCCAGCTGATAAAGAAACCATATGAGCAAGACCCATGCCGCGGGCACCGGATGAACGAAAACGCCTACCGGAATAAAAAGATGCACCTTGGCATGCGGAAAAAACGCCAGATACGCTCCGAGCACCGCGGAAATCGCACCGCTGGCGCCGATGACCGGCACCACCGAACCGGGATCAAGCGCCACTTGGCACAAACCCGCCAGAACCGCCGCCACGATGTAGAACACGATGAAGCGCCCGCGTCCCAGCGTATCTTCGACATTATTGCCGAAAACCCAGAGATAGAGAAGGTTGCTTGCGATGTGCAGCGGCCCGCCGTGCAGAAAGGCGCTGGTTACCAGGCTGGCTTGCGGCGGGATCGCGCGCAGGTCGGCGGACAGGATGGCTTCCCCGGTCACGACCGCGGGGATCAGCCCGAAGGCGAGCACCAGCGCGTGCTCGGTGGCGCGTGGCAACGCCATCTGCAGTGCGAAGACAAGCACACACAGCGCGAGGATCGTCCACGTGATCACCGCTGGTCGGGAGACGGGGTTGTCGTCGGCAATCGGAAACATCGCGCTCTGGCAGTTGCTGATCGACGCGAGCGTTCGCTGCTCCTGTCCATGTAGCGCAGTTGGCGCGTTTGACCGCTATCCATAATGTGCGCGTCCGCGTCCCAGATGCCGTGGCTGGTCAGGACCGATCTGCCACCTACATCTTGCCAGCGAAGCGATGGCCGCACACACAGTGTGTTGAAGCGAGAAGGGGAGCACCGCTATGGGGCGTTTTGCAGTCGGACAATCGGTCAGGCGTGTCGAAGACCAGCGGCTGATCACGGGTCACGGGCAGTATGTCGGCGACGTCACCCTGGCAGATCAGGCTTACGCCTATTTCCTGCGCAGTCCGGTCGCCCATGGGCGGATCAGCAAGCTCCATCTCGAGGCGGCAAAACAGGCACCGGGTGTCTTGGCGGTACTGACTGTCGACGACCTGCGCGCGCACAATTTCGGTGACGTGCCCTGTCGGGCTTTGCTGGTTCAGCGCGATGGCAAGCCGACGCCGCCGACACCGCGTCCGGCGCTGGCCGATGGCGTTGTGCGCTATGTCGGCGATCCGATCGCCATGATTATTGCCGATACGCCCCTGGCAGCACGCGATGCCGCAGAGCTCATCGATCTGGATTTCGACGAGTTGCCAGCCGTCATCGATCTGGCAACATCGGAGAATGAGCCGTCGATCTGGCCGGATCGGCCCAAGGCCAACATCGCTTTTGATTGGGAAGACGGCGACGGTCGCGCCGTGGATGACTGGCTCGCCAAGGCAGCCACGGTTGTCGAGGTCACCATCGTCAACAACCGGCTGATCCCCAATTCCATGGAGCCGCGCGGCTGCAATGCCACCTATGACGGCGCGCATGATGCCTATGGCCTGGCGGTGAGCTGCCAAGGGGTCCACGGCATCCAGAAGATCATCGCTGGCGAGATCCTGGGCGTGCCGCGCGAGAAGCTGCGCGTCACCTGTCCGGATGTTGGCGGCGGTTTCGGCATGAAGATTTTCGTCTATCCGGAATATGTCGCAGCGCTGCTCGGTGCGAAAGTCACTGGCCGCCCGGTCAAGTGGATCGCCGAGCGCACCGAAGGCATGCTCAGTGACGTGCACGGCCGCGATCACATCACCCGTGCGCAGCTCGCCATCGACGAGAACGGCGTCTTTCTCGCCCTGCGCGCCTCGATCCGCGCCAATCTGGGTGCGTATCTCTCGCAGTTCGGCCCGTTCATTCCGACCGGCGCCGGCTCGAACATGTACGCCTCGGTCTACGGCTTCAAGGCGGTGCATGTGGAAACGCTGGGCGTCTTCACCAACACCACGCCGCTCGATGCCTATCGGGGCGCCGGTCGTCCGGAAGCGGCCTATCTGGTCGAGCGTGTCGTCGATGCCGCGGCGCGCCAGCTTGGCATCAGCCCGGCGGAGATTCGCCGGCGCAACTTCATTAAGCCGGCACAAATGCCGTTCACCACGGCCCTTGGCGCCACCTATGACAGCGGTGAGTTCGAGCGCCTGATGGATCGCGCGCTCGAGCTGGCCGAGGCGGACGGCTTCGAATCACGCCGGCAGAAGGCAGCCGCCGACGGCAAGCTGCGCGGTCTCGGTCTGGGCTATTACATCGAGCAATGCGGTGGTGGCGGCTCGACCGAATGGGCCAAGCTGCAGCTGCTCCCGGGCGGCGGTCGCGTGCGTCTCGATGTTGGTACCCAGAGCAACGGCCAGGGTCATGCCACGGCGTACGGTCAGCTCGTGGCCGAAGCGCTTGGCATCGACATCGCCGATATCGAGTTTGTCCAGGGCGACACGGCGGCGCTAGCGGACGGTGGCGGCACGGGCGGTTCCCGTTCGCTTCCCGCGGGCGGCCCGGCGGTCAATCTCGCCTCGCTCGATCTGATCGAGAAGGTGAAGGCGGTGGCTGCCGATCAGCTCGAGGCGGCGGCAAGCGATATCGAGTTCACTGACGGCCGGTTCGTCATCAAGGGGACCGATCGCAGCGTCGGCCTGCTCGTAGTCGGTGCCCAGTTGAGCGAGCCAGTCACCGGCGATGCCGACTATAAGGGCCAGGCCAACACCTTCCCCAATGGCGCGCATGTCGCCGAGGTGGAGATCGATGCCGACACCGGTGACGTGGAACTGATCCGCTATGTTGTCGTCGACGACATGGGCGTTTTGCTCAATCCCATGCTGGTGACCGGCCAGATCCATGGCGGCGTCGCCCAGGGGCTGGGCCAAGCGCTGCTCGAGCACGCGCGCTTCGACGCGTTCGGCCAGCCGGTGTCCGGCTCGTTCATGGATTACGCCATGCCACGGGCGGAACACATTCCCGAGCTGCAGATCGAATTCATCGAGGTGCCGTGCACGACCAATCCGCTGGGCGTCAAGGGCTGTGGCGAGGCGGGTGCCATCGGCGCGCCGCCGGCGGTGATGAATGCCATTCAGGATGCACTGGCGCCGCTCGGCATCGAGCAAGTCGACATGCCGGCGACACCCTACAGCCTCTGGCAGCTCATCCAGTCGGCAAAACTGCCCGCCGCTGCGGAATAGTGCCGGACGACGTCGAGCTTTTGAACGACACGGAGGTCGCTGCCGTCTTCGATCGGCTGGCAGCGGCTCATCCGGACTGGGACAAGCCGCACGTCAAACAGCAGAACGATCCGTTCCGCTCGCTCTGTGCGGTCATGTTGAGTGCGCAATCGCTTGATCGCAACACGGCGGCGGCGACGAAGGCGCTGTTTCGCGAAGCGGATACGCCCGAAGCGATCCTCGAGCTGCCCGAAGCGCGTCTTGCCGAGCTGATCAGGCCGTGCGGCCTGTATCGCAACAAGGCCAGAGCACTGAAGCGCATGGCGGCGGATCTGCGCGCACGCTTCGACGGCGAGGTGCCGGCCACCCGGGAAGCGCTCATGAGCCTGCCGGGCGTGGGCCGGAAATCGGCCGACATCATGCTGCGGTTCACCTTCGGTCAGCCGGTGACGGCGGTGGATACCCATGTGCATCGCGTCTGCAATCGGCTAGGACTGGCGCGCGGCAAGACGGAAGCGCAGACCGCTGGTGCCCTCGAACCACGCATCCCCGGCGCTTACGGCATGTCCGCTCATCTCCTTTTGCTCGATCACGGCAAGCAGGTCTGCAAGGCGCGCAAGCCGCGCTGCGAGACGTGCGTCCTGGTCGATCTTTGCCGCTTTGCCCGCACTGGCCAGGTCGCAAAAGGGTCGTGATCGAAGCCAGTGTCAATCGGCTGAAACGCTATCGCGTGCTGCACCCATGGCTGCGTATAGGCTTTACCATCGTCTACTGTGCGCACCGCCAGATCACACGGTTGCCCGGGCGGGATCTCTCAGGCGTGCGTGTTGCGGTGTGGCGCGCCGATGAACTGCTGCTGGTTCGGCACAGCTATCGCCCGGGTTTGCACCTGCCGGGCGGTGCGCGCGCCAAAGGCGAGGGCGAAGGTGATGCCGCGCTGCGTGAACTGGCCGAAGAGGCCGGTCTTGGCCTGGCGGTTAGCGCACCCCAGCGCCGCCTCGGCTACGTCTATCCGAAACGTGGCCGAACGCAGTACACCGCGCTATGGGAGGCGGCGCATCTTGGTGGCGCGCCGCGGCCAGACGGCGTGGAGATCGTCTGGGCCGGTTTCCTCACGGCCGAACAGGCACTCACGCGCGAGTTGAGTGGACTTACCCGTGTTTATCTGAATGACCGTGCGCGCAATCGCGTCTGGCCAGGCTTTCGCCCCTTGTGAAATATACTTACAAGATGATGCGCGACGCGTTTGTTGACTTGACGGAAATCCCGTCTCGCTGTCATCCTCCGGTGCATGCGCAAACGGCGTTAGCGCAAATTGTTTCAGTACGTTAACGGTTTTTTTTCATTTTTGTGCTGATTGGTCCTTCATGAGACCTGTTCGCCTCGTCCGCTGGAGCCCCATGGTCGATCGCCGCAACCCGTCATGGTTGCGCGCCTTGGCTATGGCGATCTGTTTGCTGCTCGTCGCCTGCGCGATGTCGCCGGGAGCGCATGCGGCGAACAACAAGTATGCCGCGATGGTGGTCGAAGCGAGCACCGGTCAGGTGCTGTTCGCTCGGCACGCCACGAAGGCGCGCTATCCGGCGTCGATGACCAAGATGATGACCGCCTATATGGTCTTCGAAGCCTTGGACGACGGCCGGTTGGACTGGAACGGCCGAGTCAAGGTTTCGCGCCAGGCGGCGAACATGCCGCCGACCAAGCTGGGTCTGCGCGCTGGAAGCCGGGTCAAGGTCGGTGATTTAGTGGGTGCCATGGTCACCAAATCATCGAACGACGCCGCCGTTGTGCTGGCCGAGGCCCTTGGCGGCACCGAAGAGAACTTCGCCCGCATGATGACGGCGCGGGCGCGCTCGCTGGGCATGGTCAGTACGACCTTCAAAAACGCCTCTGGTCTGCCCGATCCCATGCAGGTCAGTACGGCGCGCGACATGGTGACCTTGTCCCGCGCGCTGATCTATGATTTTCCGGATTACTACACGCTTTTTTCCGCCAGGCACTTCGCTTATGGCAATCGTGTCTTGCGCAACACCAATCGTCTGATGACCCAGTACGATGGCATGGACGGCATCAAGACCGGCTATATTCGCGCGTCCGGCTTCAATCTTGCCGCATCGGCCGAGCGCGATGGCGTGCGCCTGATTGCCATCGTGTTCGGCGGCCGCACGACGCATACCCGCGACGCCCACATTGCGGAACTGCTCGACGAGGGTTTTGCCCGCGTCCGCCAGCTCGATGTACCGCGGGATGTCACCGCCAAGCTGGTGCAGACACCTGTCGGCGGCGTCGAAACGGTCACGAGCTACGGCCGGGCCGCGGCCGCGCCGGTCTTGCCGTCGCCGCGCAAGCCGCGACCGGTGGCTCTGGCGATTGCCGGCGATTTGCCGATGCCGGTCTTGAAACCGGCTGAGATCCGCGCTGCGCAGGCGCAAGGGGACGACGTCACCAGCGTTCAGTAGGCTGATCGCTGCAAGGTGTCCGGTGACGTTCTGGTGTCGTCATCGTTTGCCGGGCCAAGCGCCGAGCCCGTTGCCGGACGGGAGTACAACCGGCCTGGCGTCGGCTTCGCACGGCGTTCGAACGAAAGCAACCGGCGTTGCGTCACCGGCTTGAGGGCTAAAGTCGCCCCGCCGGGCCCGCTGGCCGGCCAGTGCTCGATCAGTCGCGCACGACGAGCACCGAACATTCGGCATGTCGCACGACACGGGCGGCGTTCGGCCCGATCAGGTAGTCGCTCAGCTCCGGGTGGTGTGAGCCCATGACGACCAGATCCGCCGTGGTTTCTTCAACGAGCTTGAGGATTTCGACGTAGATTTTGCCATGGACCACGTGCAGCGTGGCGCTGCGGCCGTTCAGATGTTTCTCGCCGATCTCGTGCAGGGCTTTGCGCGCCGCTTCTTCCAGCTTTTCCATGTGGTCGTCGGCGAAGTAGACCCCGACCGACGGCATGCCGTAGGTCGGCAGCACGGCGACGAGATGCAGGGCGCTGTCGAACACCGTCGCAAGCCTGACGGCGGTGGGCAGGGCCTTGGCCCAGCTGTGCTCGTCATTGACGTCGATCGGCACGACAATGGTCTTGAACATGACGGGTCAGGCCTCCTGTGCGCGTGTCAGTGGCGCGTCATGGCTGGTGATGCGCCGTCGCTGCAGCCAGATGATGCCGGCCAGCAGCGCCAGCGCCGGAATGAACATCCACTCTTTCGACGGGCGTTCATTGGGCACCAGCACCTGGGTGATCTCGTAGTCGAAATCGAGACCGAGTTTTTCGGCCGGGCTGCCGAAGCCGATCATGTCGACGACCACCCGGCCGTCGTCGTCGCGCAGTTCAAGCCCTGACGCGGCCAGTCGCTCGACACCGGTTTCGCCGTCACCAAGCGGCATCATGACGGTCAGGCTGACCTCATTGCCTTCGATGTTCATGCCTTCGGCGCGCAGGCGCAGGCGCTCGTTGGCCGGATCGGCGGCCATCTCCTCGATCTGGCTCGGTGGTACCGAGGTCAGCGGCGGGAAGATCATGTCCATCCAGAAACCGGGACGGAACAGGGTGAAGGCAACCAGCAGCAGCGCAACGGTTTCGTAAATGCGCGAACGGGTGAAGAAGTACCCCATGGTGCCGGCGGCAAAGACCAGCATGGCGATCAGCGCTGCCAATACAATCAAGAGCGCGTGCGCCCAACTCTCCACGCCGATAAGCAAGAGCTCGGTATTGAAGATGAAGATGAATGGCAGTGCTGCCGTGCGCAGCGAATAAAAGAACGCCGTGAAGCCGGTGCGGATCGGATCACCGCCTGACACGGCTGCGGCAGCGAAGGAGGCCAATCCCACCGGTGGCGTCACATCGGCCATGATGCCGAAGTAAAACACGAACAGATGCACCGCGATCAGTGGCACGAGCAGGCCGTTTTGCGCGCCGAGTTCGACGACGACCGGTGCCATCAGCGTACTGACCACGATGTAATTCGCCGTCGTCGGTAGCCCCATGCCAAGCACCAGGCTGATGATGGCAACGAAGAACAGCATGAGCAGCAGGATGCCGCCGGAGATGAACTCGATGAATTCGGTCATCTTCAAGCCGACACCGGTCAGCGTCACCGTACCGACGATGATGCCGGCGGTTGCGGTTGCAATGCCGATGCCGATCATGTTGCGGGCACCGGCGATCAGGCCAGCGATCAGATCGGCCAGGCCGCCGAAGAACTCCTTGGCGAGGATGCTGGCGCGTCCGCGCAGCAAGGCCAGGGCCGGGCGCTGGGTGAGCAGGATGAAGATCATCAGCGCGCAGGCATAGAAGGCCGACAGACCCGGCGACAGGCGCTCGATCATCAGGCACCAGACGAGAACGACCACCGGCAGGAGGAAGTGCAGGCCGGAGCGCACCGTCGGACCGACGGCCGGCAGCGACACGACCGGTGCATTCGGATCATCGATCTCGAGCTCCGGCTCGCGCGCACCAATCACGAGAAGCACGGCATAAATGATCAGCAGGGAAACCAGCACGACCGACATGGCACTGTCAGGCATTGCCGTTTTCAGCCAGCCGATGCCGTAATAGACCGCGCCCGCAGTGATGATCAGCGAGCTGATGATGATGCCGTAGCCGAGCAGGGCGCGTTGCCAGGTGCCGACGGTCTGGCGCGGCAGGCCCTGCATATCGGCCTTCAGGGCCTCGAGGTGCACGATGTAGAGCAGGGCAATGTAGGAGATCAGCGCCGGCACGATGGCGTGCTTGATGACATCGACATAAGGGATGCCGACATACTCGACCATCAGGAAGGCGGCGGCGCCCATGACCGGCGGCATGATCTGGCCATTGACCGACGACGCTACCTCTACGGCACCGGCCTTCTCGGCGGTGAAACCGACGCGTTTCATCAGCGGGATCGTGAACGTACCAGTGGTGACCACGTTGGCGATCGAGCTGCCGGAGATCAGGCCGGTCATGCCGGAGGAGAGCACGGCAGCCTTCGCGGGCCCGCCGCGCAGATGGCCGAGCAGGGCGAACGCCACTTTGATGAAGTAGTTGCCGGCACCTGCTTTATCGAGCAGCGAGCCGAATAGCACGAAGACGAAAACAAAGCTGGTGGAAACGCCGAGTGCGATGCCGAAAACACCTTCGGTGGTCAGCCAAAGATGCGACATCGCCTTTTGCACAGAAGCGCCTTTGTAGGCGAGAATGTCGGGCATGTAGGGCCCGAGGAAGATATACGACAGAAAGACCAGAGCAACAATCGTCAGCGGTGGACCAAGCGATCGGCGTGTCGCTTCAAGTAATAGGACCATGCCGGCGATGGCAACGATCAGATCAAAGGTGTTCGGATTACCCGGGCGATTGGCGAGGCTATCGTAGAATAGATAGATATAAGCTGCGCTGAACGTACCGATCAGGGCAAAGGCCCAGTCCAGCAACGGCACGTGATCGCGTGGTGAGCGGGCGAAGGCCGGGTACGCGAGATAGGCCAGGAAGATCGCAAAGGCCAGATGAATGGCGCGCGCTTCCGTGTCGTTAAGCACGAGCACGTTGAACACGAATGGCAGCGGCGATGCGTACCAGAGCTGGAACAGCGACCACGCCAGCGCGACACCGAGTAGAAGTGTGCCGACCGGACCATGCGGATGCCGGGCGCCGGTGTCGGATTGGGCAACCAGATCATCCAGCGCGGCCCTGGCCGGCTCTTCGGTTGCCCGGCGCGCATTGTCCGAACCTTGCTGCGTGTTGGATGCGCTCACAACCACCCCTCCCCGTCCGCTGTCCGGTCTGGCAAACCGGCTGTATCCGGCGCCACGCCACGCTTGGACCTGACGCTGCGTCCGGGCCCTAGCGGATCAGCAGGGCCGGACGCCTGCCATCGAGGCGCACGCGCAAACCGCCCGTGCGCCCCAACAAGCACCAGGATGGCTTATTCGACCGGGAGGCCAGCTTCCTGGTAATACTTCAAGGCACCGTCATGCAGCGGCGCGGACAGGGCCGCCGTTACCATTTCTTCCTTGGTCAGGTTGGCAAACGCCGGATGCAGCTTCTTGAAGTCCTCGAAGTTCTCGAAGACCGCCTTGACCACCTCGTAGACGACATCCTCAGGCACGGCGGCCGACGTCACGAAGGTGGCGCGGACACCGAAGGTCGGCACATCTTCGTCGTTACCGCGATAGGTGCCGCCCGGGACGACCGCCTTCGAATAGAAGCTGTTGGCCTCGACCAGCTTGTCGATCGCTGGCCCGTCGACCGGGATGAGGCTAGAATCGACCGTGGTGGTCGCTTCCTGGATCGAGCCGTTCGGATGGCCGACCGTGAAGATAATGGCATCCACCTTGTTATCGGCCAGGGCCGAGCTCTGCTCCGATGACTTCAGCTCGGAGGCGAGCGTGAAGTCATCTATGGTCCAGCCCAGCTCGTTCATGACAACTTCCATGGTGCCGCGTTGACCGGAACCGG
The DNA here is from genome assembly GCA_050331015.1 of Geminicoccaceae bacterium. Lineage (GTDB taxonomy): Bacteria > Pseudomonadota > Alphaproteobacteria > Geminicoccales > Geminicoccaceae > JBHJHH01. Next base: position 20,108 of record JBHJHH010000009.1, read on the forward strand.
GATTGCCGACATTGACGCGCTTGCCCTTCAGGTCTTCGAAGCTGCTTATATTGGCGTCAGAGCGTGCGAGCACGGTGAACGGCTCCGCGTGGACCGAAAAGACCGCGCGCAAGTCTTCATAAGGCTCGGGGAAATTCTCATGTCCGCCATTGTAGCCGTAGTATTGCCAGTCAGACTGGGCGACGCCGAAGTCGAGCTCGCCCTGTTTAATGGTATTGACGTTATAGACCGAACCGCCGGTGCTTTCCACCGAGCAGCGAATACCGTGTTCGCTGCGGTCTTTGTTGACCAGACGGCAGATCGCACCACCGGTTGGGTAGTAGACGCCGGTGACACCGCCCGTGCCGATGGTGATGAATTTGCTCTCTTGAGCGCTTGCCGATTGGTGAAGACCCATGGCGGCCAGTGCGGCTATGCCCAGGGCAAGACCTGTACGGCGGCTGATGATCATTGTTTGCTCCCTCAGTGTTATGCGGGTGTTCCCGTAGACCCAAGGTAGAAGCGTTAGGGGGCGCTGGTCAACACAGCCGCGCTTTGGCGCAGAAAACGGCGGTTTACCGGCGGCTCAGGCGATGCGCCGCTGCAGCCGGTCGCGTGGTGTCCAGGGCAAGGCGCGCTGCAGGCAGTATGTGGAATCCCGTAAATGCGCCGTCAGTTCGCGGTTGTCGCGCATCTGTGCGATCGCCGCGGGCGGAATCGGTGCGCCAATCGCGATAGCAAGATCAGCGCCGATCTTGTTTCGCACTTCGTGAAACAGCAAGGACAGGCGCAGGCTGTAGCTGACATGGCTGGCGATTTGGAAAAGGCGGCTGTTCTGGCCGGCGAAGAACACCGGCAAGACCGTGGCCTTCGCTCGGCGCACCAGCCGCGCCGTGTACGGTTTCCAGTCGGGATCAACGGCCCGGCGCGCGAACGGCTTCGGTGCCGTCGAGACCGTGCCCCCCGGAAACACCACCAGGCAATGCCCGTCGCCGAGCCAGTTCGCCGCTTCGGCCCGCGAGCGCAGATTCAACTGCTGGGCTCCCGGTGTCGGATCGAAGTCGATCGGCAAAATGTAGTCCCGCATTTCCGGGGCGCGATAGAGCACCGAATTGGCGAGAATCTTGAAATCCGGGCGAAGCTGTTCGGCGAGGTAACCGATGACCAGCCCGTCGACGACGCCGAAGGGATGGTTGGCGACCAGGACCAGGGGACCGGTCGAAGGGGCGGCCGCCAGGGCGTCGCGGTCGTAATGCAGGCGTAGCCCGAGCATGCGGATGGCCGCCTGCCAGAAGCTTTCGCCGGGCACCGGGTGGCTCTGGTTGCGCAAATACATGCGCTTCAGCTTGGGCTGGCCGGTCACGCGCTCGACCGTGCGCATGGCCAGGCGCCTCAACCGGCTGTCCTGTTCGCTGGTATAGGAAAACAGCAGGCGATCATGGCCGTTCGGCATCTGCTCGAGCGGCCCGGCGCTGATCTGGGCGCCGACGCGACTACGGCTGAGCCCGGTCTTGCCGCGCATGTGCTTTAGCCGCTCGAGCATCTTATGGCGCGCGCGGGCAAGCTTGCTGCGTGCGCGTCTGGCCGTTTCTGCGTCGCGTGCCTCTGTGCCGTCCATGGGCAAGCCGATCTCTACCACCTGACCTGCCGGGGCCTGACGCTCACGTCCGCCCCGATCCTTCGTTCGGCGTGTTTCACCACGCACAATATACGCACAAAGACAGGCTTTGCGAGCCAGGTTGACCGTTTTCCCGCACGGCTCAGGCGTGATCCATGGCCATGGCGTGGGCGTTGTCCGGCGGCTTGATCTCGCGCTGACCGAGCCAGTAGAGCAAGATCAAGGCAGGGATTCCGGCGACAAAGGACAGGATGAAGAAGGCTACCCAGCCGACACCATCGACGATGAAGCCGCTGGATGGGCTCAAGACAAACTTGAACAGAAGATTGGCAAAACTGGTGAGCAACGCGTACTGCACGGCCGTATAGCGCAAGTTGCACAGCGCCGATAGGTAAGCCACAAAGGCACCGGTCGCCATGCCCCCAGCGAGATTTTCAATGCCGATGGTGACGAAGAACAGTGACAGATCATGGCCGACATAAGCGAGAAGGGCGAACATCAGGTTCGAGGCCATCTGCAGCACGCCACTGATCCATAAACCAGTCATGATGCCGACGCGATACATGATCGCGCCGATCAGATACGTGCCGACAAAAGTAACCAGGAAGCCGAAGGTGCCGGAAACCCAGCCGATCTCGATCTCGCTGAAGCCGACATCGATGTAAAACGGGTTGGCCATTTGCGCGATGAGCTGGTCGCTCGCCTTGAACAGCGCAATGAAGGCGAGAATGACCAGGGCGATGTGCGCGCCGTTGCGCTCGAAGAAGTCGCGAAACGGCTCGACAAAGCCTTCGTTGAGCCAGGCCTGGTCGGCGAGCAAGCGGCCGATGGCGACAAGAATGAGGGCGATGGTCAGGCCGCTGAGCGTAGCCGCGAGCAGGCCGAAATTCGGCGCGATCAGTGCCGTGACGAGCAGGCCGACGGCACCGGCGCTGATCAATACCCAGCGGTTTGTCGCACCGCGCGCCACCTTGTGCACGCGGCGCTCGGGGCGCTCAGGCTCCGGCGGCTCGTTCACGAGCAGCACGGTGATGACGCCAATGACCATGGCAAACGCCATGGCGCTATAGGCGGTCGCCCAGCCAAGCGAGCCGGCAATGACCAGTGCGCCGCCCTTGGCCAGCCACATGCCGAAGCGGTAACCGGTAACTGCGTTCGCCGTGCCGGCGGCGAGCTGGCGTTCTTCGAGCATCTCGATGCGCAGGGCATCGAAGACGATGTCCTGGCTGGCCGACAGGAAGGCGACCAGCAGGGCGAGCGCCGCCGTCATGCCCAGATCGATGCCGGGATCGCTGCGCCCCAGCGCAAAAATCGCTGCAATCAGACCGAGCTGGCAAAGCAGCAGCCAGCTCCGACGTCGCCCGAGGCGTGCGGCCAGCCAGGGCAGCCGCACCTGATCCATGATCGGTGCCCAGAGAAACTTGAGCGTGTAGGGCAGCATGACGAAGGCGAACAGGCCAATCGTGCTGCGCGAGACGCCCTCGACCCGGAGCCAGGCGGTCAGCGTGCCGCCGACCAACAGCAGCGGCAGACCGCTGGCAAAGCCCAGGAACAAAATCGCCACGACGCGCCGGTCGGCATACACCTCCAGCGAGGCCAACACGCCCTGCCAGGTTTGCCGCGCGGCCGGGTTAGCCATGGTCTCGCAGCAAGCCCTCGAGCGCCGAACTCATCGCATGATCATGGAAACGACAGGCCCTGCACGCCGGTGCCTGGACTAGCGCCGGCCATGGGGGCCTTGCGGGATGGATCAGAAGAAGCGCTCCGGCACCTCGATGACGTCGCCCGGCAACACCAGCGTGTCAGGCGTGACCTTGATGGCCTCGCGGTTGCCGCCACCGCGCTGCAGGCTGATGCGGCTGTCGCTGGCCCGATAGGTGAAGCCGCCGGCCAGGGCGACGGCGTTAAGCACGGTCATGCCGTTGACGAACGGGTAGCTGCCCGGGTTCTGCACCTCGCCTAGAATATAGAACGGCCGATAGTTCAGCACCTCGACACTGATTTGCGGGTCGACCAGGTAGCCTTGTTCTAGCCGCTCGGCGATGCGGGCTTCGAGCTCGCGCACGCTCAGGCCATTGCCGTCGATCTCACCCACGAGTGGCATGCCGAACCGGCCATTGCCATCCAGCTCGAACTCACCGGATAAGTCTTCGTGCCGAAAAACGTTGACGCGGATCTGGTCACCGGAACCGAGCTTATAGGACTCGGCCAAGCGCGTGACCTCGCCCTCGGCCGCCGTGCGGGCGGTGGGCAGCGCGGTCTCCGGTTCACTCGATGATGAACAGGCCGCGACAACGAAAACAGAGAGGAGAATGAATAGAGAGCAATAACGCTTAATAGTATGCACAGCCTTCATCGTGGAACAGACCTTAATCGATGCCATCGCTGTCCGGAAACTAGGCCGGAAACGGGCCGCATTGCAATGGATTTGCACCCTGGAGGACGCTCGCGGCAAGTCCCCACGCGCCCCCGGTGTTCTCGTGAGAATTAGAGCCGGCCGACCAGGGAGAGCACGACACGATTGCGATCATACTCGCGGAATTCATCGTCGGACGAGCGCGTGCTGAACTCATAATTGGCGCCCAGGCCGAGATTGCGGTTGAGCTGATAGGTCAGACCGGCGCCGACGCGGATGGTGTTGTCGGTCCGGTCTTCGTCACCGCCTTGGAAATCGTCCTGTTCATAGGCAGCGAAGCCGTTGATCAAGAGGTTGCGCAGCAGCTCGTGATCGACGCGCAGACGAAGATCAGTTGCGTAGTTGACGAACGAATTGATCGCCACGGTCGGCTCCGTGCTTCGGCGACCATCCAGGCGCAGTGTCGTCAGCGTGGTCGGGTTCCAGGTGAGACCGGCACCGAAACTCGGGCCGTCGACCTCTTCGAACAGATCCTCTTCCGGACGGGTGTATTGGTAGCCGAAGAACAGCTCACCGAAGAACACCGCGGTGATGTCAAAATCGACACCGACCTGGCCTTCAATGCCCGTGTAGGAACGATCGGCATTCACCAGCAGGCCCGTGTCGGGATCCGTGACAATATTGTCGTTCGGAAAGTTCACGGCATCGCCCACCACGCGGGCGAAGACATCTAGGCGCTCGGAGACATCGTAATCGCCGCGCAGCAGACCGAAATAGCGCTCGCGGTCCCGGTTCGACTGGTCGATATCGCCGATCGGCGAGCCGACATCGTCATAGCGACGGATATCGTCGATGCCACCGCGGATCGTGTACGCGAAGCGGTTGAACGCCTGGCGGAAGCCAAGGCTGCCCTCGGCATAGTTGTAATGCGCGATGTCGACTTCCTGAAGGCGAATGCCATCCGGCGCATCGCGGCCTTCGTGCGCGCGGCCAATGCCGGCATCGGCGAAGAACTGCATGCGCCGCGTGATGTCGACGCGGCCGTCAACACCGCCGAACAGATCGACGAAGTTTTCCGTGTCGAAGTCCGAGTAGAACGAGCTGAGGACGCTGGCGCGGAAGTTCAGCGCGTTGCGCGACCAGGTCGAATTGGTGTTGATATCGGCACCGAGCAGCGTCGCAAAATCGGACTCAGGGTCTTCGTCGGTGGCAAAAACGTTGTCGTCGAACAGGCCGGCAATGGTGACGCTCGGAAAGGTGATGAACGAACCGGCGCGCAGGCCGATCGGGTCGAAATCCGGGCGGGGACGTTCCGTCACCGGAATGTTCGGGTCCGGCTCCTGGCTCTGTGCGGTGGGCGAGACCGTCATCAAAGCCAAGCTGGCGCAAGTGCCCACGGCCAAGCAACGCATCATCTGGACCGGCTTCACGTCGTCTTCCTCCGAATCACCGCGTCGTGTCGCACAGCGACGGCATGTTCTAAGCGCTCTGCAATGCACAGTTCAACGCGCAGTAAGTCACTGGTATCACTGCCTATGGCCTACACGCATTGGCGAACGCGCTCCAATCCCGTGTTGCGTTCAGCACGCTTCGACAGCGCTTTCGTGTGATTTGCGTCACAGTTATAGGCGGCGGATCGGCGCAGCGGCCGTGCAGCGTGGTGCGGCGGGTGCGTTTGTCCTTACAGCACTGGCGAATCCAGCTAACATTCGTGCCTCGCGTGCGCGTGCGAGGTCGCGCGACTGTTGCGTTCACTCTGTTTGACGTTGTCCGTGTTTAGCCAGCTCTTTAAGCCGCGTAGTGAACCTCGATACAGCCGGCCGTTGATCGGCGGTGCACCTGCGCGGACGCCGGCCAACACGATCATCTATGCGGTCGGTGACGTGCACGGCCGCCTTGATCTGCTGGACCTGCTGCACGAACGCATTGTCGAGGACGCACGCGATCACGCCCGTGACCGCCGCAAGGTCGTCGTGTATCTAGGTGATTTCGTCGACCGCGGCCTGAACAGCGCCGGCGTGATCGATCGCCTCATCGAGCAGCCGCTGAACGGCTTCGAGGCCTTTCACCTGATCGGCAATCACGATGCCTGGCTGCTCGGCTTTCTCGAAGATGTCTCGATCGGCCCCTCCTGGCTGCGGCACGGCGGCGATGCCACGCTGCTCAGCTATGGCATCAGCCCGCTGGTGCAGCTCAATGACTTCGAGGCATTAGAGGCCGTTCAGCAACGCTTGCGCAGCCGAATGCCGGATGCGCACCTCGATTTCCTCGAGTCACTGGAACTGTGTCTCGAGTTCGGCGATTAGCTTTTTGTGCACGCTGGGATCCGGCCGGGCGTGCCGATCGCCGATCAGCAACCGGAAGACCTCATCTGGATCCGTGAACCATTCCTCGAGTGCACTGACGACTTGGGCAAGGTCGTGGTTCACGGCCACACCGTGGAACCGGAACCGGTCGTGCGGCAAAACCGGATCGGCGTCGACACGGGCGCCTGCTGGAGCGGCAGCCTGTCCGCTGCCGTTCTGGCCGATAGCAACGTGCGCTTCCTGTCGACCCACGAGCCCGACGCCTCGCTCGCTGCCGAGTGAACGCCGGCCGCTGGCTGTGATGACCAGCGCAGGCGCGCTCCGGATTACCTTGGTCGGGCTTGTCTGCGGTGGACTTTACCTACTTGCAGGTTGGGCAAGCGCCGGCGCGCAGGAGAGCACTGCAGTCGACGACGAACGCGAACCGCTCGAAGCCGAAGACGCGGCGGCGGACGACGAGGACGCCGACACCATCGCTTATGAGGTTCGCCTCGACGGCCTCGACGACAACGAGGCTCTGCGCGAACTCTTGCGCAGTGCCAGCCAGGCCATTGCCAAACGCAACGACCCGCCGGCCAACAGCCTGGTGCTCGGCCAGCGGGCGCGCCGGGATATCGAAACCTTTCAGCGCGGTCTGCGTGCCAACGGCTACTACGACGGCGAGGTCACCTACACGATCGAACAGATCGATGGCATCGAGACGATCATTTTCGACATCAGTGCCGGTACGCAATACCGGTTCGGTGATGTTGCCGTGTCCGTCGTCGACCCGCAGGGCTATCCGGACATCGATCCGGCACGGCTCGGCCTGGTCGCGGGCGAACCCGCGATCGCCGAGGCGGTCGTCACCGGCGAGAACCAGCTGCTGCGCGAAGCCCGGGAGGCGGGGCGCGGTTTGGCCAAACTCGGCGATCGTCAGGCACTGGTCGATCTCGATCAAAAAACCATGGACGTCACGCTCGTCCTTCAGCCTGGCCCGGAAACGACCCTCGGCGAGGTCACCTTCAGCGGCTTGGAAGACGTCAACGAATCCTTCGCGCGCAAGCAGATCCCTTGGGAGCCGGGTGTCACACTGTTCAGCCCGCAAGAGATAGAGACTTTTCGCAACGCGCTGTCGGGCGATAGGATCTTCAGCGGCATTCGTATCCAGGTTGCCGAGGAAACCGCGCCGGACGGCAGTCTGCCCGTCTCGGTAGACCTGGTCGAACGTCCACCGCGCACGCTGTCGATCGGTGCCCAGTGGCGCACCGATGAGGGCCCGGGCGTCCTGTTCACCTGGGTGCACCGCAATCTGTTCGGCAACGCCGAACGGCTGAACGCCGAGCTGGAAGCCTCGCAGATCCGCCAGCGTGCCCTGCTCGGCATCACCAAGCCCGATTTCCGCCGCCAGGATCAGGAGATCGGCCTCGAAGCCGAGTTTCTGCGCGAAGAGACCGATGCCTTCGACTCGCTGTCCTTTTCCATCGGCGGTGGCATCCAGCGCACCTTGCGCCGCAACCCGCTGACCTTCGAGCCGGTCGAGACGGTCAGTGCCGGTTTCCGCCTGCGTCCCGTGCAGACCTCGGAAAGCGGCGACGGCGATGACTCCTTCCTGTTGTTCTCCATCCCGCTCGGCTATCGAAACGACACGACGCTGAACTTTCTCGATCCGGTCGATGGCTACCGCTTCCAGATCCAGACCGCGCCGTTCTACGACATCCTCGATGGCGATCTGACGTTCCTGAAGAGCGAGATCCGCAGCAGCTACTATGTCCAGCTGCGCGAAACGCCCTGGCTGGTTCTGGCCTTGCGCGGCAATATCGGCTCGATCGTCGGCGCCGATGTGCTGGATGTCCCGGCCGATGAGCGCTTCTACTCCGGTGGCGGCGGTTCCGTACGCGGCTACGCCTTCCAGTTTGCCAGCCCGCTGGATGACGACAACAGCCCGATCGGCGGCAACTCCTATCTGGAGACCTCGATCGAACTGCGCACGCGCTTTACCGAAACGATCGGCGGTGCGGTGTTCGTCGACGCCGGCAGCGCATTCCTGGAGAGCTATCCCGATTTTCAGGATGTCGACCCGTTTCCGATCGGCGCCGGCATCGGCCTGCACTACCTGACGCCGATCGGTCCCCTGCGCCTGGATTTCGCCGTACCGTTGAACCGCAGACCCGTTGATGACGACTTCCAATTCTATATCGGGCTCGGCCAGGCTTTCTAGGTGATGTTGCTAATACGGCGCGCACAGCCTAGTTCGTCCTTTCTAGGGACAACAGGAGAACGGCGCTGCTTCGCTGGACGTGGCGGCTGATCCGATGGACGCTCGGATTGGTCGGGCTGGCTGTGGGCCTCGTATTGCTGGTGGTGATCGGCGGCCTCGTCGCCATGCAACTGCCATCTGTCCGAGACTATGCGCTGACAACGCTCGAGGGCGTGCTCGGCAGCGAAGAGGCGCCCGCGACCCTGGCCGGCCTGAACGGCACCTTTCCGACCGACTGGACCCTGGATCGCCTGATCTTGCGGGATGCCGACGGGCCCTGGCTCGAGGTCGAGGGCGCCGGGCTCACCTGGCACCCGTTTCGCCTGCTGCGCGGCGATCTGGCCATCGAGTCGCTTGGTGCCCAACGCGTGGCCCTGCATCGCCTGCCGCCGCCAGGGGCGCCGCAGGAAGAGCCGCCTGGCGACGAACCGTTCCGGCTGCCGGAACTGCCGCAGAGTGTGCCGCCTCTGTCACTCGAGCGTCTGTTCGTCGAGCGCATCGAGCTGGGCGCGCCGGTGATTGGCGAGGGCATGGTCCTTACCCTGGACGGTCGGCTTGGCGCCGATCGGAGCGGCCAGGTGGTCGATGCCAAACTCGATCTTCATCGCATCGATCAGCAAAGCGCCTCGGTCGTGCTCGACGCCAGGGCCGATCTGCGCACCAAGACGATTGCGCTCGATCTGCAGGCAAAGGAAACCGGCGGCCTGCTCGCCAAGCTGAGCAAGCAGCCGGAGCTGGGCGACCTCGATCTGCGGCTGCAGGGCGAAGGCACGCTCGAACGCTTCCCGCTTGCGCTCAATCTGGCGCTGGGTGGCGTCGGCAGCGTTACCGGGCCGGTGCATATCGAGCTGCCGCCGGAGCCGAGCCTCGAGCTGACCTGGCGCTTCGTTCCCGAAGACGGCGGGCTGATCCCGGCTGAAGCGTTGCCCGTGCTCCGGCCGGAGACGACCTTGCACCTGCAAGCGGCCATGCCGGCACCGCAGGATCTGCAGGTGCAGGTCTTGCGCATCGATCTGCCGGCGGCATCGCTGCAGGCCGAAGGCGCCCTCGATACCGAAGCGCGCACCATGGCGTTGCAGGCCAATGCCGACATTCCCGAGCTGGCCGCTTTTGCCGAGCTCGCCAAGACGCATCTGGCCGGTGCGGCATCAGCCGACATCGAACTCACCGGGACCTTCGATGCGCCCGAGCTCGCCGTTGATCTCGGCTACAGCGAGCTCGAGTCCGCCACCTTGCGCTCAGCCACCGGCGATCTGCGAGCGCACGTCACGCCGACGGCCGGTGGCGTGCTCGATCTGGCCCTGGATGGCGAGCTGGCCGGACTGGCCCCGAGCGAAGGTCCCGACTTGCCGGCGGACCGCCTGACGCTCGATGGTACCGGTCAGGTCGTGCCTGGCGAGCGCGCCGAGATCACTGCCCTGACCCTCGCGTTCGGCGCGCTGGGTATCAATGCCAACGGCACGGTCGATCTGGCCACCCGGGCTGGCCAGGCCGAGCTGAGCCTCCAACACGACGATCTGAGCGAGCTGGCCGGGCTTGCCGGCATGCCTTTGGCCGGTGCGCTCAACGCCAAGATCGATGTCGCCAGCGCCGACCAGCTCGATCCGGTCAGCATCGTCGTCGATGCCGAAGCCACCGATCTGGCCGGTCTGCCGCAAGGCGCCGAGGACGTCATCGGGCCGACGCCCAAGCTGCAAGCGCGGGCGGTGATGACGCCGGGGCAGACGATCGCGCTCGAGGATCTCAGCCTGACCGGCACGGGTATGAATGTCGCGGCGTTCGGCGAACACGATCCGAACACAGGCAGCGTTTCCGGACGCCTCGAAGCCGACATCGCGGATCTGGCGCCGCTTGGCGCCTTGGCCGGCACACCGATGGCGGGTGCCCTCGATGGCGAAGTCGACGTCGCCGGCACGATCAGCGCACCCAGGGTTGCGGCCGATGTACGAATCGATGGCTTCGCCGTCGCCGATCAACAGTTTGACCGGGTTACCTTGCTGGCCGATGCCCGTGACGGCGCCAGCGGACCGGCCGGCACCGTGCGCCTGCAGGCCGATCGCGGAACGGCATCGGCGGTGTTGGAAACGGCCTATAGCCTGGATCCGGGGACGTCGGTGACCTTGAGCGATCTGCGCGTGCAAGCACCGTCAACCAGCCTGCAGGGCGAGGCGACCATCGCCCTGGGTGACCAGCCGCTGATCGACGGCTCGCTCAAGGGCCGCTCGACCAACCTGGCTGCGCTGCGGCCGTTCGTGCCGGTGGATCTCGGCGGCAGTGCCACGATCGAGTTGACCGCCGCGGCCAGCGACGGTCGTCAGGACGCGGTCATCAACGCGCAGATCGACGATCTGCAGGGACCGGTCGAGCGCCTGGAGCGGGCCACGGTGCAGGCCCGGGCACGCGATGTCTTCGGCACGCTGGCCTTGGAGGCGCAAGCCAATGTCAGCGGTCTGCAGCAGGGCACCAGCCGTATCGAAACGGCGGAGGTCACGGCGAGCGGTGATCTGCGCGGCATGCGCATCGAGGCCACTGCGCAAGGCGACGTCGGCCAGCCGGTTTCGCTGCAGACCAGTGCCGATGTCGCCCTAAATGACGGTGCGCAGGAGATCACCTTGCGCGCGCTGGATGCCTCCTATGGCGAGGAAGCGCTCGTCTTGCGTCAGCCGGCGACCGTGCGCGTGCAGGGCACCAGCATGGCCCTGGAGAACCTCGATGCCGATCTGGCCGGCGGTCGCCTTACCGGCACTGTCCGTGTCGAGCCGTCCCGGGTCACCGGGGAGATCGTGCTCGACGGGGTCGATCTGGCCGTGGCGGAGAGCTTTGGCGGGCCGCCGCTGCGCGGCAATGCGGGCGCGCGCATCGATCTGAGCGGTACGCCGGATGCGCCCAATGTGCGCTTGCGCACCCAGGTCGCGCAGATGCAGCCGAGCGAGGCGGGCAGGCGCAAGATCCCGGCGATCGATCTGGACCTGCAGGCGACGATTGATCCGCGACGTTTGGTGGCGTCGCTCGAAGCGCGCGGGGCGACGCCCGAGCCGCTGCGTGCCGATGTCGACACGCCGGTCGTATTCTCGCTGCAGCCTTTCGCGTTTCAGTTGCCGCAGGGCGCTGGCATCCAGGGCGGCTTCAACGGCGAGATCGACTTGGCGACGCTGAATGACATGATTGCCCTGGATGGCCAGCGCGTCGCCGGCATTCTCGATCTTGACGTCGCCTTCGGCGGCACACCGCAGGCGCCCGAGATCGGCGGCAGCATCGATCTCACCGGCGGCAGTTACACCAACGCCGAACTCGGCACCACGCTCGAGGACATCACCTTGAGATTGCGCGCCGACAACGGTGTTTTGCGCGTGAACGAGCTGAGCGCGCATGATGGCGGTGAGGGGCGCATCAGCGGCTCCGGGCAGATTGGCATCGATCCGCAAACCGGTCTGCCGTTCGAACTCGGCGTGCGCATGGAGCGCGCCACGCTTGTGCGTCGCGATGATGCCACGGTGACCATCAGCGGCACGATCGACGTCGACGGTGACCAGAGGGCCGGCGATGTCGTCGGCAGGCTCACGCTGGATCGCGCCGATATTGGCATTCCCGAGGGCGGCGGGCCGAACTTCGTCACGATCGATGTCAAGGAAGTCGGGGGCGACGCCGCCGAGGAAGATGACCAGGCAGGCGGTGTACCTTACCGCTTGGCACTCGACATTGTCGTCGAGATCCCCGCACGCATGTTCGTGCGCGGCCGCGGTCTCGAAACCGAGTGGCAGGGCAGGATCACGGTTCGCGATACCGCGGATTCGCCGCTGGTGCTTGGCGAGCTCGAAGTCCGCCGCGGCTACATGGATCTGGTCGATCGGCGCTTTGACATCACGCGCGGCATCATCGAGTTCGATGGCGCCAAGCCGCCCAATCCGATCATCAATATCGAGACCGAAGTCCAGGCCCCCGAACTGACTGCGATTTTCGGCATCTCCGGCCGGGCCGACAATCTGCAGTTCAGCTCATCCAGCCAACCGCAACTGCCCGGTGACGAAATCCTGGCGCAGGTGCTGTTCGGCAAGCGCTCCAGCGAGTTGACCACCGGCGAGCAGATCACCTTGGCCGCCGGCATCGCCAAGCTGGCCGGTACGCCCGGTTCGGACCCGTTCAGTATCGTGCGTGCGAGCACCGGTCTGGACACGCTTGATGTGCAGGGTGTTGCCGGCGACGATCCGTCGGTTACGGCCGGCAAATATCTCACCGACGACATCTTCGTCGAGTACGAGCGCTCGCTGTCCGACAAGCCGAGCAAGACGCGCGTCGAGGTCGAGCTCAACGACTACATCCAGGAGTTCACCAATCGCACGCCGCGCGGCGATGTCCAGGCCACCGGCGAGGTCACCAGCGACTCGCGCACCGGCCTCGGCCTGAAATGGACATTCGACTACTAGCCAGATCACGCGATACGGGCCATATCCGCGCCATGTCCGAGCTAGCTGATACAACCCACGCGACCTCGCCCCTGCCAGCCGGCGCGCGCGCGGTCGACGGCCAACAACGCGGCAGCACTTTCGGTACGCCGGGTGATCTGAACATTATCGGTATGCGCACCCTGTTCATGAAGGAAGTGCGCCGCTTTCTTAAGGTGCCGGCACAAACGACGATTGCGCCGGTGATTACCACGCTGATTTTCCTGGCGATCTTCTCGCTCGCCCTGGGCCGCACCCAGCGCGTCATCGAGGGTCTGCCCTATCTGGAGTTTCTCGCGCCCGGCCTGATCATGATGGCGGTGGTGCAGAACGCCTTTGCCAACACGACCAGCTCGCTGATCATCGCCAAGGTACAAGGCAACATCGTCGACATTCTCATGCCGCCGCTCGGCCCGGGCGAGCTGGTCGGCGCCATCATCGGCGGTGCCGTGGTGCGCGGGCTGCTGGTGGGCGTGTGCGTCGGTGTCGCCATGGCTCCGTTCGTGTCGATGAGCATCGCCCATCCGGCTCTGGCGCTGCTTTACGTCCTGCTGGCGTCGACCATGCTGGCAGCACTCGGCTTTCTGTGCGGCCTGTGGGCGGAAAAATTCGACCAGACGGCGACGATCACCAATTTCGTCGTGACGCCGTTGTCGTTCCTCTCCGGCACGTTCTACTCGATCAAGCAACTGCCCGAGCCGGCGCTGTTCATCGCCCACCTCAACCCGTTCTTCTACATGATCGACGGGTTGCGCTTCGCCTTCACCGACCATGCCGACGGGTCGGTCTGGCTCGGGCTGATCATTCTGCTGGCGACCAATGCGGCGTTGCTGCGCGCCTGCTTCGTTCTGGTCAAACGCGGGTACAAGCTCAAAGCCTGATCGTTTTTGGCTTGAGTGCGCCGCCAGATGCCAATTGACTTGCCGGATTGGATCTATAGGCTCCCGCGCTCCCTTGACGAGGCTTGCGACATGACCAATCAGGCCATTCCGGCGCAATTGCCGGTGTACAATGCGTTGTCGCTCGATATCGAGCGGGGCGAAGGCGCCTATCTGATTGCGCGCGATGGCCGACGTTATCTCGATTTCATGAGCGGCATCGCGGTGACCTGTCTGGGCCACTGCCATCCGCACCTGGTCGCGACGCTGAAAGCGCAGGCTGACCGGCTCTGGCATGTCTCCAACATCCTGACCATCGACGAGCAGAAGCGGCTGGCCGAGCGCCTGGTCGCCAATTCCTTTGCCGAGACGGTGTTCGTCGCGAATTCCGGTGCCGAGGCGCTGGAATGCGCCATCAAGATGACCCGACGCTACCACTGGGCGAACGGACAACCGGAGCGCCAGCGCATCATCACCGTCGACGGCGCATTTCACGGCCGCACGTTGGCGACCATCGCAGCCGGCGGCAAGCCGCAATACACCGAAGGCTTCGCGCCGAACATGCCCGGTTTCACGCAGATCAAGGCGTGCGATTACGATGCTCTGCGCGCCGCGATCGGCCCGGACACGGCCGGCATTCTGGTCGAGCCGATCCAGGGCGAGGGTGGCATCCGTGTGATGTGCCCGGCCTTTCTGGCGGATCTGCGGCGCCTGTGCGACGCGCACGGCCTGCTTTTGATCTACGATGAGGTGCAGACCGGTATCGGCCGGACCGGCCGGCTGTTCGCCTATGAGGACGACGGCATTGCGCCGGACATCATGGCACTGGCCAAGGGCCTCGGCGGCGGCTTCCCGGTCGGCGCCTGTGTGGCGACCGCTCAGGCGGCCTCGGGCATGAAGCCGGGCACGCATGGGTCGACCTTTGGCGGCAACCCGCTCGCCTGCGCCGTGGCCAACGCCGTGCTGGATGTCCTTTTGGCGCCGGGCTTTCTTGACACCGTGCGTGCGCGCAGCGAAGCGCTCACAGCGGGCCTGCATGAGCTCGCCGATCGCTATCCCGAGGTCATCAGCGAGGTGCGCGGTCGCGGTCTGTTGCTCGGTGTCCGCGTGAAGCCGACCAATACCGACGTGATCGCTGCGCTGCGCGGCCACGGGCTGATCACGGTCGGTGCCGGTGACAATGTCGTGCGCTTCTTGCCGCCGCTGATCATCGAACACCAGCATGTTCAAGCCGCACTCGATGCGTTCGATGCGACGTGCCGCGATCTGACGGCGAGGGCGGCATGAGCGCGCCGATTCGGCACTTTCTCGACCTCGATGCCGTCGATGCCGCGCCCTTGCGCGATGTCCTGACTCTGGCCGGCGAGATCAAGCAGGGCAAGCGCAGCGATGCCGGTCGTCTCTTGGCAGGGCGCACGCTGGCGATGATCTTCGAGCGGCCATCGACACGCACGCGCGTCTCGTTCGAGATCGCCATCAAGAAGCTCGGCGGCGACGCCGTTGTCCTGAGCGCCAAGGAAATGCAGCTCGGTCGCGGTGAGACCGTGGCGGATACCGCGCATGTGCTGTCACGCTATGTCGACGCGATCATGGTGCGCACCGATTGCCACGACAAGCTGTTGCAGCTTGCCGAGTCCGCCAGCGTGCCGGTGATCAACGGCCTGAGCGATCGCTCGCACCCGTGTCAGGTGATGGCGGATGTGTTCACCTTCGAGGAGCGCCTCGGCCCGATCCGCAAGCGCAAGCTGGCCTGGATCGGCGATGGCAACAATGTCGCCACCTCCTTCATCCATGCCGCCCAGCGCTTCGATTTCGAACTGGCCATCGCCTGCCCGCAAGCCCACGAGCCCGCCGCCCAGGTGATCGCCTGGGCGAAAGAGCGCCAGGCGCGCGTCAGCATCGTGCGCGATCCCTATGAGGCCGTGCGTGGTGCCGATGCCATCATCACCGATACCTGGGTATCCATGGGCGACGAACGCGCCGAACAGCGGCGCGCGGCGCTGGCACCGTACCAGGTGACGGGCGAACTCATGAACCATGCCGGCGAAGACGCCATCTTCATGCATTGTCTGCCGGCGCATCGTGGTGAAGAAATGACCGCGGCGGTGATTGACGGGCCGCGCTCGGTCGTTTGGGATGAGGCGGAGAACCGGCTGCACGTGCAGAAAGGCATCCTTGCCTGGTGCCTCGCCTGACCCCACCTTGGCGCGACGAGGGGGATCGCTGATGAGCCAAACCGACGACCCGAGCGCGACGGCGGACGATTTGAGCCTGCCGTTTCAACTTGAGAGCACCGGCCTTCGCGGCCGCATCGTGCGCATGGGCGATAGCATCGATGCCATTCTGGGGGCGCATGACTATCCCGAGCCGGTCTCGCGCCGGCTGGCCGAACTGCTCGTCCTCGCCGCGACGCTGTCCGGCAATCTGAAATTCAACGGCCGGTTTTCCCTGCAGGCGCGCGGCAACGGACCGGTGAGCATGCTGCTTGCCGATTGCACACATGATGGCCGCATGCGCGGCTATGCCCGTTTCGATGCCGAGAAGGTCGATGCCCTTGAGGACACCAGCGCCGTGCCGGATCTGCTCGGTGCCGGTTACCTCGTGCTGGCGGTCGATCAGGGACCCGAGCGCGATCAGTATCAGGGCATGGTCGAACTGGCCGGCGAGAGCCTGAAGGATTGTATGCTCGCCTATTTTCGCCGCTCCGAGCAGGTGCAGACCGGCTTGACCGTTGCCGTCGAGCGCACCGGCGAGGGCTGGCGCGGCGGTGGCATTCTCGTCCAGCGCATGCCCGATCCGAGCGCGACGCCCGAACGCGACGCCATCGAGGATTGGCGGCGGACGATGATGCTGTTGGGCAGTGCCACGGCGAATGAGGTGCTGGCGCCCGGCCTGTCGGCGGAACGGTTGCTGTTTCGCCTGTTCCATGAGGAAGGCGTCCGTGTTTACGAACGTCTCGATCTTAGCTTCGGTTGCCGCTGCAACGAAAAGCGCGTGCGCGACATGCTCGCCATGTTCAGCCCGGCCGAGCTCGACGACATGCGCCTCGAGGATGGGTCGATCGCGGTAACTTGCGAGTTCTGCGGTGCCGGCTATACCTTCAATGAGGCGGAGATCGACGCCTTGCGCGCGACCAAGCTGCACTAACGGGCAGATCGCGTCGCCGCTTGGTGCGTTTGCGCTGGTGACCGCTGGCAGTGAGGTGGCCATGGCCGGGCACGTTTTTCCCAGATCTTTCAAAGGCGATTTGCCGGTCGCGGTGCGTGGCGATGGCCCGTATCTGATCGACAGCAAGGGCAAACGCTATCTCGATGCCTGCGGCGGCGCCGCCGTGTCATGCCTGGGCCACAGCCATCCGGCCGTGATCGATGCCATCAAGCGCCAAGTCGACAGCCTAGCCTTCGCCCATACCGCGTTCTTCTCGAATGAGCCGATGGAAGCGCTGGCGGATTACCTGATCGCGCGCGCGCCGGGCGAACTGGATCGGGTCTATTTCGTGTCCGGCGGCTCGGAGGCGGTCGAATCCGCGCTCAAGCTGGCCCGGCAGTACTGGATCGAGGTCGGCGAGCCGGAGCGGGCCAAATTCATCGCCAGGCGGCAGAGCTACCACGGCAACACGCTCGGTGCGCTTGCCGTTGGCGGCAATGAATGGCGCCGCGCGCCGTTTCGGCCGATGCTCGCCCAGGTCAGCCATGTCGCGCCGTGCTATCCCTATCGCGACCAGAAGCCCGGGCAGAGCGATGCGGCCTATGTCGCCCAACTCGCCGAGGAACTCGATCACACCATCCGCGCGCTCGGACCGCAGACCGTTTGCGCGTTTGTCCTCGAGCCCGTGGTTGGCGCCACCTCCGGCGCGTTGCCGGCCTTGCCGGGCTATCTCAAGGCGATGCGCGATGTCTGCGATCGTCACGGCGTGCTGCTGATCTTCGACGAGGTCATGTGCGGCATGGGCCGGACCGGTTTCCGCTTCGCCTGTGAGGAAGACGGCGTCGCGCCGGATATTCTGGCGATCGCCAAGGGATTGGGCGCCGGCTACCAGCCGATCGGCGCCATGCTCGCCAGCAAGCACATCGTCGATGCTTTGATCGCCGGCAGCGGCTTTTTCCAGCATGGCCACACCTATCTCGGTCATGCCACCGCCTGTGCCGCGGCGCTGGCGGTGCAGCAAACCATCGACGGCGAGGATCTGCTGTCGCGCGTGCGCAGCCTGGGCAAGCACCTCGCCGCTGGCCTGGTCGCCCGTTTCGAGCGCCACCCGCATGTCGGCAATATCCGCGGCCGCGGCCTGTTCCGCGGGATCGAACTGGTCGCCGACCGGGCCACGAAAGCGCCGTTCGATCCGAAGCTGCGCCTGCACGCCCATATCAAGGCGCGCGCCTTCGCGGAAGGGCTTATGGTCTACCCCATGGGCGGGACGATCGACGGCCAGCGCGGCGATCATATCCTGCTCGCCCCCCCGTTCATCCTGGACGAGGCGCAGATCGACGAGATCGTCGAGCGTTTGGCCCTGGCCATCGACACGGCGCTCGCGCATCTGCCCCAGGCAGCGTGATACGATCATGGAATGGCCACCGCTCGTGATTGCCTGCGCACCCAATGGCGCGCGCCGGACGAAAACGGATCACCCGGCGTTGCCGATGACCGTTGCCGAACTGATCGCCACCGGCACCGCTGCCGCCGGGGCCGGCGCCAGCCTGTTGCACTATCACGTGCGTGACGACGACGGCATGCATTCGCTCGATATCGGTCGCAATCGCGAGGCCTATCAGGCGTTGCGCGATGCTCTGGCCGACAAGCTTGTGTTGCAACCGACCACCGAGGCACAAGGTCGTTACAGCCCCGACGAGCAGATGGCGCTGGTCCGTGCGCTCGAGCCGGAATCGGTTTCGATCGCGCTGCGCGAGATGGTGCCGCAGGACGTCGATGTGCAGGCAGCCACCGACTTCTTCGCCTGGGCGGCAGAGGCTGGCATCAGCTGCCAGATCATCCTCTATTCGGCGCAAGACATCCGCCGTCTGGCCGAGCTGCGCGATCTCGGCGTGTTGCCGCAGGCAACCGTATTCAGCCAGCTCGTGCTCGGGCGCTACAACGGCACCGGCATGGTCCATCCGCGCGATCTGATCGGCTATCTGATCGCGCAGGATCTGAACCAGCCCTGGTCGGTCTGTTCGTTCGGCGAGCGTGAAGCGGCCGTCCTTGCCGCCGCGGCTGCTCTTGGCGGTCACATTCGCGTCGGCTTCGAGAACACGCTCAACCTGGCGGATGGTTCGCGCGCAGACGACAATGTCGCCCTGGTGCGCCAGGCGGCGCAGATGGCACGACACATTGGCCGGCCGGTTGCCGATGTCGCCTACACGCGCGCGCTGATCCAGGAAACCGTGTGACGCTCAGGCGGCGTGGTCGGCCGTGGCCTGAAGCGGCGGGGTGATGCGCAACAAGGTGATGCGGTTGCGCTGGCGGCGCATGATCTCAAAGGTGAAGCCGTGAAAGCTGAACTGCTGGCCGACTTTCGGGATACGCTGCGCCTCGTGGATGACCAGGCCGGCGATCGTTGCGGCATCGTCATCGGGTAAGTTCCAGTCGAATTGCCGATTGAGATCGCGCAAAGTAACCGAGCCCTCGACCAGCACGGTATTGTCGGGCTGCAAATTGACGCCGGCGACGACGATGTCCTTTTCATCGGCAATGTCGCCGACGATTTCCTCGAGGATGTCTTCCAGCGTCACCAGGCCGAGCAGCGCGCCGTACTCGTCGACGACCAGCGCCAGGTGCGAGCGTTTCTGGCGGAAGGCGAGCAACTGCTGGCTGAGCGGCGTCGTATCCGGCACGAACCAGGGCGGGCTGCACAGGTCGTCGACATTGACGCTGGCGAGATCGTCACCGGCCTTGCGCACGGCCGCCATAAGATCCTTGATGTGCAACACACCAATGATGCTGTCGCTGTCTCCGCGCCAGACCGGCAGACGGGTGTGCGGACTGGCCAGGGCCAGCTCGACCAGTTCGCGCACCGGTAGATCGGCATCGAGCGTCGCCATGTTGCGCCGATGCGTCATGATCTCGCCGACCTCGACCGCACTGAGATCCAATACGCCACCGAGCATATCGCGCGCCTGCTTGTTGACGCCGCCCTCCTTGGCGCCGAGCGCGATCGCCCCGCGCAGGCTTTCGAGCGAGGTGTCGAGCGTGTTCGCCGGTGGCACGCGGAACAGGAACAGGAAGAAATTCACCAGCATCTGCACCGCTGCGGCGAACGGCGTCAGGATGGCGACCACGACGCGCAGAACCGGTGCGATCGCCATCGACATGGTTTCCGGATGCCGGATGGCGTACGTCTTTGGCAAAACTTCGGAAAACGTCACGACAATCGGTGTCAGGATCACTGCGGTGACGATCGAGGCATACGGGCCGGCAAAGCGCTCGACGACAACGGCGGTCAACGCCGAGGCGAGGATGTTGACGGCATTGTTGCCGATCAGCAGGGCGCCGATGAGGCGCTCTTTGCTTTCGAGGAGCTGCTCGACGATGGTCGCGCGCCGGTTGCCTTCTTTCGCGAGCAGATGCAGGCGCTCGCGCGAAGCGCCGGTCATCGCGGTTTCGGAGCCCGAGGTGATCGCTGAGATCAGCAGGAGCAGGAGAATGGCGGCGATCGAAAAGAGCATGGCGCCTGGTCGCTGTCGTCCTCGCCCGTATAGCCGATCAGGCCGGACAGATCATGTCGTCGAGCAGGTCCGAGACGAGCCGGCTGTCGACATGATCGTGTAGAAAGGCTTGGCCGATGCCGTGCACCAGGACATAGGTCAAACGTCCCTGATGCACTTTCTTGTCCTTGGCCATGGCTTGCATGAGCCGCTCCGGATCGAAGGCCGTACGGCCGAGCTGGCTGATGTCGACCGGCAGGCCGATCGTCTCGAAATGGCGGCGCACGCGCTCGACATCGTCCGCCGGGCACAGGCCCATCCGGCGCGAGAGCTCAAAGGCGCAGATCATGCCGACCGAGATGGCTTCGCCATGCAGCACATCGCCGCCATAGCCGGCCTCGCGCTCGAAGGCATGGCCGAAGGTATGCCCCAGATTGAGCAGGGCACGCGCGCCGGCCCGTTCCTGCTCATCACGGGCGACGACATCGGCCTTGGCCCGGCAACTGGTGACGATGGCGTGACGCGCGGCATCGGCATCGCCGTCGATGATGGCGCTGCCGTGCGTCTCCAGCCAGGTGAAGAACGCGGCATCGCCGAGCAGGCCGTATTTGACGACCTCGGCATAGCCGGCGCGCAGCTCGCGTCGCGACAGCGTTTCAAGGGTATCGGTATCGGCGAGCACGAGCCTGGGCTGGTGGAAGGCGCCGATCAGGTTCTTGCCGGCCTTGGCGTTGATGCCGGTCTTGCCGCCGACGGCGCTGTCGACCTGGGCGAGCAGGGTCGTCGGGATCTGGATGAAATCGATGCCGCGCAAGACAACGGCGGCGGCAAAGCCGGCGAGATCGCCGATGACGCCACCGCCAAGGGCGACAAGCACGCTTGAGCGTTCGACGCCATGCTCAAGCAAAGCTTCCAGCAGGTGCTCGAAGCGCGCCAGGCTCTTCGAGCTCTCGCCGGACGGCACGGTGAAACAGGGTACCGGTCCCAGCGCCCGTTCCAGGCGCTGCAGATGGCCGGCGGCAGCGACCGCTTCATCGGCGACAACCAGCAGCGGCCGATCGCCGACGGCGTCGCGGATGAGGCTGCCGGCTTGCGCGATCAGGCCGCGGCCGACCACGATGTCGTAAGCGCGCGTGCCAAGAGCGACCTGCAGCCGCGCGACCGGTTCGGTCTGGCTCATGACGCGGCGACCTGACGAAAGCCGGTGACTGCGCTGAGCGCCCGGGCGACCACGTCCTCGATCGGCTCGGACGTGCTGTCGACGACCAGATCGGCCTGGCTGTAGGCCGGCTCGCGCGCGCGCATGAGGTTTTCCAGCGTCGTCAGCGGGTCGCCGGTTTCGAGCAGCGGTCGCGAGCCTTTCCGGCGCAGACACCGCCGCAGCAGCGTGTCGCTGTCGGCCCGCAGCCAAAGCGATACGGCATGGGCGCGGACATCGTCGCGCGTCTGCGGATCGACGAAGGCGCCGCCGCCCAGCGCGATCACGCGCGGGCCGTCTTCGGCGAGCAAGCGGGCCACGACCCGGCGCTCGAGATCACGAAACGCGGCTTCGCCATAGGCATCGAAAATATCGCGCACGGCCATGCCCGCGGCCTGTTCGATTTCCGCATCGGCATCGATGAAGGGCAGCTCGAGTTGCGCCGCCAGACGCCGGCCGACGGCTGTCTTGCCAGCACCCATCAGGCCGACCAGAACGATCTTGTCCCGGTAGGATTTTCTGGCCGTGACGGCCATCGCCGATGCGGTGCCCATGATACGTTCGGCTTAGCGCCAAGTGTTAAAGTGGAACGTGAGATTGAAAGCACATCCAGCAACCGATATAAGACGCATCCGAGCGTAACGGCAAGGCTTGTTGCTCCGTTCGCTCTTGGTGCCGTCGCAGCGCGCGGGCCAACTGACCTCCGAATTGCGAGTAGCTTTATCGATGTCGGCCTTTACCCGCTTTTTGTTGCTGCTGTTTGTCATACTTCTCCTCGGTGGCGCCATCTTCTTGATCACCTGGGATATCCCGCCGCCGACCCAGCGCATCGAGAAGGTCCTCGATGACAGCCGCTTCCCCGAGTGATCTGCGCGCAGCCGTAGGATCTTCGGGCCACGATACCGGCTCGCTGATCGGCGCCTTTCTCGATATGATCGCAATCGAGCGCGGCGGCTCGCGGCACACGCTCGATGCCTACCGCCGCGACCTGCGCGAATACCGTGCCTTCCTCCAGCGGCGCGCGGCCTCGCCGATGCGTGCGAGCAGTGACGATGTGCGCGCCTTTGTGGCCTTTCAAAGCGAACTAGGCTTCAGTGCCAGCACGGCAGCGCGCCGGCTCTCCGCCGTGCGCCAGTTTCATCGTTTCCTGTTCACTGAGGGGCACCGGTCGGACGATCCGACCAGCAAGGTCGATGGACCGCGCACGCGCCGCGCCTTGCCCAGATATCTCAGCGAGGCGGAGGTCACCGCTCTCCTCGAAGCCGCCAGCGAGGCCAACGGCATCGAGGGCCGGCGGCTGATGGCGCTGATGGAGGTGCTCTACGGCACGGGCTTGCGCGTGTCCGAGTTGATGTCCCTGCCATTGAGCGCGCTGGCCAAGGACCACAGCAGCCTGATCGAGCGTGGCAAGGGCGGCAAGGAACGGCTCGTGCCGCTCGGTCGTCTGGCGCAAACGGCCCTGCGCGCCTATCTCGAGGTGCGCGACGCGTTCTTGCCCAGCCGCAAAAAGGGCAGCCCGTTCCTGTTCCCGTCCCGGAGCGCCCTTGGCCATCTGACCCGGCAGCGCTTCACCCAGCTCATCAAGGCGCTCGCGATTGAGGCGGGCATCGCGCCCGAGCGGGTCTCACCCCACGTCCTGCGCCACGCTTTCGCCAGCCATCTGCTCGCCCATGGCGCCGATCTGCGCAGCGTGCAGGCGTTGCTCGGCCATGCCGACATCGCCACGACGGAAATCTACACCCACCTGCAGCCGGAGAAGCTGGCGGCCACGCTCGAAGCCTGCCATCCGCTGGCAAAACGCGACGGCGGGCCCGTTCGCCGCAACGCAGCATCGGCGGGTGACAAATCGCTTACGAGCGACTAACGCTGTCTCGTTTTATTGCTGAGCCGCCGGGTCATCGCCTTGCGCAACGGCCGCTTGGCTGGCGCTGAACCATGAAAAACACCGAGTTCGCCTTCAAAGGAATGGGATACTCATGAGCTTCACCATCGTTGAGCAAGCCACCGCGCGATTGAACCGCTCCGAACTGGCGGTGCCCGGCAGCTCGCCGAAATTGTTTGAAAAGGCCGCCGCTTCGAATGTCGATGTGATCTTCCTCGACCTCGAGGATGCCGTGGCGCCGGATCAAAAAGAGCAGGCGCGCAAGAACATCATCGAGGCACTCAACGACATCGATTGGGGCACCAAGACCGTCTCGGTGCGGATCAACGGTCTCGATACCCACTATATGTACCGCGATGTCGTCGATCTGATCGAGCAGGGCGGCGAGCGTTGCGACCTGATCATGATCCCCAAGGTTGGCACCGCCGCAGATGTCTACGCCGTCGACATGCTGGGGACCCAGTGCGAGGCCGCGGTCGGTCGCAAGAAGCGCCTCGGCTTCGAAATGATCATCGAGACCGCGCTCGGCATGGCCAATGTCGACGAGATCGCCCGGGCCTCGAAGCGCAATGAGAGCCTGCATTTCGGCGTCGCCGACTACGCCGCCAGCACCCGCGCGCAGACCACCCAGATCGGCGGCCCGAACCCGAAATACAGCGTGCTCAGCGACAAGACCGAGGACGATGCCGAGCGCCAGGTTTACTGGGGCGACATGTGGCATTATGCCATCGCGCGCATGGTCGTCGCCGCACGTGCCGCCGGCCTGCGCCCGATCGACGGTCCGTTTGGCGACTTCTCCGATCCGGATGGCTACCGCGCTGCCGCCAATCGTGCCTGCGTTCTCGGCTGTGAGGGCAAATGGGCGATCCACCCCAGCCAGATCGATCTGGCCAACGAGGTTTGTGGCCCGCAGCCGGCCGAGGTCGAGCGCGCCAAGCGCATTCTGGTCGCGATGGAAGAGGCCGCCCGCGAAGGCCGCGGGGCTGTCTCACTCGATGGCCGCCTGATCGACATCGCCTCGATCCGTCAGGCCGAGGCGCTGGTCGCCAAGGCCGAGCAGATCGCTGCCAGCCACTGATACGCAATGACATGTGCGGGCCGACAACGCCGCGTTGCTGGCCCATTTCCATCAACCAAGGTGACGTGGTTTAGGTCTGGCTTCGGTCCATGAGCAGCCTGCTTGACTTCGAACGGCCGATTGCCGAGCTCGAGGGCAAGGTGCGCGAATTGCGTCACCTGGACTCCGAGGGCGAGCTGGATCTCAAGGAAGAGATCGCCAAGCTCGAAGAGCGCGCCGCAAAGCTTCTGGAAAGCACGTACGGCAAGCTCACCGCCTGGCAGAAGGCCAAGGTCGCGCGGCATCCGGACCGGCCGCATTTTCATAACTATCTCGACGGCCTGATCACCGATTTCGTGCCGCTCGCCGGCGACCGCGCCTTTGGCGATGATAGCGCCCTGGTCGGCGGCCTCGGCCGTTTCCACGGCCGCAGCGTGGTCATCATGGGCCACGAGAAGGGCCGCGAGACCGAGCAGCGCGTGCACCACAATTTTGGCATGGCCCACCCGGAAGGCTATCGCAAGGCCGTCCGCCTGATGCGTCTGGCCGAGCGGTTCAACATGCCGCTGATCACCCTGGTCGACACACCCGGGGCCTTCCCCGGCGTCGAAGCGGAAGAGCGCGGCCAGGCCGAAGCCATCGCGCGGGCGATCGAGACCGGCCTGTCGCTCAAGGTACCGTTCATCGCGGTCATCGTCGGCGAGGGCGGCTCCGGTGGCGCCATCGCGCTGGCCGCGGCCGATCGCGTCTTCATGCTCGAGCACAGCATCTATTCGGTGATTTCGCCGGAAGGTTGCGCCGCCATTCTCTGGCGCAGTGCCGAACAGGCCGAGGCAGCCGCCGAGGCCATGCGCATCACCGCCCAGGACCTGGATCGGCTGGGCCTGATCGACGGCATCGTGTCCGAGCCCCTGGGCGGCGCACATCGCAACACGCACGTAACAGTGGCCTCGGTCGGCGACGTTTTGAAGCAGTCACTGGATGCGCTGACACAACTGGACGTTGAGGTTCTGGTCCGGCAGCGCGCCGAGAAATACCTAACCATGGGTCGGCCCGGCGACAGCTAGGCAAAAAACGCAAGCTCGTTGATCCGGATCAATGTCTATGCCTACGACTAAGGTGTAGTTCTCGCTCCCTGAACGTGCTAGTGAGTAGCACGTTACTCGCCAGTCAGAAGGCGGCCCGGCAGATCGTCGGCGGAGGCTTACAAAATGAATCCCTTG
This sequence comes from Geminicoccaceae bacterium, assembly GCA_050331015.1. Classification (GTDB taxonomy): domain Bacteria; phylum Pseudomonadota; class Alphaproteobacteria; order Geminicoccales; family Geminicoccaceae; genus JBHJHH01. The sequence continues at coordinate 45,924 of JBHJHH010000009.1, forward strand.
ATCCACGCCTTGGCTTCGGCCGAAGAGCGAATGCGGGATCGTGCCCGCAGACAAGCGACATCACTTGGCGCAGACGGGCCTTCGGGTCTTTCCGAAAATGCTGCCGATTTTCATTCTGAAGTTGCGGCGTATCGAAAATGCCCGGGGCATAATCTGATCTTCGAGCGCTTGCTCTACCGCGACGATGCTCGCTTCAGCGATCTGGATCTGCTCGAAGCCCTGCTGTTCATGGCGGGCATGGGCGCCACCTGCCGGCCGCTCGCCATGCGGCTGCTTGAGCATTTCGGTTCGCTCGGGCGCGTGGTCACCGCACAGCCCAGCGCGTTCGCACCGTTTAAGGAACTCGAACCGGCGGCGATCGACCTGTTCGATCGTATCCATCGCAACGTGCTGAAGCTGCTCACTGACAGTCGCGGCCAGGCGCCGGCCTTCGCCCAGCCGACCGATATCGACATCTGGCTGCACGAGCACGGGCCTGAGCGGGGCTTGCGCGTGCTGCATCTGGATTCGCGCAACCGGCTGATCAGCGAAGCGGTCTTCGACAGTCCGCTCGCCGCCAGGCCGCGCGATCTCGGTGCCGAAGCGATCGCCAACGGTGCACGCAGCGTCATTCTCATTCATGACGACAAGATCAGCCCGGCAGTCGATGTCCTGGCGCAGGCCCTGCGCGTGCTCGGCGTCGATGTCCTGGACGATGTCGCTTGTGCGCCCGGTGCGGTGAAACACCATCCGCAGGGCGTTGCCGCCTAAGGGGCATGGCGCTTGCCGTCGCGCGCCACACCGGCGCTCAGGGTGAGCAGCAGGCGGCCGATCGCCTGATCTCGGCTCGTGCACGACCAGAACCAGTCGCGCAGGACGGTCGCTTCGTGCTCGATCATGCGATCCAGGCTGCCCGCGGTCGCGTCGCCAACGCCGGCCGCCGTAGCCGCGCGCTTGGCCTCATAGGCACGCAGCAGCGCACGCAGTCGGGTCCTGTCGGCATTGAACGGGCCATGCTGCACGTACCAGCCGGTCAGCTGCACGAGCGCTGCCGGCAGCACGTCGAGCCGTTCCGGGGCGTCGCTGACGCAGATATCGACAACCTCGCCGGCCAGTCGGTAAAGCTCGGGCTGCAGGGTTTGCGCCTGCCGCGCCAGGCCTACCGAAGCTCGACCTGGCGCGAAGGTGAACATGGTCGCTGCCCGCTCAGGCGGCCGCGCCGTGGCAATGCTTGAACTTCTTGCCGGAGCCGCACGGGCAGGGATCGTTGCGCCGCACCTTGCCCCATGTCGACGGGTCCGCCGGGTTGGTTGCGCTGCCACCGCTGATCGCCCGCACGCTCGGGCCACCGGCACCTGCCCCCATCGAACCGCCACCGCCACCGCTCACGGCGCGCGGCAGCGGCGCACCATCGGTACCGGTCGCGCGCAGCTCCTCGGTCTCGGCCGCCTGCGCCATCTGCGCCGGTTCCGGCTGGCGGATCTCGAGATTACACATCACCGAGGTCACTGTTTCGCGTAGCTGGTCGAGCAGGCCCTCGAACAAAGCAAAGGCCTCGCGCTTGTACTCGTTCAGCGGGTCTTTCTGGCCATAGCCGCGCAGATGAATGCCCGAGCGCAAGTGATCGAGCTTAAGCAGATGCTCTTTCCACAAATGATCAAGAATCTGCAGCAGTAACTGCTTCTCCGCCTGCCGCATCATGTCCGGGCCGACGTCAATGGCTTTCTTGGCCATCTTGCGATTGGCAGCATCCTTGATGCGTTCTTCGATTTCCGGCTCGGCAATGCCCTCTTCATTGGCCCAGTCAGCGATCGGAAGGTCGAGACCAAGCAGGCGTTGGCATTCCTTGTTGAGTTTTTCGGTATCCCATTCTTCGGGATAGGCTTTTTCCGGGATACAGGCGCGCACATGATCTTCGATGACCTGATTGCGCATATCCTGAATTGTGTCGGCGACATTCTCTGCATTGATCAGCTCGAGACGCTGCTCGTAGATCACCTTACGCTGGTCATTCATGACATCGTCGAACTTGAGCAGGTTCTTGCGGATGTCGAAGTTGCGCGCCTCGACTTTTTGCTGTGCTTTTTCCAGGGCCTTGTTGATCCAGGGGTGAATGATCGCCTCACCGTCCTGCAGGCCCAGGCGGCGCAGCATGCCGTCCATGCGATCGCCGCCGAAAATGCGCATCAGATCATCTTCGAGCGATAGATAGAACTTGGAGCGACCGGGGTCGCCCTGACGACCGGAGCGGCCGCGAAGCTGGTTGTCGATGCGCCGGCTTTCGTGGCGCTCGGTGCCGATGACATAAAGACCGCCCGCGTCGCGCACGCGCTCGCGCTCGGCCACAACCTCAGCGCGAATGGCCTCGGCTTTGTCATGCTCCGGCGTTTCGCCCAGCTCCTGCAGAATGCGCATTTCGGCATTGCCGCCGAGCTGGATGTCCGTACCGCGGCCGGCCATGTTGGTGGCGATGGTTACAGCACCAAGCCGGCCGGCCTGGGCAACGATGAAAGCTTCCTGCTCGTGATAGCGCGCGTTCAGGACCTGATGCGGCACTTTGGCCTTCTTCAACAGTTCCGACAAGCTCTCGGACTTCTCAATCGACACCGTGCCGACCAATACCGGCTGACCTTTTTCATTGGCGAGCTTGATTTCGTCCAGAATCGCCTGGTCTTTTTCTTTGACCGTGCGGTAGACCTCGTCGTCCTCGTCTTTGCGCACCATGTCACGGTGCGTCGGCAATTCGACCACCGATAGCCCGTAGATTTCGTCGAACTCGGCCGCTTCGGTCATCGCCGTACCGGTCATACCGGCGAGTTTCGGGTACAGACGAAAATAATTCTGAAAGGTGATCGAGGCGAGCGTCTGGTTCTCGGGCTGGATCGCCACGCCTTCCTTGGCCTCAAGTGCCTGGTGCAGGCCGTCAGAATAGCGCCGGCCTTCCATCATGCGCCCGGTGAATTCGTCAATGATGACCACACGGCCCTGCTTGACAATGTAGTCCTTGTCGCGGGCGAACATCTTGTGGGCACGCAGCGCCTGGTTGGCGTGGTGCACGAGGGAAATATTTTCGCTATCGTAGACTTCACCGCTTTTGAGCAGGCCATTTTCGGATGCCCAGACCTGCAGCTTTTCACTGCCGATCTCGGTGAAGGTGACGGTGCGTTGCTTCTCGTCGAGCTCGTAGTCGTTCTCGTCGAGATTGGGGATAAAGGTGTTGACCTGCTGGTAGGCTTGCGAGCTGTCTTCGGCCGGGCCGGAAATGATCAGTGGCGTGCGTGCTTCGTCCACAAGGATCGAGTCGACCTCGTCAACAATCGCGAAGTTGAAGCCGCGCTGCGCCATGGCCTCAGCGCGCAGCTTCATGTTGTCACGAAGGTAATCAAAGCCGAATTCGTTGTTGGTGCCGTAGGTGATATCGGCGGCATAGGCAGATTTGCGCTCGGCTTCGGCGATATTCGGCACGATACAGCCGACGCTAAGCCCCAGATAGTTGTAGATCTGGCCCATCCACTCGGCGTCACGACGGGCGAGATAGTCGTTGACGGTGACGACATGGACGCCGTCGCCGCCCAGGGCGTTCAGATAGACCGGCAAGGTCGCCACCAGGGTCTTGCCTTCACCGGTCTTCATTTCGGCGATCTTGCCCTGGTGCAAAACCATGCCGCCCATGAGCTGCACGTCGAAATGCCGCTGGCCCAGCGCGCGTTTGGCGGCCTCGCGTACAACCGCGAAGGCTTCCGGCAGCAGGCTGTCCTGGCTCTCACCGTTTTGCAAACGCTCACGGAAGGCGTCGGTGCAGGCGCGCAGCTCGGCGTGGCTCAAGGGCTCATAGGTGCCTTCCAGGTCGTTGATGGCAACGACCTGCTGGCGCAGTTGTTTGACGATACGGTCGTTGGCAGTGCCGAACAGCCGCTTGGCGATACCACCTATCATAAAGGAGGCGCCCTCCGGGAAACGAGGCATGGGGCGGGACGTAGCTCATGTCACATAAGAAGACGGTGGAATCCTGTCAACGCGAGCCCATCTTGCCGGCACACACCGCGAACCCTTGAGGCGCCCTCGGCGTTGTGGTTCAAGGGCGCGCCTGCCCATGCGCGAAGGGGAAACTCGTGACCAATTCTTATCTCTCGGCGATTGCGGCTGCCTTGTGCCTGATGGCCGGACCTGCACTGGCTCAAGAGGGTGAGCCGGCAGCCGCCGAACAGCCCGCCGCCGAGGCGAGCGGGGCTGCGCCGGGCGATGCGCCCGTCGATCCGGTTGTGGCCACCGTGAACGGCGCCGACATTTTGGTGTCCGACGTGCAAGCAGCGGGCGCCGAACTGCCGGCCGAATATCAGAACATGCCGCCGCAGCTTCTCTTTCCGACGCTGCTCGATCGCGTGATCGACGGTCATCTGCTGGCGGCCGCGGCCACCGAGAGCGGCATTGCCGAAGAGGACAGCGTCCAGCGCGACATCGAGCGCGTGCGTCGCCAGGTGCTCGGTCAGGCGTACATCCTCGACGCGATCGAGGCGGCAACCACCGAAGAGGCGCTCGAGGCGCGCTACGAGGCGATCAAGGACGAGCCGGATTTCGCCTTCGAGGAGCGTAAAACCCGCCACATCCTGGTCGAAAGCGAAGACCAAGCGCGCGAGATCATCGCCGAACTCGACGGCGGTGCCGAGTTTGCCGAGCTGGCGAAAGAGCGCTCGACCGGCCCGTCGGCATCCGACGGCGGTGATCTCGGCTATATCCGCCGCGACAGCGTCGTGCCGTCGTTCGGCGAGGCTGCGTTCACGCTCGAGGTCGGCGCCTACACGAAAGAGCCGGTCGAGAGCCAGTTCGGCTGGCACGTCATCACGGTCGAGGACGTGCGCTCGACGACGCCGTCGCTGGAGGAGACCGAAGGGCAGCTTCGTCAGGAGATCGCGCGCGACACGGTCATGCAGGTGGTCAACGATCTGCGTGAGGATGCCGAGATCGAGCGGTTCAACATGGACGGTACGCCGATCACCGAGGACGAGCCGGCCGAGGGCGGTGACGGTGCGGCCGACCAGGGCGACGCCGCCCAGTGAGGACCTTGCCGTGGTGATGACACGCTCGCCCCTGGCGCCGGCGGCGTTTCCGGACCTGCCGGCCGTAGCGGGCGTGCATCTGGCAACCGCGTGCAGTGGCATGCGCTATGCCGGCCGCGACGATTTGCTCCTCGCCGCCTTTGCAACCGGGACCGTGGCGGCCGGTGTGTTCACGACCAACGCCGTTGTCGGTCATCCGGTCACCTGGTGTCGCGCGCGCATTGGCGCGGGCAAGGCGCGTGCGCTAGTGGTCAATGCCGGCAACGCCAACGTGTTCAATGGTGCTGCCGGCGACGACGCGGTAGCGGCCATGGCCAAAGCGGCGGCTGACGCCCTGCAGTGCCCGACAGACGAGGTCTTTGTCGCTTCGACGGGCGTGATCGGCATGCCGCTCGATGCCGAACCGTTGGCCGGTTGCCTGCAGCGCATGGCCGGCGTGCTGGCACCGGGCGGCGTCGAGCGGGCCGCTGCCGCCATCATGACCACCGATACCTTTGCCAAGGGGGCCGGCGCGCAGGTGGTCATCGACGGTGTGCCGGTCACTCTGGTCGGGATCGCCAAAGGCTCCGGCATGATCGCGCCGAACATGGCGACCATGCTGGCTTACCTGTTCACGGATGCGCGCATCGCACCGGATCTGCTCGATGAGCTGCTGCGGCGCGCGGTCGACCGGTCCTTCCACAGCATCACCGTGGATGGCGACACCTCGACCTCCGACATGGTTATGGCGTTTGCCAGCGGTGCCGCCGGGCACCCGCCCCTGACCAGTGCCGCGGATCCGTCCGCGCCGGCGTTTGCGGACGCGCTCGAAGCGGTCTGCGCCGATCTCGCCCGGCAGGTCGTGCGCGACGGTGAAGGGGCTGGCAAGTTCATCACGATCCGCATTGATGGCGCACGCGACGATGCCAGCGCGCGGCTGATCGGGCTGGCGGTCGGCAACTCGCCCTTGGTCAAAACAGCGATCGCCGGCGAGGATGCCAATTGGGGCCGCATCGCCATGGCGGTCGGCAAATCGGGGCAACCGGTCGACGTCGCTGCCCTGCGCATCGCGTTCGGCGGTCATGTCGTGGCGGCCAACGGTGCGGTCGTGCCCGGTCTTGATGAAGCACCGATCGCCGAGCACTTGCGCGGTCAGGCGATCGAGATCGCCGTGACGGTCGGTGCCGGGCCGGGACAGGCGGTGATCTGGACCTGCGATCTGACCCACGGCTACATCGACATCAACGCCGATTACCGGTCCTGAACCCATGGGCTGCGGTGATCTGATCGGTCTGGAAGCGCTGCCGGCCACCGAGCACCTGGTGCTCGTCGTCGCCGTTGCCCTCGTCGACAGCGACGATCGCGTGCTCATTGCCAAGCGGCCGGCGCACAAGGCCATGGCCGGCTTGTGGGAGTTTCCCGGCGGCAAGGTCGAGCCGGGTGAGAGCCCCGAAGCGGCCCTGATCCGCGAACTGCATGAAGAGCTGGCCATCGACACGGCCAGTTCCTGTCTGGCGCCGCTGACCTTTGCCAGCCATCGCTATGACGCTTTTCATCTGCTCATGCCGCTGTTCGTCTGCCGGGTCTGGCAAGGCACGGCGCAACCACGCGAGCATGAGCGACTGGCCTGGGTGCGCCCGGTCGATCTGCGCGACTACGCCATGCCGCCGGCCGATGCGCCGCTGGTCGCCGCATTGCGCGATCTGCTCTAGGCATCCGCGATGCAGGCGATCGTCACCGTCGCGCTGCCGGTTTTCGCCCTGATTGCCTGCGGCTATGCCGCCTTGCGCTTTCGCGCGCTGGACCGATCAGCGGTCGATGGCCTGAACGCCTTCGTCTACCACTTCGCCCTGCCAGCGCTGCTGCTGAAGGCCATGGCCGGCGCGCCGGTCGAGGCGCTGTTCGACGGCCGCTTCTTCATCGCCTACTACGGCGCCGGTGCGCTGCTTTTCATCACCACCTTCGCGCTCAGCATGCTCGCGTTTCGAACCAGCACAGGGGTTGCAACCATCCAGAGCCTGTGCGCCGTCTGGGCCAATTCCGGCTATCTCGGCATTCCGCTGCTGCTCACCGGCTTTGGCGAACAGGCGGCGATTGTCGCCGTCCTTGTGCTCACCTTCGACAGCATCGTGCTCTTGCCGCTGGCGATCGCCCTGCTTGCGGGCAATCCGGGCGAACAGGGCGGCCTCGCGAAAGCGTTGCGCAATGCTGGCTGGAATTTAGTGACCAACCCTTTGATTCTGGCGATATTTCTGGGTCTGGTCCTGGCCGTTGCGCGCCTGCCCATACCCGCGCCGCTGTTCACGTTCATCGATTTTCTCGGCAGTGCTGCCGGGCCGTGCGCGCTGTTTGCCCTGGGCGCCTCGCTCGTTGGCGTGCCGGTCTCCGATGCGCGCGGTGAGGTCGCCCTGCTAACCGGCCTCAAGCTGCTTATCCATCCGGCGCTGGTGCACATCGCCTGTCAAATGATCGATCTGAGCATGCCGACCACGCTGATGGCGACCCTGGTCGCCGCCCTGCCGACCGGCGCCAGCGTGTTCGTGCTCGCCAGCCGCTATGAAACCTATCCCCGCCGCGCGTCGACGGTGGTGCTGGTCAGCCATGTCCTGGCTGTGCTGACGGTCTCGCTGCTGCTGGTTTTCGTCATGCCGGCGCGCGGGCAATTGAACTAATACGCGAATTATATGATAGTCCAATCGCTTTATGATTGGATCGATCATGCGTAACGGGTTGTTTTTGCGGGCGCTTGGCCTGCCGGCTCTCCTCCTTGTCCTGTGCTCGGCCTGCGATGACGGCGCCATCGAACCCGCCGCCGGACGGCCCACGGCCGACATCAATGCCTGCTCGCTGATCAGCCGGGCCACGCTGGAGTCGATCATCGGCATGGCGGTCGAACCCGGCCGTTTGGTCGAGCAGCGCGAGGGGCCCGGCAAGATCAGCCGCTGTTCCTATGCGCGCGTCGGCCAGCGCGACGATGATGTGGTCATCATCAGCACCGGTCGCTGGCCGCCCGGCTCGGAATGGGGTGCGTTCTATCTGCAATCATTGCTGCAGCCCTATGCCGGCACACCGATACCGGTCACCGGCCTGAGCGACGAGGCCATGTTCGTCGGCCCGGTGGCCATGCCGCTGCTCTATGTGCGCAAGAGCGGCACCAATCTCTGGATCAGTCTGCGCTCGAGACCCAAGACCATCGACAGCCATCGTCAAACCGCCATGGCCCTGGCCCGCGCGGCGCTGGCGGCCCTCTAGGCGTGCAGCGAGGCGAGCAGGCTGGCCGCGATGGCGAACAACACCAGTGCGATCGTGGCATCGAGCACGCGCCAGGCCATCGGCCTGGCAAAAAGCGGTGCCAGCAGGGCCGCGCCATAGCCCAGCGCACAGAACCAGACGAACGAGGCACAGATCGCGCCGCCGAGGAAGGCCAGACGGTCGGGCATGGCGAACTGGCCGCCGATGCTGCCGACCAGAACGACGGTATCGAGATAGACGTGCGGGTTGAGCAGGCTGAAGGCCAGGGCCGTGCGGACGGCGCCGTTCGCAGGGCCGGCCGGTTGCGCGGTATCGACCACCAGCCGGCCGGGCTCGAGCGCTGCGCGCAAGGCATAGACGGCGTAGACGATTAGGAAAGCCGCACCGCCGAGCGTGGCCAGCAGGGTCAGCGTCCGGCTGGCGGCGATCAGCGTGCCCAACCCCAGGACGCCGGCGCTCATCAAGACGACATCCACCAGCGCGCAGGTGATCACGATCGCCGTGACATGCTGCCGTTTCAGTCCCTGGCGCAGGACGAAAGCGTTCTGCGCACCGATCGCGATGATCAGGCCGGCACCAAGGCCGAAGCCCTGGACGCCGGCAGCCAGCAGCGCGCTCATGGCCCGGGCGGCGGCGGTGGCTTCAGAGCATCGATCAGGCGCGCCTTGGCACTGCCGGGCCTGAGCGGTTGCTGCTGGCCGGCAGCCGGTGCCCAGGCGGTCAGGTAGACGATCTCGAAGGTCGCCGGCACCTTGCCATCACCGTGCGCGTGGGCCTGCTGATAGCGCTCCATGGCCAGCGCCAGGACATCGCGCCGCCACAAGCCGCGCGGGCGCTCGGCCAGCACGCTGCTTTCGCCCATGGCGCGCAGATCGTCGAGCAGCTTGAGCGGGTGGCCATAGCGGATCGTGATCGTGTCGCTGTCGATCACTGGCAGCGCGAAGCCGGCGCGTTGCAGCAGGGCGCCCGCCTGACGGACATCGAGCATCGGTGCCACGCGCATGGCGGCGCCGCCGGCAATGTCGAGCTCGGCCTGCATCAGGCAGGTGCGCAGCTCGTGCAGCGTGGCGCCGCCGGGCAGGGCGGCCAGAAGCAGGCCATCGGGTTTCAGCGAGCCGCGGATCTGGGCGAGCACGCCCGGCAGATCGTTGACGCTGTGCAGCGCCATGCTGCTGAGCACGGCATCGAGGCAGCCGTTGCGGATCGGCCACCATTCTTCATCCGCAACCAGGCCCTGGGCACCGGCGAGGCTTGGCGCAAGATCCATGGGCAGCCAGCGTTCGATGCCGCCACGCGTTCCGGCCAGTCGCTGCATCAAGCCTGCGCGCGCCCCGATTTCCAGCGTGAGCGGGAAGCGCCGCTGGATGTCGTCCAGGCGATCGAGCAGGCGCTCGGCGACTTCGCGCATGAGGAAATCGTGCGCAGTCAGTGACTTTTGTGCACGCATGCGGCGTTGACGCAGCAGCCGGCGATCAAACACCACAGGGACCGCGCTGGCGGTGCTCACGTGATCCGATCGGCCAGGATGGCGCCGCGCGCGGCCATGAAATACAGGCCCATATGGTGGGTCAACGCCTTCGGGTGTGCGGCCGTCGGCGGCAGGCCGAGCTGATCGGCCGTGGCGCGGGGCAGGTCATAGGTGGCGCAGGCATCGGCGACCACCACGATGTCCTTCAAGGTCGGCATCAGGCCGTGATTGCGCGCCGAAAGCAGGGTGAGCACGAAGTCCATGACACAGATATCGGTGCAGATGCCGACCGTGACCACCGTGTGCAATCGGTGGCTGGCGATCCAGTCGACCACCTTGTTGTGATGCATGCCGTGGCCGTGGCCGAAGGCGGCCTCGATGCCGCCGACAAAGCCGTTGATGCAGTCCTTGCGCAGCAGGGCGGCGTGCGGGTGGCCGTCCAGCCAGGCGAGCTCGGGCACCAGGTTCTCTTCGCCCGTGCCGCGCTCGCAATGGGGTGGATAGGGCGGTTCGGGCACACCGGGCTCGTGCGTGTCGAGAAAGGCCAGGATCGGCCGGCTGGCATCGGCGAACAGGCGCGCCAGCGCGTTGCTGCGCGCGACCATGCCCGAAATCTGCGCGTCCGGTGCGCTCGGCGCCAGATTGCCGGCGCCGACCGTGCAAAAGCCGTTGACCTCATCGACGATGACCAGGCCAGCGCTGGCATCGCCCAAGGCATAGGCGCTCACGGCAATCGGGCAGGCCTCCCGCACGGCATCGAGCATGGCGTCGTCGGACAACGGCCCACCTCCCCAAACGCGTCAACCTGCCCGGCAGCCTAGAAGGCCGGCGGTTCGACGCCCTGCTTGCGCAGCGCCGCGCGGATCTGCTCTTTCAGACGCTCCAGGCCATCGGCCGTCTTGGCCTCGGCGCGCGCGACCAGCACGGCTTGCGTGTTCGAAGCACGCACCAGCCACCAGCCGTCCTCGGTGTTGACCCGCACGCCGTCAATGTCGTTCACCTCGGCGCCTTGGTCGGCCAGATCGTCCTTGATCGCCTGGATGATGGTGAATTTGCGCTCGTCCGGGCACTCGAAGCGCAGCTCCGGGGTGTTGATCATCTCGGCCATGTCGTCGCGCCACTGCGCCAGCGTCTTGTCCGAGCGGCCGAGAATGTCGAGCAGGCGGACGGCGACATAAAGGGCGTCGTCGTGGCCGTAAAATCCGTCCTTGTAGAAGATGTGGCCCGACATCTCGCCAGCGAGCGGGCTTTGCCGCTCGGCCATGACGTTCTTGATCAGCGAATGACCGGTCTTCCACATCAAGGGCTCGCCGCCAAGCTCGGCGATCTTCTCGAACAGCGCCTGGCTGGCCTTGACGTCGGCGACGATGGTCGCGCCCGGATGACGTTCGAGGACATCGCTGGCGAGGATCTGCAACATCTGATCGCCATAGAGGATACGGCCCTGGCCATCGACCAGGCCGATGCGATCGCCATCACCGTCGAAGCCGATACCGACCTCGGCGCCGGTTTCCGCCACCTTGGCGATCAGCGCCTCGAGGTTCTCCGGCACGGTCGGATCCGGATGGTGGTTCGGGAAGGTGCCGTCGATGTCCTCGAACAACAGGTGATGCGTACCCGGCAGTTTCTCCGTGAGCGCCTTCATCGCCGGGCCAGGCGCACCGTTGCCGGCATCCCAGACCGCCGTGATCGCGCGCTCGCCATGATAATCCCGGGCGAGGCGTGCGATATAGTCGTCAAACACCGGCGCATCAGCGGCACGGCCCTGGCCCTCGGCAAAGGCACCATCGGCGGCGATCTTGCCGAGTTCCTGGATCTGCGCACCGAAGAACGGCTTGGTGCCGATCATCATCTTGAAGCCATTGTGGCTCGGCGGATTGTGCGAGCCGGTGATCTGGATGCCGCCATCGGCGTTCAGATGGTGCACGGCGAAATAGAGCATCGGCGTCGGGCCACAGCCGATGCGGGCGACCGCCATGCCGGCAGCGACCAGGCCCTCGACCACGGCCGCTTCCATGTCCGGCGAGGACAGGCGGCCGTCATAGCCAACCGCGACCTTGCTGCCGCCCTTGTTCTTGACGATTGTGCCGAAGGCTTGGCCGAGCGCGCGTGCGTCGCTGGTGTGCAGCGTTTCGCCGACGATGCCGCGAACATCGTATTCGCGAAGAATGGTCGAATGGAAAGTATAGGGCGCAGTCATGCTGGAATTTCCTCTAGCGCTGACATGGTGTCGACTTCCGCGCGGCCGATGGAAATATAGCGGAAGCCAGCTTCTCGCATGGCGTCGACTTTATAAATGTTACGCAGGTCAACAATGGTCGGTGACTTGAGGAGCTGCTTGACGCGATCGAGATCGAGCGCACGAAAGGCATTCCACTCGGTCAACAGCACGAGCAGATCGGCACCATCGATCGCCTCGTAAGCGTCCGCGGCCCAACTTACCCCGGGCAGCAGCGGCTCGCCCTGGGTGCGGCCCTCCGGATCGAACACGACCACCTCGGCGCCTTCGGCTAGGAGCGCCGGGACGATGACCAGCGAGGGTGATTCGCGCATGTCGTCGGTGTTCGGCTTGAAGGTCACGCCGAGCACGGCGATGCGCTTGCCGCGCACGGCGCCGTCGGCGGCCTTGGCGATCTTGTGCACCATACGCCGCTTGCGCCGGTCATTGACCTCGACGACGGTTTCGACGATGCGCGCCGGCACATCGTTTTCTTCGGCCGTGCGCAGCAGTGCCAGCGTGTCCTTCGGGAAGCACGAACCGCCATAGCCCGGGCCGGCGTGGAGAAACTTGCGGCCGATGCGGTTGTCGAGACCGATGCCCTTGGCGACGTCCTGCACATCCGCACCGACGGCCTCGCACAGATCGGCGACCTCGTTGATGAAGGTGATCTTGGTGGCGAGAAAGGCGTTGGCCGCGTATTTGATCAGTTCGGCGGTTTCGAGCGCGGTGAACATGATCGGCGTTTCGTTCAGGTTCAGCGGCCGGTAGAGGCCCGACATGACCTCGCGCGCGCGCTCGCTCTCACAGCCGACCACGACCCGATCCGGGCGCATGAAATCCTCGATCGCCGAGCCTTCGCGCAGGAATTCCGGGTTGGAGGCGACGTCGAAGTCGAGCCGGGGATTGGCCTCGCGCACGCGCTGCTGCACCTTGCGGCCGGTGCCGACCGGCACGGTCGATTTGGTGACGATCACGGCGTAGTCGCCAAGCGCGCGGGCGACTTCCTCCGCCGCGGCGAAAACATAGCGCAGATCGGCATGGCCGTCGCCACGGCGCGACGGCGGGCCGACGGCGATGAACACGGCATCGACGCCCTGGACGCTGTCGGCGAGAGACGTGCTGAAGGTCAAGCGGCCGGCTTCGGTGTTGCGCGCCACCAGATCGTCCAGGCCCGGTTCGTAGATCGGGATTTCGCCGCGCTCCAAGCGCTCGATCTTGCTCGGGTCCTTGTCGACGCAGACGACATCATGGCCGAACTCGGCGAAACAGGCGCCGGACACCA
>JBHJHH010000010.1:0-13337 GCA_050331015.1 Geminicoccaceae bacterium
GTTCATGCGCTTCGATCCGAGCGCGCCGGACTGGGCCGATCGCGATCGCTTTGTGCTTTCGGCCGGCCACGGCTCGATGCTGATCTATGCGCTGTTGCACCTGACCGGCTATGCCGACATGACGCTGGAGGAGCTGAAAGCGTTCCGCCAGCTCGGGGCGCGCACCGCCGGCCATCCGGAATACGGCCATGCGCCGGGCATCGAGACGACCACCGGCCCGCTCGGCCAGGGCCTGGCCAATGCGGTTGGCATGGCGCTGGCCGAACGGCTGATGCACGCCCGCTACGGCGCCGATCTGGTCGATCACTGGACCTATGTCATCGCCGGCGACGGCTGTTTGATGGAGGGCATCAGCCACGAGGCCGCCTCGCTCGCCGGCCATCTCAGGCTGGGCCGGCTGATCGTGCTGTTCGACGACAACGGCATCTCGATCGACGGCCCGACCGCGCTGGCGGTGTCCGATGACCAGGGCGCCCGGTTCGCCGCTTATGGCTGGCACACGCTGGCGATCGACGGCCATGACCCGGCGCAGATCGAGGCCGCCATCGCCGAGGCGCGCCACGACCCGCGGCCGTCCCTGATCGCCTGCAAGACCGTGATCGGCTTCGGTGCGCCCAGCAAGCAGGGCACGGCGGCGACCCACGGCGCGCCCTTGGGCGAGGACGAGATCGCCGCCACGCGCGCCGCTCTGGGCTGGCCGCATGCGCCGTTCGTCATCCCCGATGACGTCCTCACCGACTGGCGCGCCATCGGCACGGCGGCCGCCAAGGCGCACACCGCCTGGCAGCGCCGGTTCGAGGCCGCCGATCCGGCCACGCGCGCCGCGTTCGAGGCGGCGCTGGCGGGCACGCCGCCGGCCGGGCTGGATGACGCCATGGCCGCCTACAAGGCCAGGCTGGCCGAGGAGCAGCCTAGCTGGGCGACGCGCAAATCCAGCCAGGAAGCGCTCGAGGTGCTGAGTGCGCAGATGCCGACCCTGCTCGGCGGCTCGGCCGATCTGACCGGCTCGAACAACACCAAGACCAAGGCGACCGCGCCGATCACGGCCGAGGATTTCACCGGCCGCTACATCCATTACGGCGTGCGCGAACACGCCATGGCCGCGGCCATGAACGGCATCGCCTTGCATGGCGGTTTCGTGCCCTACGGCGGCACGTTTTTGGTGTTCGCCGATTACAGCCGGCCGGCGATCCGTCTGGCGGCGCTCATGGGCCTGCCGGTGATCCATGTCATGACCCATGATTCCATCGGTCTCGGCGAGGACGGCCCGACGCATCAGCCGATCGAGCATCTGGCGTCGTTGCGCGCCATGCCCAACCTGCACGTGTTCCGCCCGGCCGATGCCATGGAGACCGCCGAGTGCTGGCAGGCCGCCCTGGCACGGCGCGACGGCCCGTCGCTGCTGGCACTGTCACGCCAGGGCCTGCCGGCGCTGCGCACCGAGGTGAGTGCCGACAATCTGTGCGCCAAGGGCGGTTATGTCTTGAAAGAGGCCAGCGGCGCCCGCGCGCTGACCTTGCTCGCCACCGGCTCGGAAGTGGCCCTTGCCATGCAAGCGGCGGCCACGCTCGAGGCCGACGGCCTGCCGACCGCCGTGGTCTCGCTGCCCTGTTTCGAGCTGTTCGATCGCCAGGACGCCGCCTATCGCGACGCCGTGCTCGGCAGCGCGCCGCGGCTCGCCATCGAGGCCGCCAGCCCGTTCGGCTGGAGCCGCTATGTCGCCAGCGAAGCCGACGTCCTCGGCCTCACCGGCTTCGGCGCCTCCGCACCCGCAAAAGAGTTGTACGCAACCTACGGCCTGACCGCTGACGCGCTGGTCGAACTGGCCCGCACCAAGCTTGCCGAGACCAAGCAGGCCGCGTGAACCCCTGTCCAAGGAGACAACGTCATGGCCCTGATAAGCCTACGCCAACTGCTCGATCACGCCGCCGAACAAGGCTACGGCGTGCCGGCCTTCAATATCAACAACATGGAACAGGGCATCGCCATCATGGAGGCCGCCAGGGCCTGTGATGCGCCGGTGATCATGCAGGCCTCGCGCGGCGCCCGCGCTTATGCGGGCGATGTCATGCTCGCCCGGATGATCGAGGCGCTCGCGGCGACTTATCCGGACATTCCGCTGTGCATGCACCAGGACCACGGCAACAACGAGGCCACCTGCCTGTCGGCGATCCGCTACCAGTTCACTTCGGTGATGATGGACGGCTCGCTCGAGGCGGACGGCAAGACGCCTGCCTCCTACGAGTACAATGTCGCCATCACCGGCAAGGTCGCCGAGATGGCCCATGCCGTCGGCGTCTCGGTCGAAGGTGAGCTCGGCTGCCTGGGCTCTCTCGAGACCGGCATGGGCGAGGCCGAAGACGGCCAGGGTGCCGAGGGCAAGCTCGACAAGGAGATGCTGCTCACCGATCCCGACCAGGCGATGGATTTCGTTGCCAAGACCAAGGTCGACGCCCTGGCCGTGGCGATCGGCACCTCGCATGGCGCCTACAAGTTCACCCGCAAGCCGACTGGCGACATCCTAGCGATGAACGTCATCCAGGCGATCCACGAGCGCCTGCCGGACACGCACCTGGTCATGCACGGCTCCAGCTCGGTGCCCCAGGAGCTGCAGGACGTCATCAACCAGTTCGGCGGCGACATGCCCCAGACCTTCGGCGTGCCGGTCGAGGAGATCGAGCGCGGCATCCGCCACGGCGTGCGCAAGGTCAATATCGACACCGACTGCCGCATGGCGATGACCGGCCAGTTCCGCAAGATCGCGCAGGAAAAGCCCGGCGAGTTCGATCCGCGCAAGTTCCTCAAGCCCGCCCTGGACGCCATGCGCGACCTGTGCCGCGACCGCTTCGAGCGCTTCGGCACTGCCGGCCAGGCCGGCAAGATCAAGGTCATTCCGCTCGATGACATGGCCAAGCGCTACGCCAAAGGCGCGCTCGATCCCAAAATCGGCGTGTCGAAGGCGGCATAGGTTCTACCGAATAACAAAGGCTTACAACAGGAGACGAAACCATGAGTGAGACCGTCAAAGGCGCTGCCCGCTATGCGGCCGGTGTCTTGGAATACAAAAAGATGGGCTATTGGGAGCCCGACTACGAACCGAAGGACACCGACGTCATCGCCTTGTTCCGCGTGACGCCGCAAGACGGCGTGGATCCGGTCGAAGCGTCCGCGGCGGTCGCCGGTGAGAGCTCGACCGCGACCTGGACCGTCGTCTGGACCGATCGTCTGACGGCTTGTGACAAGTATCGCGCCAAGTGTTACCGCGTCGATCCGGTACCCAACGCCGAGGGTCAGTACTTTGCCTATATCGCGTACGATCTCGATCTGTTCGAGCCCGGCTCGATCGCCAATCTGACCGCGTCGATCATCGGCAATGTCTTCGGCTTCAAGCCGCTCAAGGCCCTGCGCCTCGAGGACATGCGCCTGCCGACGGCCTATGTGAAGACCTTCCAGGGTCCGGCCACCGGCATCGTCGTCGAACGCGAGCGTCTGAACTGTTACGGCCGTCCGCTGCTCGGCGCCACGGTGAAGCCGAAGCTGGGCCTGTCCGGTCGCAACTACGGTCGTGTCGTCTACGAGGCACTCAAGGGTGGTCTCGACTTCACCAAGGACGACGAGAACATCAACAGCCAGCCGTTCATGCATTGGCGCGACCGCTTCTTGTACTGCATGGAAGCCGTCAACCGCGCGCAAGCCGCGACCGGCGAGGTCAAGGGCACGTACCTGAACGTCACCGCCGCGAGCATGGAGGACATGTACGAGCGCGCCGAGTTCGCCAAGGAGCTCGGCTCGGTGATCATCATGATCGACCTGGTGATCGGCTACACCGCCATTCAGTCGATGGCCAAGTGGGCGCGCAAGAACGACATGATCTTGCATCTGCATCGCGCCGGCCACTCGACCTACACCCGGCAAAAGCAGCACGGCGTCAGCTTCCGCGTGATCGCCAAATGGATGCGCCTGGCGGGTGTCGATCACATCCATGCCGGAACCGTCGTCGGCAAGCTCGAGGGCGACCCGGCCACGACGCGCGGCTACTACGATATCTGCCGCGAAGAATACAACGAGATGCGCCTCGAGCACGGCCTGTTCTTCGATCAGAACTGGGCCTCGCTCAACCGGGTCATGCCGGTCGCCTCGGGCGGCATTCATGCCGGCCAGATGCACCAGCTGATCGACCATTTGGGCGAAGACGTCGTGCTCCAGTTCGGCGGAGGCACGATCGGTCACCCGGCGGGCATCGCCGCCGGCGCCACGGCCAATCGTGTCGCGCTCGAGGCGATGATTTTCGCCCGCAACGCCGGTCGCGACTACGTCAACGAAGGTCCGGAGATCCTGGCCGAGGCGGCGAAGAGCTGCACACCGCTGCAGCAAGCCCTCGATACCTGGAAGGACATCACCTTCAACTACGCCAGCACGGATGCGCCTGACTTCGTGCCCACGGCCACCGCGGCCTAAGTCAGCTTGTGTACAAAAGGACCAGAGACATGCGTATCACCCAAGGCACGTTTTCCTTCCTGCCCGATCTGAACGACGAGCAGATCGCCCAGCAGGTGCAGTACTGCATCGACAATGGCTGGGCGCTCAGCGTCGAGTTCACCGACGACCCGCATCCGCGCAATACCTATTGGGATATGTGGGGCCACCCGATGTTCGACAATCCGGACGCCGCGGCGGTGCTCTATGAGTTGAACGAGTGCCGTAAGGTTTACGGCGATCGCTACATCCGCATCATCGCCTTCGATGCCACCCATGGCTGGGAGTCGATCCGGCTCAGCTTCATCGTCAACCGCCCGGCCGAGGAGCCTGGCTTCCGCCTTAACCGGCAGGAAATCAATGGCCGCATGATCCGTTACACGACCACGCCCTACGCCACCGACAAGCCCGAGGGTGCGCGGTACTGAAGTCCCTTCCCAAGGCATGCTCGCCGGCGGGCTGTATCATCAGCGATGCTGCAGCCCGTCCGGTCTTTTTTCGCACCATTGTCCAAAGCGGCGGACGGTAACCGCCGCCCGGCAGGTCATGAGGCTGTGCAATGTCCCAAGCGGGTGAAGCTGTCGACGACACCGGAGAAGCCCCGGTCACCGCGGTCGATCTGCGCGAGGAATACAAGGCCTCCGGCGTCAAAGACGTGCTCGATGAACTGGATCGCGCTCTGATCGGACTGGCGCCGGTGAAAGCACGCATCCGCGAGACTGCTGCTCTGCTCCTGGTCGAGCGCGCCCGCAAGCGCATGGGTCTGGCCCACGAAACGCCGACCCTGCATATGAGCTTCACCGGCAATCCGGGCACCGGCAAGACCACGGTCGCCCTCAAGATGGCCGATCTGCTGCACCGCTTGGGCTATGTGCGCAAAGGCCACCTGGTCACGGTCACCCGCGACGATCTGGTCGGCCAATATATCGGCCACACAGCGCCGAAGACCAAAGAGATCCTCAAAAAGGCCATGGGCGGCGTGCTGTTCATCGACGAGGCCTACTACCTGTATCGCCCGGAGAACGAACGCGACTACGGCCAGGAAGCGATCGAGATCTTGCTGCAGGTCATGGAAAATCAGCGCGATGACCTGGTGGTCATTCTCGCCGGCTATGCCGATCGCATGGACAGGTTCTTTGAAAGCAATCCCGGCTTCCGCTCACGCATCGCCCACCATATCGATTTCCCCGACTACAGCGATGACGAGCTGTTCCAGATCGCTGAATTGATGCTTGCCGACCAAAGCTATCATCTGACCGACGCCGCCAAGAAAGCGATGCACGACTATATCGGCATCCGGCGGACCCAACCGCACTTCGCCAATGCCCGCTCGATCCGCAACGCGCTCGATCGCGCCCGGCTGCGCCAGGCCAATCGTCTGTTTGAGACCGCCGACGGTCCGCTCGATGCCCAGGCACTCTCGGCGATCGACGAGATCGATATCCGCGCGAGCCGCGTGTTTCGCGGTGGCCTCGCCGCCGATGCGAGCAATCCCAAGGAGATCACGCGATGAGCTTCGACCGCTCGGTCAAGATCGCGCCCTCGATCCTGTCGGCCGCTTTCGCCAAACTTGGCGCTGAAGTCAAAGCCGTCGACGAGGCCGGCGCCGACTGGATCCATCTCGATGTCATGGACGGCCATTTCGTACCGAACATCACCTTCGGCCCGGCCATCGTGAAAGCGATCCGCCCGGCCTCGGCCAAGCGCTTCGATTGCCATTTGATGATCGAGCCGGCCGACCCGTATCTCGAGGCCTTCGCCGAGGCCGGCTGCGATCTGATCACCGTACACGCCGAAGCTTGCCCGCATCTCGATCGATCGCTGCAAGCGATCAAGGCCATGGGCAAGCTCGCCGGCGTCTCGCTCAATCCCTCGACGCCCGAGCACGCGATCGCCTATGTGCTCGACAAGCTCGATCTGGTCTTGGTCATGACTGTCAATCCGGGCTTTGGCGGCCAGGCCTTCATTGCCGAGCAATGCGCCAAGATCGCCCGCCTGCGCGAGATGATCGGTGAGCGGCCGATCCACATAGAGGTCGATGGCGGCGTCAAGCCGGGTACGGCGCGCCAGGTGATCGACGCTGGGGCGGACGTCCTGGTTGCCGGTTCGGCCATCTTCGGCAAACCCGACTATGCCGAGGCGATCAGCGCGATCCGTCACGACGTATGACCGCCTGGCCGCGAGCGCTGATCTTTGATGTTGACGGCACGCTTGCCGAGACGGAAGACACGCACCGCATGGCCTTCAACGAGGTCTTTGCCGCTGAGGGCTTGGACTGGCACTGGGATCAGGCGGTTTACCGCCAGCTCCTGAAGGTCACCGGCGGCAAGGAGCGCATGCGGCACTGGATCGACGCTTTCGGTGCCAGGCCCGTGCTCGACGACACGGCGATTGCCGCTCTCCATCGCACCAAGACCGCACGCTACACGGCGATGATCGATACCCGCACAGTGCCGCTCCGCCCGGGCATCGCGCGCTTGATCGATGAAGCCGCGGCCGCTGGCATCGCGCTAGCGATCGCCACGACGACCAGCCTCGCCAATGTCGAAAGCCTGCTGCGCGCGACGCTCGGGGACGATGCGGTCAGCCGGTTCGCTGCCATTGCCGCCGGAGACATGGTTACGGCCAAAAAGCCCGCACCGGATGTCTACAGCCTGGCGTTGCGACAGCTCGGCCTGCCCGCCAGCGCCTGCGTCGCCTTCGAGGACTCCCGCAACGGCCTGCGCAGCGCGCACGGTGCCGGCTTGCGCTGTATCATCACACCAAGCGTCTACACCGACGACGAGGATTTCGCCGGCGCCGCGCTGGTTGTCGACCATCTGGGCGACGTCGATCGGCCAGTACGCTTGCCGGCGCCATTGAGCGGTCACACGCAGGTTGATTTGGCGGCTTTGCGCGAGCTCAGCGCGTGAGCACTGCTTTCACTGTCCTGTGAGCAACGCAGCATTTCGCCTTACTGTCTATTCAAACGATCATCTGCGACGTATCTTAGTTGAACGGCGTGCACCAAGACAGCCGAGCTAGGGAGATTCCGCAGATGGTGGCTTCGTCATCGACGGCAAATGCCGTGCGTGCGGTCGGAACAGCGGACGACTCGCCGCTTTGGATCAACAAAATCACGACAGCAGACGTCACTGATGCCCTCAGTCGGGGTATTCAAGACTTCCGGGCGATCCCGACGCACAGCATTTTCCTTGGCGTCCTGTACGCCCTGGTGGTCCTCATCGCCGTGCGTGTCGCGTTCAACAGCGAGCTTTACCCGATGATCTTCCCGATCATCGCCGGTTTCGCCATTCTCGGGCCGGTTGCCGGTATCGGCCTCTACGAGCTCAGCCGCCGGCGCGAGACGGGCATGGAAACGCGCTGGTGGCACATGTTCTCGGTGCTGCAGAGCCCGGCGATCGGCTCGATCCTGGGCTTAGGCATCGTGCTCATGGCGGTCTTCTTCACCTGGCTGGCCGTAGCCAGCTTCCTAGTCCACCTGACCGTCGGCGCCGGCATCGAAGATACTTTCAATAGCTTCATGAGCCGCGTGTTCGGCACATCAGCCGGCTTCGCCTTGATCATCATCGGCAATGTCGTCGGTGCGCTGTTCGCCCTGCTCGCGTTCGGCATCTCGGTGATCGCGTTTCCGCTCATCCTTGATCGCCATGTCGACATGATCACGGCCGCATTGACCTCGATCCAGGCGGTGTTCACCAACCCGGTGCCAATGATGCTGTGGGCCGCGATCGTCGTCGCCGCGCTGCTCTTCGGCGCCCTGCCCCTGCTGCTCGGCCTGGCCATTGCCTTGCCGATCCTGGGGCATGCGACCTGGCACCTGTACCGCAAGGTCATGCCCCGCTGAGTACGGTGATGCCGCCTATTCGGCGGCATGCACCAAGAGCGGCTCGTGCTTGAGGTGGCTCAGGCGCTCCTCGGCCAAGGCGTCGGCCACCGCTGCCGGTGAGCGCTGTTCAGCCTGCGCACGGGCAAAGATGTGCCGCAACGTCGCCGGAATGCGCGCCACGGCGTCATGTACGGCGCTGGCCTCGTAGCGCGTGTTGCGGCCGGCACGTGCAGCGAGCATGGCTTGCGCTTCGGCGGCGACATTGAGCAGACCGCCGGCATTGATGACGTAGTCGGGCGCATACAGAATGCCGCGCTCATGCAGAATGTCGCCGGCGGCATCGTTAGCGAGCTGATTGTTGGCAGCGCCAGCGATGACGCGCGTGTCGATGCGCTCGGCAAGCGCCTCGGTGAGCAAGCCGCCCAGCGCGCACGGTGCTAGCACGTCGAGACGCCGGCCAAGCATGCCGTCAAGGTCGATGACCTCGGCTTCCAGCACACGGCGGGCGTAGCCGGTCTTGCGCTCATCGATGTCGGTGACGATCAGAGTGGCACCGGCCGCACGCAAACGCTCGGCGAGCTTCATGCCCACAGCGCCGAGGCCGATGATGCCAATGGTCAGATCGGCGACACTGTCGCTCCCAAAGGCCGCGCCCACGGCAGCACGCAGACCGAGATCGACACCCTCGGCTGTAAACGGTGACGGATCACCGCTGGCGAACGGCCCGCGCGAGCGACCGAGCACGAAGTCGGTCGTTTTGGCCATGACATCGATCTGCGCCACGCCAGTGCCGACGTCCTCACCGCCGAAATAGCTGCCGCCCAGACGTTCGATGCCGCGGGCGAAGGCGCGCAGCTGGGCCTCGGTCACCGTCTGACCCGGTTCGGCCAGGATCACCGACTTGCCGCCGCCGAAGTCCAGACCCGCCGTGGCAGTCTTGTAGGTCATTGCGCGCGACAAACGCAGAACGTCGTTTAGCGCAGCGCTCTCGTCGTCATAGGCGAAGCGTCGGATGCCGCCGATCGCCGGCCCGGCACTGGTGTCGTGTACGGCGATCAAGGCGCGCAGGCCGCTATCCGCGTCACGTACATGGACGACCATCTCGTGATCGGCAAAAGACGCATGGGAAAACACATCAGACACGTTCAAACTCTCCTCGTTGCTAAGCCTCTTGTGATTCATTCAGCCGCGAGCGGCCATGTGTCGTCGCCCTGCCCGGCAAGGGCGTCGAAGCGCGTCAGCAGGTCGGCCTCGCGCGCGGCAACCTCGTCGATCTTCTGCATCTTGATCGGGCCATAGCCGTTGATCCGCTGCGGCAGTGCCGCCAGCTCGCGGGCGATATCGTAATTGGCCGGGCACAAGCTCCGCTCGAAACGCGCCAGCAACGCCTCGAAGCTCAAGATGAGCCGGCGCTCGGCGCGTCGCTCGGCCGTGTGGCCAAACGGATCGAGGACCGTGCCCCGCAAGCTCTTGCCACGCGCCAACAGCCGGAACAGCGGGAAGACCCAGGGGCCGGAGCGCCGCTTGCGCGGCCGGCCGGTGTTCGGATCGATGCCGCTCAGCATGGGCGGTGCCAGGAGCACGGAGAACCGCGCCTGGTCGCCGAACGTGTCGCGCAGTTCGGCGATGAAGGCCGGGTCACTGTACAGGCGGGCGACCTCGTACTCGTCTTTGTAGGCCATGAGCTTGTAAAGCGACGCGGCGACGGCCTCGCTCAACGCGCCGTGCTCGATGCCGAGTTCAGCCTCGCGCAGACGGATGCGCGCAACCTGCTGGCGGAAGCGCTCGGCATACGCCTTGTCCTGGTAGGCCGTCAGATCGTCAACGAAGCGCTGCATTCGCACATCGAAGCTCTCGCTGGCGGGATCGGCTCCGGCCGTTTCCGGCCGCACCGCATCCGGCCGGGCGATGGCCAGACGACCGAGCTGGAACGCGGCCTGGTTTCGTTCGGTGGCAACGCCGTTGA
The DNA here is from genome assembly GCA_050331015.1 of Geminicoccaceae bacterium. GTDB lineage: Bacteria > Pseudomonadota > Alphaproteobacteria > Geminicoccales > Geminicoccaceae > JBHJHH01. The sequence goes on from JBHJHH010000010.1 coordinate 10,272, forward strand.
GCGCCAGCGCCTGCAAGATGGCCTGTTTCGACACTGGCAGCCGGCCGCGCTGGAACGCGGCGCCGATGACGATCATGCCGGCAAAGAGGGCATCGCCGAAATAGTGCTCGGCCAGTTCGGTGGCATCGATCAGCTCGAGCTTGCGCGCCGATGCTTCCAGGCGGTGGTACAGCTGATCCGGCGTGAAGCCCTCCGCGCCAAGCAGGGTGAACGCCGCTGTCGGACCGACCTGGCGATTGCCGATGACATGGCTGCGCCGGTCATCCATGAGACCCAGACTGGCATCACCGGCGGCGACCACCAGATCGACCGCCATAACGAGATCAGCGCTGGCCGGCGATAGCTTGGCGCTGGTCAACGCGTCGCGGCTTGCGGCAAAGCGCACGTGGGCGGTAACCGCACCGCCTTTTTGCGCCAGACCGGTCATGTCCAGGCTGCGCACGCCGATGCCGTCCAGATGCGCCGCCACGGCCAGAACCGCCGATGCCGTGGTGATGCCGGTACCGCCAATGCCTGTGAGCAGGCAGTTCACCGGCGCATCGCCAAGACTGACGACCGGTGCCGGCAGACGCTTGGCCAGGCTCATCAATGCGTGCGGCAGTTCGGGCGGGGATGCCTCAGCGGCGCCTTCGATCTCGACAAAGCTCGGGCAAAAGCCCTTGGCGCAGGAGAGATCCTGGTTGCAGGCGGCCTGGTTGATCTGGCGCTTGATGCCAAACGGCGTCGGCTTGGGCTCGACCGCGATGCAGTTGGACTGCACCGAACAATCGCCGCAGCCTTCGCAGACGCGTTCGTTGATCATCAGCTTGCGCGCGCTTTTCGCGTAAGTGCCGCGCTTGCGCCGGCGCCGTTTTTCCGCCGCGCAGGTCTGATCGTAGATCAGCACCGAGACGCCCCGCAGACCAGCCAGATCGCGTTGCAGCCTGTCGGTCTCGGCGCGATCGACGACGTCGACGCCCTCGGCGAGAAGCTTGCGATCGGCATAGAGCTCCGGCCTCTCCGAGGCGATGACGATCTTGCTGACTCCTTCGGCAGCGAGTTGCCGGGTCAGGGTCGGCACGTCGAGGCTACCGTCGACCGCTTGGCCGCCGGTCATGGCCACAGCGTCGTTGTATAGCAGCCGGTAGGTCATGTTGACGCCGGCGGCGACCGCCTGGCGGATGGCGAGCAGGCCCGAATGGAAATAGGTGCCGTCGCCCAGATTGACGTAGACATGCTCGGTCGCGGTGAACGGCGCCTGGCCAAGCCAGGTGATGCCCTCGCCGCCCATATGCGTGTACGGATCTTCGGTGCGCCCCATCCAGTCGACCATGATGTGGCAGCCGACACCGGGGATGGCGCGCGAGCCCTCAGGCAGCTTGGTCGATGTGTTGTGCGGGCAGCCGGCGCAGAAATAAGGCAGACGCGCCGGCCCGGTCTCCCCGCCATGCCGCAGGCGGGCCAGCAGGTTACCGATGCGATCATCCAGGCCGGCGCTGAGCGCTTGAGCGGGCAGGAGCTGGCGCAGCGCCACGGCGATATCGCTGACACCCAGCTCGCCGGTAGTTTTTACGAACGGCGCGCCGTTGACGTCGGTTTTACCAAAGATCGCCGGCTGACGCCCAGCCGGCATGCCGTAGAGCAGACCCTTGAGCTGATCTTCGACCAACGTGCGCTTGTTCTCGAGGACGAGCACGCGCTCGACGCCATCGACCAGTGCGCGCGTCTGTGCGGCCGGCAGCGGCCACAGCGCGCCGATCTTGACAAGGCGCATGCCGAACGTCTCCAGGTCGGCCTGATCGATGCCAAGGGTTTCCAAGGTCGCCAGCAGGCCGGACCAGAGCGCGCCGCAGGCCAGGATCGCCGTGTGCGCATCTGCCGGCGCGACCACGGCGCGGTTGAGCTGGTTGTCGGCGAGAAACGCGCGCGCGGCCGGCAGCCGGGCCTCGCGCAAGATCTGTTCAGCCAGATGACGCTTGCTGAGGCCGACGATGTGCGGCCCGAAATGGCGCCGGCCGAAGCGGTCCTCGGGCTCGCTTATCGCCAGGCGTGCCGGATCGACATTGATGACGGCCGTGCTGTCCAGGCTGTCGGCCGCTGCCGTCATGCCCACCCAAAGACCGGCAAAGCGCGACAGTGCGATGCCGTAGAGGCCGAAATCGAGCAGATCCTGCACATCGGCCGGTGCCAGGACCGGCATTTCGGCGTCAACAAAGGCGTATTCGCTGGTGCACGGAAAGGCGGACGATTTCGCCGCCGGATCATCGCCGGCGACGGCGAGCACGCCGCCCGTGGCACTGGTGCCGCTCATATTGGCGTGCTTGAAGGCGTCGCCGCTGCGATCGACGCCGGGCGCCTTGCCATACCATAGGCCGACGACACCATCGACGCTCGCGCCGGGAAAGCTGGTGACCTGCTGCGAGCCCCAGACCGCGGTTGCCGCCAGATCCTCATTGACGCCCGGCTGGACGCGGATGTTCAGCGGCTCGAGGAACGAGTTTGCGCGCGCGAGTTCGGTATCGAAGCCACCCAGTGGTGAGCCGCGATAGCCGGAAATGTAGGTGCCCGTGTGCAGGCCCTGCGCCCGGTCACGCCGCATCTGCTCGACCGCCAGGCGCACCAGCGCCTGCACACCGCTCAAAAGGATGTCACCCCGCTCCTGACGATAGCGATCGTCCAGGCTGATATGACGCATATGAACAGCCCCTTACGGATTCCGTCGTGCAACCATCTGGACCCGGAGGATATGTCCTCAGACACGAACTTTCTGTGCTATTTTGCCCTCATAGCTGACAATCAAAGCAAAGCTGTTTCGCAAGGATGGGCATGGACGCAAAGCTTGACATCTTCGACATCCGCCTTCTCGCGCTCCTGCAGGACGACGCCACACGCTCGATGAGCGAGCTTGCCCGCGAGGTCGGTCTGTCGACCTCGCCCTGTTGGCGGCGCATCAAGCGCATGCAGGATGAGGGCATCATCAAGCGTCAGGTCGCCGTTCTGGATCGCAAGGCGCTCGGCCTGGAATTCGTCGTCTACACCTATGTCAAGCTGGCGGTGACCACGAGCGAGTCGCTGGCCAATTTCGAG
>JBHJHH010000011.1:0-72507 GCA_050331015.1 Geminicoccaceae bacterium
CCCGGCCGGGCGGGCGGCGGCCATTTCTGCATCTTATGTTACACCACAACCCCTATCCCGTGGCCGGCGCCGGGCGGGCGGCCGCGGCCATGCGCGCGCGCATGCTGACCATTCACGCCGGAGGTGGCGAGGCGATGATCCGTGCGGCCGTGGACGCCGCGCGTGACGCCACGCCGTGGCCGGCCGTGCTGGCCGTGACCGTTTTGACCAGCATGGATGACAACGATCTGCAGGCCACGGGCGTGAACGACGATGCCAGCGCGCAGGTCGAGCGTCTGGCCGCCCTGGCGCTCGACGCCGGGGTCGACGGCCTGGTCTGCTCACCGCACGAGATCGCCAAGTTGCGCGAGCGCTTCGGGCCGCAGCCGCGCCTGGTCGTTCCCGGCATCCGCCCGATCGGCGCCGCGCTCGGTGACCAGAAGCGCACGCTCAGCCCGGCCGAGGCGGTCCGGCTCGGCGCGGATGTCCTGGTGGTCGGCCGCCCGATCACCGAGGCCGCCCATCCGGCCGAAGCCGCCGAGTCGATCCGTGCCGAAATCGCCGGAGCGCGCACCTGATGCCGGTCGATGTCAAGATCTGCGGCTTGCGCCGGCAGGTTGACGTCGCGGCCGCCATCGAAGCCGGTGCTCGTTATCTGGGCTTCGTGTTCTACCCGCCGTCGCCGCGCGCACTGGAACTTGACGCCGCCGCCGCGCTGGCCGCATCGGTGCCAGACGGCATCAAGCGCGTCGCCGTCCTGGTCGATCCGGATGATGCCTGGCTCGCACACCTGTGCAGAACGGTGCCGATCGAAATCCTCCAGATGCATGGCCGGGAAACGCCTTCGCGCGTTGCCGAGATCAAGGCACAAACCGGCAAAGAGGTGATGAAGGCCGTGCGCGTGGCTGACGCCCGCGACCTCGCGCCGTTGCCAGCCTTTGAGGCTGTCAGCGATCGCATCCTGTTCGATGCCAAGCCGCCAACCGACAAGGGAGCGCTGCCGGGCGGCAATGGCCTGCGCTTTGACTGGCGCCTCCTGCGCGACATCGTGCCGGCGCGGCCGTGGGTGCTTTCCGGTGGATTGACGGTCGACAGCCTGGCCGATGCGGTCGATCTTACCGGTGCACGGGCGGTCGATGTGTCCTCCGGCGTCGAGCGCGCGCCAGGTGACAAAGACCCGACCCTGGTCCGGGCGTTTTTGCAGCGCGCCGCCGAACTGACCCCGCGCGAGGCGGCCTGACCGCGCCCTTTCAAGAAGTGATCCTTGTATGACCCGTCTTCTCAACAGCTATATGACCGGCCCGGACGCCAGGGGCCATTTCGGCATCTATGGCGGTCGCTACGTCGCCGAAACCCTCATGCCGCTGATCCTCGAACTCGAGGCGGCCTATGAAGACGCGCGCAAGGACCCGGCATTCAAGGCCGAGATGCAGCTCTTTGCCGATGACTATATCGGCCGGCCCAGCCCACTCTATTTTGCCGAGCGCATGACCGAGCACTTGGCGGGCGCCAAAATCTACTTCAAGCGCGATGAGCTCAACCACACCGGCGCGCACAAGATTAACAATGTCATTGGCCAGATTCTGCTCGCCCGGCGCATGGGCAAGCGGCGTATCATCGCCGAGACCGGCGCCGGCCAGCATGGCGTGGCCACGGCCACGGCGGCGGCGCGCTTTGGCTTGGACTGCATCGTCTATATGGGCGCACGCGACATCGAGCGGCAGCGGCCGAACGTGTTTCGCATGAAGCTGCTCGGTGCCGAGGTGCGCAGCGTCGACTCCGGTTCCAAGACCCTGAAAGACGCCATGAACGAGGCGCTGCGTGATTGGGTGACCAATGTCGATGACACCTTCTACGTCATCGGCACGGTCGCCGGCCCGCACCCCTATCCGGCCATGGTGCGCGATTTCCAGAGTGTCATCGGCGAAGAGACCAGGCGCCAGATGCAGGCCAAAGAGGGGCGCCTGCCGGATAGTCTGGTCGCCTGTATCGGTGGCGGCTCGAACGCCATGGGCCTGTTTTACCCGTTCCTCGACGATCGCGATGTGCGCATCATCGGCGTCGAAGCCGCCGGCCACGGCATCGAGTCCGGCGAACATGCCGCAGCACTGAGCGCCGGCACGCCCGGCGTGCTGCACGGCTCACGCTCGTACTTGCTGCAGGACGAGGACGGGCAGATCGTCGAGCCGCACTCGATCTCGGCCGGCCTGGACTATCCCGGCGTCGGGCCCGAGCACGCCTGGCTCAAAGATCTCGGCCGGGTCGAGTATGTCGCGGTGACGGATCAGGAGGCGCTCGATGCCTTCCAGCTTTGCTGCCGGCTCGAGGGCATCATTCCGGCGCTGGAGCCGAGCCATGCCCTCGCCCATGTCGTCAAGATGGCGCCGGAACTGCCAAGCGATCACCTGCTGGTGATGAATCTGTGCGGACGGGGCGACAAAGACATCTTCACGGTCGCCGATGCGCTGGGCGCTGACCTATGAGCACGCGCATCGCCAAGCGGTTCGCCGCGCTGAAACACGAAGGCCGCGCCGGTCTGGTCACGTTCATCTGTGGCGGTGACCCGGACGCCGAGACCTTTCAGGCGTTGTTCGAGGGCATGCCCGGGGCCGGCGCCGACATCATCGAAGTCGGCATGCCGTTCACCGATCCGATGGCCGATGGCCCGACCATCCAGCGCGGCTCGCTGCGCGCCCTCGAAGCCGGCATGACCGTGCGCCGTCTGCTTGGCCATGTCCGGTCCTTTCGCGAGAAAGACACCGAGACGCCTTTGGTGCTCATGGGTTATTACAACCCGATCCACGCCTATGGCCGGGAAGCCTTTCTGTCCGATGCCAGGCAGGCCGGGGTCGATGGCCTGATCGTGGTCGATCTGCCGCCGGAAGAGGACAACGAACTCTGCCTGCCGGCGCTCGAGGCCGGGCTGGATTTCATTCGCCTCGCGACGCCAACCACTGACGACAAGCGCCTGCCGACCGTGCTCGCGCACACCTCGGGCTTCATCTACTACGTCTCGATCACCGGCATCACCGGGACGGCCAGCGCGGCGGCGACGGCGGTGGCCGACAATGTCGCGCGCATCAAGGCGCACAGCGATCTGCCGGTCGCCGTCGGTTTCGGCATCAAGACGCCCGAAGCTGCCGCCGAAATCGCGCGCGTGGCCGATGCCGCGGTGGTCGGCTCTGCCCTGGTCGAGCGCATCGAGAGCCATCTGGACAGTGCGGGCAAAGCTGAGGCCGGGCTCATCGAGGCCGTACTCGGCCATGTGCGTGCGCTGGCCGACGGCGTGCGCCGCGCGCGGAGCTGATTGCCCATGTCGAGCTCGACCATGAACTGGCTGACCCATTACATGCGCCCGCGCATCCGCGGCTTCATGCGCCCGCGCGCCGATGTGCCGGACAATCTCTGGCAGCAGTGCCCGGGCTGCGAGCGGATGCTGTTCCATCGCGATCTCGCGGCCAATCTGCACGTCTGTCACCAGTGCGGTCATCATCTGCGTGTCGGCCCGTCGTTTCGTTTTGAGCAGCTGTTCGACGACGGCAGCTGGCATCGTATCGATCTGCCCGAGGTGCCGGTCGACCCGCTACGTTTCCGCGATCGCAAGCGCTATACCGACCGGCTGAAGGAGGCGCAGGCGCAGACCCAGCGCAAAGATGCGCTCGACGTCGCCCACGGCACGATCAAGGGCCGGCCGACGGTCATGGCGGTCATGGACTTCGCCTTCATGGCCGGCTCGATGTGGACCGGGCTGGGCGAGGCCTTCGTCACGGCGGCCAAGCTGGCCGTGCTCCAGCAAGCCGCGTTCGTGGTCATCACCGCATCCGGGGGCGCGCGCATGCAGGAGGGCGCGCTGTCACTCATGCAGATGGCACGCACCACGGTGGCCGTGCGCGAGGTCAAGGACGCCGGGCTGCCCTACATCGTGGTGCTCACCGATCCAACCACAGGCGGGGTCACCGCCAGCTTCGCCATGATCGGCGATGTCACGCTGGCCGAACCGGGAGCACTGATCGGTTTTGCCGGCCAGCGGGTGATCGAGGAAACCATCCGCCAGCAATTGCCGGCCGGGTTCCAGCGTGCCGAATACCTGCACGAGCACGGCATGGTCGACGCCGTCGTGCATCGCCGCGACCTGCGCGAGCAGCTCGGCCGGGTCATCGATCTGCTCACCGTGCCCGAGGTGGCCGACGCGAACCAGACGGCCCCGCAGGCGCTCGCCAATGGCGAGACCGATCCGTTTACGCTCGAACTCGCCGCCAGCCAAAGTGAGACGGCACAAGAGGACGCGGGTGACGGCAAATCCGAGTGAGACGATCCTCGATCGGCTGCTCAACCTCCATCCCAAGCTGATCGATCTCGGCCTCGAACGCGTCTACGCGCTCCTGGACAGGCTGGGCGCGCCACACGAGCAGCTTGCACCGGTTGTGCATATCGCCGGCACCAACGGCAAAGGCTCAACGCTGGCCATGCTCGATGCCATGTGCCAGGCAGCCGGCCTGCGCACCCAGCGCTACGTCTCGCCGCATCTGGTCCATTTCAACGAACGCCTGCTGTTCGACGATCACCCGATCGACGAGGCCGCCCTGGTCGATGTCCTTGAAGAGGTCGAGGCGGCCAATGCCGGCGCGCCGATCACCTTCTTCGAGATCACCACGGTGGCGGCCTTTCTGGCGTTCTCGCGCCAGCCGGCGGATATCCTGTTGCTGGAAACCGGTCTCGGTGGCCGCCTGGATGCCACCAATGTCATCGCCCGCCCGGCGTTGAGCCTGATCAGCCGTATCGGTTTCGATCATCAGGCCTTTCTCGGCGATACACTCGAGCAGATCGCCTTCGAGAAAGCCGGCATTTTCAAGCCCGACACGCTGGCGTTGAGCTGTGCTCAGGAGCCGGCAGCCCTGGGCGTGCTCGGTGCCAGGGCGCATGACATCGGTACCCGCCTGCAGGTTTGTCCCGATGACTGGCAGGTCGAGGCCAGTGCGGACGGGCTGCAGGTCATGACCGGTTCACGTATGGTCGATCTGCCGCGACCGGCGCTGCCCGGTGCGCATCAGCTGGTCAACGCCGGTCTGGCGGTGCGCGCCGCCTTGGCCCTGGCCGATGCCGGCTGGCCGCTGAGCGATGCGGCAATCGCACATGGATTGCGCCGGGTCACCTGGGCGGCGCGCCTGCAGCGGCTGGACCGCGCGCCCTGGATAGACCGCTTGGGCGATGGCGCCGAGCTCTGGCTCGATGGCGGCCATAATGTCGATGCCGGCGTTGCGCTGTCGGCGTGGCTGGACGACCAACCGCGCGACCGGCGGCCGGCGCTGATTATCGGCATGCTGGCGAACAAGGATGCCTACGGCTTTCTCGAACCGCTGGCGCGCCATCGTCCCGAGATCACCGCTGTGCCGATCGAAGGCGCGCAGGCGACCTGGGATCCGGCCGATGGCGTCCGCCTCGCCGAACGGCTCGGTCTTTCAGCCTGCACGGCGGCGAACTGGCGGGCCGCCCTGACGGCGTTACGGCCAAAGGCGGCCGAGTTGCGCATCATGATCGTCGGCTCGCTCTATCTAGCCGGTGATGTGCTGAGGGATTCTACGAACGCGCGTGGGTAAAGCTAACAGATAATCAACTTTTGCGTTAGTCTCCGGTCGATCGGTGCTTAACCGGCCGGAAAGCCTGTCCATGCGACCAGCCCGCACCCGCGCCCCGCGCATCCTGTTGAGCTTGGGCCTGCTGATGCTTGTCGCGATCGGCACGAGCAACGGGCGTGCCTGCGCGCAGCCAATCGCCAGCGATCGTGTACGCATCGCGATCGCCACGGAAGTGCTGCTCGAGGAGCCCTCGAGCGCATCCCTGCGCGCCCAAGCGGCCGCCTATCTGGCCATCTACCTCGACGGCGCCGCGCGCGAGGACATCGCGTCCTGGGCGGAAGTGTTCGGCGTCGCGCTGGCAAGCCGGACCGTCAGCGATGAACGAGCGGACCGGGCGCTTGCCGCCTTCGCCGCCGGGCTGATCGATGCCGCAGCACACGTGCACGGTCGGGCTGGTGCGCGCATCTGCGCCGTGTTCTTGGCCCTCAGTGCCAAGCGGAGCGGCGCCAGCCCGGCTGTGCTGCGTGCCCTCGGGGTCGGCAGCGCCGAGGCAGGCATTGAATTGCCTGAAACGCTCGGGCCGCCGGCGCAAGTGGCCGAAGATCGCTTCGAAACGAACCAGCCGCAGCCTGCCGCCGGCTAGGTCACGTCGGCTTGGCTAGCGGTGCACTCACGCGTCGTTCAGCAAGTGCTGAAGTGCCTCTCGCAGGGCCGTGAGCAAGCGTTGGTTGTGGCATGCCCGGCAACACAGCAGCTTCCGTACAGGTGCATGACTGTCATGCGCCAAGATGTACGCTCATGACGAGCCGCAACCGCAAGCAAGGGAACTCCGTTCATGTCTGACAGCAAGCTCTCCGCCCTGACGCTGGCCGCCGCCTTCGCCGGTGCCGTATCCCTGGCCGGTGCCGCCACGCCGGCCAACGCCGAGGACAAGGTCAAGTGCTACGGCATCGCCAAGGCCGGCGAGAACGATTGCGCCAATGCCGCCGGTACGCATTCCTGCGCCGGCCAGTCGACCGTCGATTATGACGGCGGCGAGTGGAAGCTGGCGACCGCCGGCACCTGCGATGAAATGGGTGGTCAGCAGCAGGCCTTCGAGGGTGTCAACGAGCAGCTGGCCAGCAGCTAAACTTGCCGCCGTTCCTTGCGTGAGACCGAAACCGTGGCTGCACCGCTGACCAGCCTGCCGTGCTCTGTCGGCATCGGCCTGAAACACCAGCATATCCCGGCGTTTCTCGATGCCCGGCAGCCGGTCGGCTGGCTCGAGGTGCACAGCGAGAACTATATGGGCACCGGTGGCCCGCGTCTGCGCGCGCTGGAAACCATCCGCCGCGACTATGGTTTGAGCTGTCACGGCGTTGGTCTCTCGCTCGGCTCGGCTGACGGCCTTGATCCGGTACACCTGCAGGCCCTGGCGCGTCTGTTCGCGCGCATCGAACCGGAAAGCGTGTCCGAACATGTCGCCTGGTGTGTCAGCGATGGCGTGTTCATGAATGACCTGCTGCCGCTGCCCTACACCGACGAAGCGCTCGACGTCCTGGTCGCCAATATTCAGACAGCACAGGATGCGTTCGGCCGGCAGATCCTCATCGAGAACCCGAGCAGCTATGTCAGCTTTACCGACAACGACATGGCCGAGTGGCAGTTCATGAGCGAAGCGGCCAAGCGTTCGGGCTGCGGCCTCCTGCTCGATGTCAACAACATCCACGTCTCAGCGCACAATCATGACTTCGATGCTTACGCCTATCTGGACGGCGTGCCCCTCGATCTGGTCGGCGAGATCCACGTTGCCGGGCACATGATGCGCCAGTATTCGCAACGGACCATTCTGATCGACGATCACGGCGGCCCGGTCAGCGAGCCGGTCTGGCAGCTGCTCGAGGCGGCGTTGGCCCGCACCGGGCCGATGCCGGTTCTGGTCGAGTGGGACAACGATGTGCCGGCACTTGAGGTGCTGCTCGACGAGGCCTCCCGGGCGCAGCGCTTTCTCGATGTCGCCACGCAACGCGCGGAGCCCGGGCATGCTGCGTGATCTGCAGCAGGCCTTCAAACGCGGCGTCTATGAGGGCGATGCCCATGTGCTGGACGGCGTGATCCGCAGCGACGGCGTCGCGCCGGACGAGCGTCTGGCGATCTATCGCAACAACACCTTCGCGTCCTTGATCGGCGTGCTCGAAGCGGCCTTTCCGGTCGTCGAACGGCTGGTCGGCGAACGCTTTTTCAGGGCAACCGCGCGGCGCTTCATCGAGCAGACACCGCCGCGCGAGGCCCAGCTTGCGCGCTATGGGGGCGCATTCCCGGCCTTCCTTGCACAGTTTGCCCCAGCCAAGCACCTCGGTTACCTGGCCGATGTCGCCCGGCTCGAATGGGCGCGCAACGAAGCCTACTTCGCCGCCGACGCGCCGACGCTGGAGGTGCGCTTGGTCGAGGGCCTTGCGCCCGAAGCGCTCATGGCCCTGACGCTCGATCTGCACGCTTCGGCGCGTCTGTTGAGCTCGGCGTTCGCGATCGACGCGATCTGGCAGGCCAACCAGCCGGTGCACGAACGTGTGCCACGTGTCGATGTCGACCGGCCCGAGGCCGTCCTGGTGCTGCGCCCGGCGTTTTGCGTTGAGCAGATGCTGCTGCAGCCGGGCGAACACGCGCTGCTGGAGGCGCTGCAGGCGGGCAGGCCACTTGGGGACGCCGCCTCGGTGGCGCTCGCGCGGCAAGACGCGCTCGATTTGCAGGGCGTGCTCGCGCGCCATTTCCTAGCCGGCACTTTCGCCGCCTTCGATCAGCTCCAGGGAGAAGAGCTCAGATGGCAACCAACGTGATCGATGAGTCTTACGCGTCGCCTCTGCCGTTGGCCGGCATGTGGCGCAGCTTGCGCGCTCTTTTGGAGGACTGGGGCTTTTCGCTCGTCCTGCTCTGGATGCGCCTTTGGATCGCCAAGGTGTTCTTCATGTCGGGTCTGACCAAGATCCGCGACTGGGAGAACACGATGATGCTGTTCCAGTACGAATATGCCGTGCCGGTGCTGCCGGTGGGGACCGCCGCGCTGCTCGCGACCGTGTTCGAGCTGGTCATGCCGGTCCTGCTCGTGATCGGGCTGTTTACCCGGTTTGCCGCGCTGCCGCTCCTAGCCATGGCGCTGGTCATCCAGTTCGTTCTGGGTGCTGCCAACCCGGCCTACAACAATACCGAGCACTATTACTGGATGATGTTGCTGCTCACGCTGATCTGCGCGGGCGCCGGCCGGATTTCACTAGACTGGTATCTGCGCCAGAAGTTCCTGCCCTGAAGCACGCCAGCCCTGAGCCATGAAAAACGGCACCGGATCAGCTTGACCCGGCGCCGTTGGTTTTGTGCGGCTTGCGGGGTCGGAAGACGCCGGATTACGCCTCGCTTTCGACCCATTCCTTGAGCTTGCTCTTGGGCATGGCGCCGACCTTGGTGGCCTTGAGCTCGCCGTTCTTGAACAGCATCAGCGTAGGAATGCCGCGCACGCCGTACTTGGTCGGTGTATTCGGGTTGTCGTCGATATTGACTTTGACGACCTGCACCATGTCACCAAGATCGCGGTCAATCTCTTCAAGATGCGGGGCGATCATTTTGCAAGGGCCACACCATTCAGCCCAGAAGTCGACCAGGACGGCTTTGTCGGCCTGGATCACATCGCTTTCAAAATCGCTGTCGCTGGTTTCCTTGATCGCCATCGCTGAGTTCCGTTGTTCCGTTTTCCTGCCGGCTGGGGTCGTCCGCCGACGCTCAAGTGGTCGGGATGTGGGCGTCGAGCACCGTGCCATCAAGAGGCATGACGCTGCCGCTCGCGGTCCATACCAGTGTGCAGCGTATTGCATGTTCGGGGAAGACGTCACGTAACAGAACGCGATAGGCCGCCATCTGGCGCAAATAGGCCTTTGGTACGTCGGCAACGGCTGTCGGCGGCGCCTGGTTGGTCTTGTAGTCGATCAACCAGACATCGGACGGGGTGACGACGAGGCGGTCGACCTGTCCAGCAATGGCCATGCCGTTCACCATACCGGCCAGCGGCACCTCGGCGCGGCCGTCATGCGTAAAGGCGGCAGCCAGATCGGGATGATCGAGCACGCGCTCGATCTGGTTTCGCAGCGTAAGCGCGTCCGGCGCGCCGCCCAGGTATGTGCTCAGCCAGGCATCGCGTTGCGTGCGATCCAGCCGCGGCGCCAACTGCAGCGCTTCATGCACCAGCCGGCCACGGCGCAAGGCCTCCTCACGGCCGGCGCGCGGCGGATCGGCAACCCGCTCGGTGTCATCCAGATGCGACGGCGTCAATGGCCTGGCCGGCAGCGGATCTTTCGGCGCGGGCTTGCCGAACCATGCCGGTTCACTGGCGACGACCTTGGCGGCTCCTGGTTTCTTCTCGGCGATCTGGTCCGGGTCGCGGCCTTCGAGGCGCAGGATATCGCCCGTTATCGTCGGTTTCAGGGTGACATCGCTGATGCGTGTGACGTCCGCCTGCTGGCAAAGGGCCTTGTGCACATAGCTGTACCAGGTGCCCGCCGGCACCTCGTCTTTCCTGCTTTGTTTGCGATCGAGCCAGCCGGCGACGTACAGCCGTTCCCTGGCCCGGGTCAGCGCGACATAGAGCAGGCGGCGGCGTTCGTCATCGAGTGCCCGCTTGCGGCTGGCGATCAGTTCCGCGCTGTGGGCATCGCGGGCGGGCTCCGGCGCGCGCCAGAGCGGTATGCCGTCGTCGCGCCAGATTAGCCGGTCCTGGTCGCGCGGCTGATAGGTCGTCTCGGGCAGGAAAACGATCGGCGCCTCCAGGCCCTTGGCGCCATGCACGGTGATCACCCGAACCCGATCGCCGGCAGCTTCGGCGTCGCGTTTGATCTCGCCGCTGCCGCGGCGAAACCACTGCAAAAAGCCTTGCAGCGAGGCGACATGACCGTTCTCGTAGGCCCGCGCCTGATCGAGAAAGGCTTCGATCGGCTCGGCCGCAGGCATGCCCAGGCGTTGCAGCATGCGCGCGCGACCGCCGTCGGGACCGAGCAGGCCGGCGAAGAGCTCGTAGGGCGGTACGAAATCGGCCCGGTTCAACAAGCGGCTCAGGCGCGCATGCGCCTCGGCAAAAACCGGCTTGAGTGCGCGCTTTTCCGTCAGACTTTCGAACAGGCTGCCGGCGCGTGGATGGGCCAGTTTGAACAACGCGTCATCATCGAGGCCGAACAGCGGTGATTTGAGCACCGCGGCCAGGTTCAGATCGTCATCCGGCAAGAGCAGGACATCACCCAGCGCCATCAGATCCTGCACGGCGATGTCGTCGGTCAGCTTGAGCCTATCGGCGCCGGCCACGGGAATGCCCTGGGCCTTCAAGGCGCGCACCATCATTGCCTGGAACACGCCACGCCGCGGAAGCAGCACCATGACGTCGCCGGCGGTGATCGCCCGGCCAGCACGCGCCAGCATCTCGCCCTTGCGCAGCCAATCGGCAATCTGCTCGGCGATGGCGTTGGCCAGATCAACGCGCGTATCGGCGCCCTCGGCGGTTTCCACGGGCAACTCCCACTCATCGCCCGGCGGCGGACCGGCCTCCGGCCAACGCGCCAGCGGCCAGAGCTCGATCACGCCATGATCGTCGGCCTTGTGGGCATGATGACGGGTGTCGTCGTCATCGATGACGCCTTGACCGGCGTCGGCTTCGGCGAACACGGCATCGACCGTGCGCAAAACCAGTGGCGTCGAGCGGAAGGATTGATCGAGGGCCTGGGTCAGCCAGGGCAGACGCGCGGCCTGGGCCTGGCCGTGGAGACGCGCGCGCTGGGCACGAAAGCCGGGCAGATCGGCACCCTGGAAGCTGTAGATTGACTGTTTGCCATCGCCGACGACAAACACCGTGCGCTGCGCCTCGCGTGCGCCTTCACCAGCGAAGAACTCGCCGATCAGGGCATCGATGATCGCCCATTGCCGAGGTGAGGTGTCCTGCGCTTCGTCGATCAGGACATGATCGATGCCGCCATCGAGCTTGAAGGCGACCCAGTCGCGCCAGCCGCTGGTGTCCTGGGTGAGCAGCGCGTGCGCATGCGCGATAAGGTCATCGTAGTCGAGCTCGGCCGCCTGGCGCTTCAAACTGGCATAGCGCTCGAGCACGGCCAGACCGAGCTCCAGCAGCGCGCGTGTCCGCTCAGCAATGGCAGCGGCGTTGAGCTGGTTCGCTAGGGCGACCAGGCGTTGCTGCTCGGCTTCGAGGACCGCGAAGACGTCCGGCTCGGCCGTGGCGACGGCCTTGGTCGCGAGTAATTTCGTCGGCGCGTTCTTTTGGGTCAGGAACGCCCGAACGTAGTCGTCCAGGCCCTCGGTGCGCGCCTGGGCGTCGCGCAGGGCCAACCACGCATCAATCTGGCCGCCTCGCTTCTGATCGCTCGCCTTATCGGAGCGCAGCAACGCGTCACGTGCCGCTTGCAGGCCGGCGCGATCAAAGGCGACGTCCGCACAGGCTTGGGCCTTCAGGCCGGCCGCATCCTGGTCGGCAAGGCCCAGATCGGTGCGCAGCGTGGCGTGCAGGCTGCCGGCATCAGCATGGGCGCGCCGGGCGGCAAGCAGGGCGCTGCGCCGCTTGATCATTTCGTCCAGCACGGCAAACAGGTCGAGCTCGCTGTACCAGACGGCCAGGCGGCACAAGGCATCGGCCACGGCCGGCGCGGGATTCTGCAACACCTGGTCTTGGGCCTCGCGCAGACGCTCGGCGGCATCGCGATCGTCGATCAGCGCAAAATGCGGCGCCAAGCCGGCCTCGATCGGAAAGCGGCGCAACAGGGCTTGGCAAAAGGCGTGGATCGTCATGATCGATAGGCCGCCGGGCAGATCGAGGACGATGGCGAACAGGCTGCGCGCCCGTTCGCAGAGCTCGGCCGTCGCCGGTGTGCCGGTGAGTTTGCGCAGCTCGTCCGCCAGCTCAGCATCCGACATGACCGCCCATCCGGTCAGGGTTGCCTGGATGCGATTGAGCATTTCGGCAGCAGCGGCGCGGGTGAAGGTGATGCACAAAATCCGCCTTGCTGCCTCGGTCGGGCGCTCGGCCGCAAGCAACAGACGCAGCACGCGATCGGCCAGAACGCGCGTCTTGCCCGTACCGGCATTGGCGGTCACCCAGACGGATGTGCCGGGATCGGCGGCCTTCTGCTGCTGGTCGGTGGGCGGATGGCTGGCCATGGCTCAAGCCTCGTCGTCGTCACTGACCGACGCCCATTCGGCCACGCGCGCCAGATGCGCATAGGGACTGTGCTTGGGGTACCATTGCGGTTGCGGCCGGGCGAGATAGGGCTGATCCGGCTGGTCGAAGGCACGGATCATGGCGCGCAGGCCCGTTTGCGCGCGCGCGATGACGTCGGCGACCGGCGGCGCCGTCTCACCGCGACCTAGGCCTTTGTTCAAGGCATCAGCAATCTCTCCGGCGACCGGCTCGCCGCCGCGCAACTGCCAGTACTCCAGTGCGGTGACCCTGCGCGCCGATCGGCCGGGAAAGCCGCCTGCCTGGGCGATCAGGGCTTCCAGCGGTAGCTGAGGCGCATAGCCGGCGAGGACCTCCTTGGCTGTCGGCGGCGCGCCGGTCTTGTAGTCGACCACGACGCAAGCGCCATCGGCACCCAGCTCGAGGCGATCCGCGCGCGCTTTCAGCGTGAAAGGCCCGCCCGGCTCGGTGCAAGTCCAGAGCCCCTCGATCTCGGCACTGATCTCGCTGCCTGCCGCACGTCGTGCGCCGTCCTCAGCGAGGAACCAGTTTGCGATGCGCTCGAACCTCGGCCACCACAAGCGGTGGAACTGCGGTCGAAAGGCGTAGGCCTTGAAGGCCTCTTCACCAGCAGCGCGCAAGAGCGGCCAGGCGTCCTTCGGCGGTTCGGCGCCGACCTTTCGGCAGTAACGCTCGAGTGCATCATGGATGATCTTGCCGCGCTCCAGGCCGCCGGGATCCGCATCGAGGGCGTCGAGCTCTTTCAGGCACAAGATCCGCCGGGCGTAGAGGCTGTAGGGATCGCGCCGCCAGAGTTCGACGTCGGTCGCCCACAGCTCGCGCGGCCGGGCGGCCACGGGCGGACGCGGTGCCGGGCGTTGGCACGGCGTGACCGGGCCGTTCGGTGCATCGAGCTCCAGCGCGAACTGCTCGAACGGCTTGGGTGTGCTGATATGGTCGAGCAGGGCGGGTTCGGGACGGGGATCGACGCCCTTCGCCACCGCCTTCAGGCGCACCAGCCAGCGCGAGGGCACGGTCGGATTGCCGTCCTCGTCCTTTTTCGCGCGCGTGAGCACGACCTCTGGCGCGAAGGCGCTGCCGAGCAGGTCGTGTGCGGCCAGACCGAGCGTGGTTTCCAGCGGCGGCAGGCCGAGCTTACTGCGCATGTCGGCACCAAGCCATGGTCCGGGCGTGATCTCGCTTGGCCAAACACCTTCATTCAGGCCGGCGAGGAAGACGACATCCGGGCGCTGCAAACGGGCTTCCAGCGGTCCCCAGATGTGCAGGCGAGCATGCCTGGAGCGTGCCGGGCGGACATTGATCGCGGCCATAAGCAGCGACAGCGCGCCGGGATAGGCCGCCGGCGCGATCATCGGCGCAGCATCCGCCTGTGCGCGCAAATCCTCCAGGCAGGCGGCCAGGGCGATGCCGGCCTCTTGCGCATATAGCGCGCTGCTGTCGCCATCGGTACCGCGCGCGATCGCATCGACCACGGCGAGATGGGCATCGAGCAGATCCGCCAAGGGCACAGGCCGCATGCTCGGCAGCCGGCGCAACGGTGCGCACGCAGCCTGGAGGCGCTCCACTAAGTCGAGCGCGCGGCGCAGGCGCTTGATGCGGCTGGCCTTGGCCGCGGGCTGTGCTTGCAAGCGATGGATCAGGCGTTCTAGCTCGCCGGCGACGCCGTTCAGCCCGTTGCCCGGCCGTGGGCCACGCAAGACCTCCGTTTCCAGGTTGCGGGCACGCCGGCGCAGGATCTCGCGCGGATAGCCGAGCTGGCACAACGGGTGCTTGAGCAGTTCGAGCAGGCGTACCGGCGAGGGGTCGTCGCTGCAGGCCAGATGGGCGGCATGCAAAACCAGGCCGGCCGGCGCCGTCTGATCCAGCGGCACGCCGCCGGAATCGTCGATGTCGATGTCGAAGCGCTTGAGTTCGATGGCGACGCGCCGGGCCAGGGTGCGATTTGGTGACACCATGGCACACGTACGGCCGGGTACCTCCAGCGCTGCGCGCATATGCGCGGCGATCAACCGGGCTTCACCAGGCAGATCGGCGACCTCGCGGATGTTCAAGCCGTCGAAGGCGTGCCGATCAAGGCGGGCCGCAAGGTCGCGCCAGGCCGTGAGCGCGCGTGCCGGACGCATGGTCTCGTGCCACAGGCTGATCCGGCCCGGCGGGGTCTCGGCCGGACGCTCGTTAGGCGCGTACGGCCAGGGTTCGACAGCGTCGGGCGCGTAGCCGAGTGCCCTGATCAGCTGATGCATGCCGGCCTGCGGATGGGCAGCGAGAGCGTCGTCGTGCATCGGCGCTGCGGCATCGAAGCCGGGCAGGATCAGCTCGCCGCGCCCGCTCGACAAAACGGCGCCGATAAGGGCGCGCGTCGCTGGCAGGCTGGAGGCGATGCCGGCAACCGTGATCGGAAAGGCCGGCGGCGCCGTTTGCCAGGACCGGGCCACCGCGCGCGTGATCGTCGTCTGTCGGGCGACCCGGTCGCTGGCGCCCTGTGCAGCCAGAATGCCCGGCCACTGCTCGGCAAGGATGGTGAGGAACTGCCGGCTGCGCTGCCAGTGCACGGCCAGATCCTCCGGCACCAGTGTTGCCAGAGTCGCCAGATCGACATCGTGCGCCTGGGCCTCGTCGAGGAACTGGCCGAGCGCCTCGGCCAGGCGCAGGGCCTGATCGATCGGCACCTGGCCGCCATCGGCACTGCCAAGCGCCCTGACCAGCTGGGCCAGCAGGAATTGCCGGCGCAACGGCGCGATGCCGGGCGCATGGTCGCCGGCGATACCAGCATCGAGCAGGGTTTCCTCGTCACCATCGAGCGTGCTCATCGGCTGCATGCGCGGCAGCAGCAGGGCGCGGCCGCCATGGGCGCGCAACAGGGCCTCGCGCAAGCCCAGGCACGCCCGGCGCGAGGGCAACAGCACCAGCCGATCGGCCAGCTTCAGGGGATCTTCGGCGCCGCGGGCGAGCAGGCCGGCGGCGAGCGCGTCGAGAAAGGGTGTCGTGAACGGGATACTCCAGATCGTTGCCAAGCGCGTGCGTCCCGTTCCGCTTGTCTTGCTCTACGCGATCTGCTTGCTGGCCTGCGCCGCACGCGCTGGCGGTGTCACGCGCACGGCACGCGGCAGCCAGCGATCCAGCCAGCGCCCGAGTGGTTCTAAGGCCGGCTCGCGCGCAATCGCCGCGTCCATATAGCGCCACAGGCGCGGAAGGTGGCGCAGATAGTGGCTCTTGCCATCGCGCCGGTCGAGGCGGGTGAAGATGCCGATCACCTTGGCATGGCGCTGGGCGGCCAGGACGGTGCATGCCCGTTGCAATGCCTGGCGGTCTGGCATCGCCGTCAGCGTCGCGAAGCGCGCGATCATGTCATCGGCCATGGCCGCGTCGACGTCACGCCTGGCGTCCTCGAGCAGCGAGGCCAGATCGTAAGCGCACGGGCCGGTGACGGCGTCCTGGAAATCGAGCAGACCCACGCGCTGCGCGCCGGCGCGATCGGGCAGCCAGATCAGGTTGTCAACATGGTAGTCGCGCAAGACCAGGACCGGCGCGCCGATCCGCGCATGCTGCAGGATCGGCAGCCAGAGCGAGCGGTAGTCGGCGAGCGCTTCGTCCGGCAGGGCCTCGCCCAGAACGGCCGGGGCGTACCATTGCGGCAACAGATCCGCTTCATCACTATAGCGTGTGGCGTCATAGGCATCGAGGCCGGTCGCCGGTGCATTCTTGAGCGCGGCCAGAACGTCGACCGCAGCCTCATAGAGCGGTAGGGGATCGGCGCCGGCATTGATCAGTCCGGAAAACAGGTCGTCGCCGAGATCTTCGAGAAGCACGAAGCCGGTCTCGGCATCCGCGGCCTCGATGTGCGGTGCGCTCAACCCGCCGGCGTGGAGCAAACCGGCCACGTTGACGAACGGCCGGATGTCTTCGTGCGGTGGCGGCGCGTCCATGAGTACGGCGCGGGCGGTGCCGCGCTGCAGGCGGTAGTAGCAACGAAACGAGGCATCGGCGGCGAGCGGCCGAATGGCGGCATCGCCCCAACCGCACGCATCGAGAAAGCGTTGGCGCTGGCTGTCACGCATGCCGTTTGGCTAGCGCGGCCAGGCGCTGCTGCCAAGGACCAGGCGCATGCAGGCGTGCACGTCGATGCCCGGCGTTGTCGCTGAGCACGATCCACAAGGCCTGATCGAGCAACGGGTCGTCAGCCAGACGTTCGGGCCATTCGATCAGCAGGGCGCCCTCGGCGGCAATATCGCCAAGGCCCAGCTCGTAGGCTTCATCGGCGCTACCGAGGCGATAGAGATCGATGTGCCACAGCGGCAGGTTCTCGAACGGGTAGGGCTGGATCAGCGTGAAGGTCGGGCTCGGCACGTCGATCTCGGAACCGGCCCGTACGCGGATGATGGCACGTGCCAGTTCGCTTTTGCCGCTGCCGAGCGGCCCCTGCAAAGCGATGACCTCGCCGCGGGCCAAGAATTGCGCAAGTGCCCGACCCAGCTGATGTGTTGCGGCCAGGTCGGGCAGGTCCAGCGTTGTCTCGCTGTAGACGATCAGTAGCGATAGGCCTCAGGCTTGAACGGACCCTGCTGCTCGACGCCGATATACTTGGCCTGATCCGGGCTCAGTTCCGTGAGCCTGACGCCGAGCTTGCCGAGATGCAGGCGGGCGACCTTCTCGTCGAGGTGTTTGGGCAGGACATAGACCTTGCGCTCGTACTTGCCTGGATTGGTCCAGAGTTCGATCTGCGCCAATACCTGGTTGGTGAACGACGCCGACATGACGAAGCTCGGATGGCCGGTGGCGCAGCCGAGATTGACCAGACGGCCCTTGGCCAGGACGATGATCTTCTTGCCGTCGGGAAATTCGACCTCGTCGACCTGCGGCTTGATCTCGGTCCACTTGTAGTTCTGCAGGTCGGCGACGCGGATTTCGTTGTCGAAATGCCCGATATTGCAGATGATCGCGCCGTCCTTCATCTCGCGCATATGGTCGAGCGTAATAATGTCCTTGTTACCGGTGGCGGTGACGAAGATGTCCGCCCTTGGCGCGGCGTCGTCCATGGTGACCACTTCATAGCCTTCCATGGCGGCCTGTAGCGCGCAGATCGGGTCGATCTCGGTGACCATGACACGCGCGCCCTGCGAGCGCAGGCTTTCCGCCGAGCCCTTGCCGACGTCGCCATAGCCGGCGACCACCGCGATTTTGCCGGCCATCATGACGCTGGTGGCGCGCTTGATGCCATCGACCAGGGACTCGCGGCAGCCATAGAGGTTGTCGAACTTCGACTTGGTCACGGAATCGTTGACGTTGATCGCCGGCACCAGCAGCGTGCCGGCCCTGGCCATCTCGTACAAACGGTGCACGCCGGTTGTGGTCTCTTCCGAGATGCCGCGCACCTCCTTCATCAATTCCGGGTACTGCTCGTGCATGATGACGGTCAAATCGCCGCCATCATCGAGGATCATGTTCGGCACCCAACCGTCCGGACCCTTGATGGTCTGCTCGATGCACCACTCGTATTCTTCTTCGGTCTCCCCCTTCCAGGCGAACACCGGCACGCCCTGATCGGCGATCGCGGCCGCGGCCTGGTCCTGGGTTGAGAAGATATTGCAGGACGACCAGCGGACCTCGGCACCGAGAAGTTTGAGCGTACGGATGAGCACGGCGGTTTCGACCGTCATGTGCAGACAGCCGGCAATGCGTGCACCTTTGAGCGGCTGGGCGGCGCCGTATTCTTCGCGCAGGGCCATCAGGCCCGGCATTTCCTTCTCGGCGATGGCAATTTCCTTGTGTCCCCAATCGGCCAGGGACATGTCCTTCACTTTGAAATCGGTAAACGCGTTCATGGTCACCCTTTTAAGCAATTTGGACGCGGTCAAAAGCGATCGCACGGAGGTGTAAATCGAACCGGAGCCTGCGAAAAATGACGCCAGCCCGCTGACCGGGCACGGTCGAAACGGGCTGCTGTTCGCCTGCGCGAAACCGCTATACGCGTCAAAAGATATAAAGCAAACGTTATATGGTGACAGAAGCCGATTGCCAAAGCCTAGCTTGGCATTTCGTCGAAGCCGCCCTCGACCAGGCCGGACAGTGCCGCTAGGGCTTCGGCGGCCTGCGGGCCACGACAGGTCAGCGTCAGCTTCGCTCCCGGCCCGGCGCCCAGCATCATCAAGCCGAGGATCGACGTGCCGCCGACCTTTTGGCCGTCGCGCTCGACGGTGATCTCGGCATCGAAGCTTTCGGCGAGCTTGACGAAACGCGCGGCGGCGCGTGCGTGCAAGCCTCGGGGATTGATGATGGCAAGCTCAGCGCGTGCTTCGTCGCCCATGCTCACCCTTGATCCACACTCAGGAGCTGGCGCGCAATATTGATGTATTTGCGCCCGGCTTCCTGTGCACTGGCGACCGCATTGGCGAGCTCGTCATGTTCGCGCACCGAGGCCAGCTTGATCAGCATCGGCAGGTTGACGCCGGCAATGACCTCGAGCTTTGGGCGGTCGAGCAAGGAAATCGCCAGGTTCGACGGCGTGCCGCCGAACATATCGGTGAGCAGGATGACGCCCTGGCCGCTGTCGACCCGTTCGACCGCCTTCACGATGTCGCGACGACGCTGCTCCATGTCATCGTCAGGACCGATGCAGATGGCGAGCAACGCTTGTTGCGGGCCGACGACATGCTCAGTGGCGGCGACAAACTCTTCAGCCAGTCGACCGTGAGTGACCAGGACAAGGCCGATCATACCGGAGTTCCTTGCACTTGTGCCTGGAGATCGGCCGTCTCGGGCACGTCGGTGTCGCGATGGCGCACGCGGATTGACCATCCTTGGGCGTCTAGCAAAGCGCCGAGATGTTCGGCAACCGCAACCGAACGGTGGCGCCCACCTGTGCAGCCGATGGCGATCGTCAGATAGCTCTTGCCCTCACTCAAGTAGCGCGGCAGCAGCGGCAGGATGAGATCGAACAGGCGTTGTATGGTCGTGTCGTAATCGGGATCGGCGCGGACATAATCGCGCACGGCCGGGTCGCGGCCGGTCAGGGGCCTGAGCGCTTCGTTGTAGTGCGGATTGCGCAAAAAACGCATGTCGAAGACCAGATCCGCCTCGCGCGGCAGGCCCCGCTTGAAGGAAAACGACATCACCGTGATCTGCAGGCGCTGCTCGGCGTGCTTGTCGAAATGGCCATTCACCAGGGCACGCAGGTCGGCGACACTGAGCTGGCTGGTATCGATGCGCACATCGGCGGCATCGAGCAAAGGCTTCATCAGCTCGCGCTCTTTGGCGATGCCGTCGGCGACGCTGCGGTCATCGGCCATCGGGTGGCGCCGCCGCGTCTCGGTGTAGCGGCGCAGCAGGATGCCGTCGTCGCAATCCATGAAGATCAGCGAAAAGCTGTGGCTGGTCGACTGGCGCCAGATGGCCATCTGGGCGAGCAGGCGTTCTGGATCGAAACCGCGCGTGCGGCTGTCCATGCCGATCGCCAGATCATTGTCGATCGAGGCGCGTGGATTGAGCAGGTTGGTGGCCAAAGGCAGGGGCAGATTGTCGAGCGCCTCGAAGCCGATGTCCTCGAGCACGTTCAGGCATGTGCTGCGGCCTGCACCCGACATGCCGGTGACCAGCAGGACGCGGACCGGCATCGGCTCAGCCATCGGCCAGCTCCGTCAGCGTTTGCCGGACGCGCGCGCTGGCGTGCGGCATGGCGGGATCGAGGCGGATGCGGGCAAGTGGCCGGCCGCAGAGCATCGTGCTGCGGATTGCGCTTGTGCCAGCCGTCGTGGCGGTGAGGTCGACAACCAGCTCCAGGCGCACGCGCTTACGATACGGCACATGCAGGAGGCGGTCCGGCCGCAGGGCCAACAGGCCACGCAGTGCGCGCGGCGCCGCTGCCGTGATCGCACGGTCATCGGCGTCCAAAATGACGCGGTCATCGGCCACCAGCCTGCCGCCTTCCGCCAGCAGCAGTGCGCACAGCCTGGACTTGCCGCTGCCGGATGCGCCGCGGATCAGCACGCCCGCGTCACCGAGGGCGACGCAGGACGCATGCACACCGACCTCGTCGTAGCGGGCGTCGAACGCGGGCAAATCGCTGGCCGGATCGAAAGGGCGGAAGCCGGAAGTGCCGTGCGGCGCCGCCATGACGTCAGCCGTCGCTTTGCGCACTGGCCTGCAGCGCCCGGATGATCTCCTGCGGCTTTTCGGCATTGCGCAGGCGTTCGACCACCGCCGGTTCACGCAGGCGCCGCGCCAAGCGGGCCAGCGCCTTGAGGTGATCGCCGGCCGCCCCCTCGGGCGCCAGCAGGGTGAACACCAGATCGACCGGCTGGTCGTCGCTGGCATCGAAATCGATCGGCTTGGCCAGGCGCATGAAAAACACGTGCAGCTCGTCCAGGCCGTTGATCTTGCCATGGGGAATGGCCACACCGCTGCCGATACCGGTCGAGCCCAGGCGCTCGCGATCGCTCAGCACGTCGAGGATTTCACGGCTGCTCAGTGGCGTTTCGGCACTGATCGCGTCGGCCAGCTGGCGTAACAGATGCCGCTTGCTGGACGCCTCGAGATCGAGCTTGACGTGATCTTGATCGAGCAAACCCGGGAGATCCGCCATCTGATCAGGTTCGCTCGCCGGCTCGATGCGCCGTCGGTACGGCCGTTGCCGCGGGCGCCAGGGCGACCGCCATCGGACAGCAGGCCGTCAAAGGCCGCCGGTCACGTCGCTCACCCGAACCCATGGCCACATCGTCCATGCTGGCTCCGTTTCTCATCGAGCGCGCCCTTGTTGTCCGGCTGCCGACCTCGCTCAAGCGTGTCGGTGGAATAGACCTCTTCGCATATGCGGTGCAAGCCCTTGCGCGCTCGCGTCGCGATGCCATCAGGCGAGGCGCACGGCTTTGGCCCGCCGCCGCTGGACCGAGGACGGGATTCCCAGGCTTTCCCGATACTTGGCTACGGTCCGCCGGGCGATCGCGACGCCCTCAGCCTTGAGCGCATCGACGATCTGGTCGTCCGACAGCACCGCGGCCGGCGCTTCCTGATCGACCATGCGCTTGATCTTCTGACGGATGGCCTCGGCGGCATGCCCGCTACCGTCACCGCCGGTCGCCGGCAGGGCGTTGGAGAAGAAATACTTGAAGGGAAAGTTGCCCCGCGGCGTGGCGACGTATTTGTCGGTGGTCGCACGCGAGACGGTACTTTCGTGCAGATTGGTGATCGCCGCGATGTCGCGCAGCACGAGCGGGCGCAGATGCGACACGCCATGTTCAAGAAACAGGACTTGGCGTTCCATGACGGCTTCGGCCACGCGCAAGACCGTGCGCGCCCGCTGGTCGAGCGCCTTGATCAGCCAGGTCGCCGACTGGAACCTCTCGCTCATGAACTCCTTGTCCCGGCGATTGATCTGCTCGGCCTTGCTGATGGTCGTGAAATAGCCGCTGTTGAGCAGGACCCGCGGCAACGTCGCGTTGTTGAGCTCGACCCGCCAGGTTTCGCCCGGTCCGCGGGTGACCAGGATGTCCGGAATGGCGGTCTGGACGGTGTCGCCATCGGCGCCGGCGCCAGGTTTGGGATCGAGCGCCCGGATCTCGGCGATCATGTCGCTCAGATCCTCGGCATCGACGCCGCAAATGCGCATCAGGGCATTCATGTCGGCATTGGCCAGGCGATGCAGGTTTTTCAGCAGTGCTTGCATGGCCGGATCGAGCCGGTTGCGCTCGCGCAGTTGCAGCGCCAGGCACTCGGCCAGCGAGCGGGCGAACAGGCCTGTCGGCTCATAGTGCTGCATGCGCAACAAGACCTGCTCGACCTCGGCTTCGCTGCAGGCGAGCTGGCGGCCCAGGTCGCCGAGCGGCTCGCGGATATAGCCGGCCTCGTCGAGGTTCTCGATCAGGAAATGGCCGATCATGCGCTCACGCGAGCTGACCAGATCGAGATGCATCTGCCCGAGCAGGCGCTCGCGCAGGCTGGGCGGCCGAGACAGACGGGCCTCGAGATCGGGCAGCTCGTCATCGAAGGTGCGCGCGCCGGCACGCTCACCGAGGCCGTGCTGATCGACGCGCAGGCTGTCGCCGAGCTCGGCCTGCGGCGGCTCGCTCCAGCCTTCATCCGCAGCGCTCGGCTTGTCGGCGCGCTCGGGCGCCATGTCGAGCGTGCCGTCCAGCGCATGGCCGTTGATCTCGCCGACCGGTTCGCTGGCCCTCTCGCCGGCATCGTTCGGGCCGTCCGGCGCATCGGCCTCAGGCCGCTCATCGACCTCGAGAAAGGGGTTCTCCTGCAGCTCGCGCTCGACATACGCGTTCAGCTCAATGTTCGACAGCTGCAACAGCTTGATCGCCTGCTGCAGCTGGGGCGTCATGACCAGCCCCTGGGTCTGCTTGATGTCGAGACGGAGGCCCAAGCTCAACGGATAACCTTCCTCACAGACTGAAACGTTCGCCGAGATAGACGCGGCGTACGCGCTCGTCGGCGACGATCTCGTCGGGACCGCCTTCCATCAGGACGTGGCCGTCGTGCAGGATGTAGGCCCGGTCGATGATGTCGAGCGTGTCGCGGACATTGTGGTCGGTGATCAGCACGCCGAGCCCGCGTTCCTTGAGGTGACTTACCAGGGTGCGGATTTCACTGACATTGATCGGGTCGATGCCGGCGAGCGGTTCGTCGAGCAGCATGAAGCTCGGCTCCGAGGCCAGTGCGCGAGCGATCTCCGTGCGCCGCCGCTCGCCGCCGGAGAGCGCCATGGCCGGGGCCCGGCGCAAATGATCGAGCGCGAACTCGGCAAGCAGGGAATCCAGCTTGCTTTCCCGCTTGTTGCTGTCCGGCTCGGACACCTCGAGCACGGCGCGGATATTGTCTTCCACGCTCAGACCGCGGAAAATCGAGGCCTCCTGCGGCAGATAGCCGATGCCCATGCGCGCGCGCCGATAGACCGGCAGATCGGTGATCGCGGCGCCATCGAGGGCGACGGTACCGTGATCGGCGCGGATCAGCCCGGTGATGATGTAAAAGCACGTGGTCTTGCCGGCACCGTTCGGCCCGAGCAGGCCAACGGCCTCACCGCGCTGCACGTGCAGGCTGATATCGCGCAGCACCACGCGGCCCTTGAACTGCTTGCCGATGCGATGCGCCTCGAGGCCCTTGTTCTCCGCCACCAGCCGCGGTCCGGCCGAGGCAGCACCATTGGTGCGCAGCGGCAAGTGCTCGGAACTACTCACGCTCGGCACCTTCTTCCTGCGCCGGCACGAACCGTGCGCGCACCCGGTCCTGTTTGGCACCGCCCTCGCTGCTGCTGACGGCCGATTCGATGGTCGAGGTGCCGGCGGTCAGATCGACCACCAGCCGATCGCCGCGAATGACGTTCTCGTCGCGGGTAAGGACGACATTGCCGTTCAGCGTGATCGTGTTGCCGGTGACGTCGTACACGCCGGTGTCACCCTGGGCGGCTTCGCGCGGCGATGATACGTACACCTCGCCGTCGGCCTCGATCCGCTCGATGGCACTCTGCTCTTCGCCGCCGTCGTCTTCGGGTGCCGGCTCAGGCGTGCCGCTACCGGCGACTGTCTCTTCGGCGGCACCTGTGTAGAAGACGCGCAGCCGGCTGGCGCGCAGGACCATGTCGCCCTGGACGACGTCCACATTGCCCTTGAACTCGGCCATGTTCTGATCGCGGTAGACGTTCAGCACGTCTGCCGTCACGTCGATCGGCTGCGAGGAGTCATGGCCGCCCAGGCCATTGTCGGCGGTCTGGGCCAGCGAGGCGCTGCTCTGTATCAGCAAAATGAGGCTGTCGAACCAGACGGTCAGGGTGAACCTGCGCAGGCGGATCAATCTCACAAGCCGTCTCCAGCTTGATCGCTGGCGGGATCGCCAGCGCCGGTCGAAGTCGCCCCGGGATAGAGCACGGTGTGGACATTGCCTTCAAAGCGCAAGAAGTCGCCGCCGTCGCGCACGCGAAAGGCATCGGCACGTATCCGTCCAGCCGGGCCGCTGCCCTGCACGGCGACTTCGCCGTCGACCTGGCCTTTAGCGAGATCGACCCGGGCGCTGTCGGTGACGAAGCGATAGCCGTCCCGCGCGCGCAGTTCGATGCCGCCGCCAAGGGTGAGCAGTTCCTTGTCGCGATAATAGGTGGCGTTCAGCGATTTAAGCTGCACCGGCGTGGCACCTTCAAGCTCGGCATCGAGAAATTCCAAGAAGATCGTGTCCGGATCCTGCGGATTGAGAAAGGCCGAGGCCGCGGTGACTTCATAGACGTCGCCGTTGCCGGTGCGCCCTTTGTATTGCGGCCGTTCGATGCGCATGGACTGGGCGCCCAGGTCCTCCACGGTGCGCAAGGCCGGCGCGATCAGGCCGCTGCCGTAGATTGACGGCCAGGCGATCACCAGGGCGGCCAAGCCCAGCGCGCTGGCCGGCAGCACCCAGCGCATGATGTCGACGAAACGGCTGTAGCCGCTGCCATGGTCGTTGTGGCGCCGCTGACGGTCGGCATAGGCGGCCGCCATGTCAGACCACCCCCGCGCGAAGGCAGTCATGCATGTGCAAGGCCCCGACCGGGCGCTGAGCGTCCATGACGAACAGGGCGGTGATACTATGGGCGTTCATCAAGGCGACCGCTTCGGCCGCCAGCGCCCCGGTGCGGATCGTCTTGGGCTTGTGCGTCATCAGGGCTTCGACTGGCTGATCGAGCAGATCGCTGCTCAAATGCCGGCGCAGGTCGCCATCGGTGATGATGCCGATCAGCGCGCCCTGACCGTCGACAATGCCGACACAACCGAGCCGTTTGGCGGTGATCTCCAGGATCGCAGCGTTCAAGCTGGTGCCGGCGTCGACCAGGGGCAGGGCGTCATCCCGGGCCATGAGGTCATCGACCTTGATCAGGCGGGTGCCAAGCTTGCCACCGGGATGGAACGTGCCGAAATCCGCGGCCGTGAAGCCCTTGAGCTCGAGGAGCGCCACGGCCAGGGCGTCGCCGAGGGCCAGGCTGGCCGTGGTCGAGGTCGTCGGCGCCAAGCCCATCGGACAGGCTTCCGGTTTTTTCGGCAACAACAAGACGACATCGGCGGCATCGGCAAGCGCGCTCGGTGTCCGGCCGACCAGGGCGATCAGGGGGATGGAAAAACGCTTGGCATAGCCGATGACATCGGCCAGCTCCGGCGTTTCTCCCGAATTGGACAGCGCCAGGACGACGTCATCACCCGTGATCATGCCGAGATCGCCATGGCTGGCCTCGGCCGGATGAACGAAATGCGCCGGCGTGCCGGTCGAGGCGAAGGTCGCGGCGATCTTGCGGGCAATATGGCCGGATTTACCCATGCCGGTGACGATCACGCGGCCTTTCACGGCGCCCAGGACATGCACGGCGTCATGGAAGGGTTGGCCCAGCGTCTCGGCCGCGGCCAGCAGGGCATCCGCCTCCAGGCGCAGCACACGCCGTCCGACCGCCAACGTGCCGTCGCCCGGGTCTACAACCGCGGCGTTTTGAGACCGTGCGCTCACCAATGCCTCTCGCTTGCGTCCGCACCACCGCATTCAAGGCGGCGCGAAACTTGCATAAGTTTTCGCTGCCGTTTATGGGCAGACGCGCGGCCGTGGTCAATCGCTAGGCTGATGTGTGCCGGTCAAGGATACGTGCCTGCGCGGCGACAACGCCCTCAATGGGCAAAAATGTCGATGTCCGGCCAGCCGGCGAGGTCCATCTCCGCCCGGGTCGGCAAAAAAGCGAAGGCCGCTTCGGCCAGATGCATGCGACCCTCACGCATCAGCATGCCATCGAGGACGTCGCGCAAGCGGTGCAGGTAGAGCACATCGCCGGCGGCATAGGCCTGCTGCGCGTCGCTCAGCTCCGGCGCGCCCCAGTCCGAACTCTGCTGCTGCTTGCTCAGATCGACGCCGAGCAGTTCGCGGCAGATGTCTTTGAGGCCGTGGCGATCGGTGTAGGTGCGCGCCAGCTTCGAGGCGATCTTCGTGCAATACACCGGCGCGGCGGTGACGCCGAGGTAGTGGCGCATCAAGGCGATATCGAAGCGGGCGAAATGAAACAGCTTGAGCCGATCGCCATCCGCGAGCAGGGCGCGTAAACGCGGTGCGTCATAGCGGCCCGGCTCGAACTGCACGAGATGCACCTCGCCGTCGCCATTGGAAAGCTGCACCAGACACAGGCGGTCGCGATGGGGATTGAGGCCCATGGCCTCGGTGTCGATGGCGATCGTCGAAGCCGGCGCGAACTGGGCCGGTAGATCACCGCGGTGGTAGTGGATGGCCATGGACGGCACCCTCGATCCGTCGATCGTCGCTCGTGAGCTCGCGGCGCCAGTCCCTAGAGCATCATCCGCATCATTGAGAACGGTGGTGCCCAGGAGAGGACTCGAACCTCCACGACCTTTCGATCACTAGCACCTGAAGCTAGCGCGTCTACCAATTCCGCCACCTGGGCTGGGTGTGCGCAGGCTTATGGTCGAAAGCCACAGGTGCGTCAACCGCACAAGCCGTGCGTCGCGATACGCCTGTTCAATCACCACTCGCCGCCTTAGATTTTGCCAAAGACGAGGCGAGCAGCCGATATACCAGGCATGGAGGAGCGCTCATGCGCGACAAGACCGTCACTGTCTTCGGCGGCACCGGCTTTATCGGACGATATGTGGTCGAAAAACTCGCCCATGCCGGCGCGTATATCCGCGTGCCCAGCCGGCGCATCGACCGCGCCCTGTTCCTGAAACCGCTGGGCGACATCGGTCAGATCGTGCCGGAAGCCCGCGACGTGTCCGATCCGAAGGACGTCCGTGCCGCCATTCAGGGCTCGGACGCCGTGGTCAATCTCGTCGGGATACTCTACGAGAGCAAACGCGGGGATTTTCTCCGCCTGCAGGCCGAACTGCCCGGGCATATCGGCGTCGCCGCGCGCGATCTGGGGCTGCAATCGGTGGTGCACGTCTCGGCCATCGGCGCCGATCCGAACAGCAGCGCGGTCTATGCCCGCACCAAGGGCGAAGGCGAGCAGGCCTTGCGCGATGCCTTTCCGGAAGCGGTCATCGTGCGCCCGAGCGTCCTGTTCGGTCCGGAGGACGAGTTCTTCAACCGCTTTGCCGCCATGGCGCGCCTCGCGCCGGCGCTGCCGCTGGTGGGCGGCGGCACGACCAAGTTCCAGCCGGTCTATGTCGGCGATGTCGCCGCGGCGGTCATGGCGGGCCTGAGCCGACCCGAGGCGCGTGGCAAGATCTATGAGCTGGGTGGTCCGAAGGTCGCCAGCTTCGCCGAGCTTCTGCGCTACATGCTGAGCATCACCGGGCAGAAGCGCTTTCTGGCGCCGTTGCCGTTCGGTTTGGCCAAGCTGCAGGCGCGTTTCCTCGAGCTGTTGCCCAAGCCGATGCTGACACGCGATCAGGTCGAGCTGCTCAAGACCGACAATGTCGTCGGCGATAACGCGCTGACACTGAACGATCTCGGCATCGACCCGACGCCCATGGACCTGATCGTGCCGCAGTATCTGCGCCGCTTCATGCCACCGAAGGCGCGCGCTGCCGTCGAGCGCAAGGCTTAAGGCCACGGCGCGCGTCCTGCCTGGCGTCAGCTGTAGGCGATTGCGAGCAAGATCAGGCCGAGGATGACTCGGTAGATCACGAACGGCGTGAAGCTGGCGCGCCGCAGCCAGCCCATCATCGCCCAGATCGCCAGCCAGGCGCTCAGGCCGGCGAGTATCGCACCGATGATGGCATCACGGCCGATCGAGAGCTCGCCCAGCTCGATGATCTCCTTGGTCGCGAGCAGGCCGGCGGCGGCGATGGTCGGGATGGCCAGTAACAAGGAAAAGCGTGCCGCTTCATCGCGCTTGAAACCGAGGGCGCGGCCCATGCTCATGGTGATGCCCGAGCGCGATGTGCCGGGAATCAGCGCCAGCACCTGTGCCAGACCGATGAGCAGGGCGTCGATCAGGCGCATGTCGCCCAGGCCGGCCGCGTGCGTGCCGTAACGATCGGCCAGCCAGAGGATGATGCCGAACACCAGCATGGTCCAGCCGATGACGGTGATGTTGCGCATGCCGTCCAGCAGATCGAAGACCGAAATGGCCAGGCCGACGGCGATCACTGGGATGGTCGCGACAATCACATAAATCAACAGCCTGCGGCCCTCGATCGGCCGGCCGCCGCGTGCGCGTTCGCTGTCACTGGCGGCCACCGCCGAGCCGCTGCCAACGCCGCGCAGCATCAACAAGACGTCGCGGCCGAAATAGATCACCACGGCGACCAGCGTGCCGACATGCACGGCGACGTCGATCAAAATGCCCTGATCCGGCCAGCCGAACAGGATCGGTGTCAGCACCAGATGGCCCGAGGAGCTGATGGGCAGGAACTCGGTGA
The DNA here is from genome assembly GCA_050331015.1 of Geminicoccaceae bacterium. GTDB lineage: Bacteria > Pseudomonadota > Alphaproteobacteria > Geminicoccales > Geminicoccaceae > JBHJHH01. Next base: position 29,088 of record JBHJHH010000011.1, read on the forward strand.
TGCCCTGGACGAGGGCGAGCACCGCGATTTGCAGCAAGGAGAGAGGCTCCATCGCGTGGCTTTCCGGCTAGATGGTACTGTTTTGGTACTAAATCGCTGGGAGAATTCGCCGTTGAGCGGCTCGGCGCTGGCGGGACGAAGCTAAGGACTGGAAAAAGGGCGCATAGCGGAACATAATTGGCTGGACCGTTTCAAACGTCGTCGTTATACACACGGCTCTGCCGAAATGTCAGCGCTTTAGCGCATTTGCTTGCGAGCGGCCCGAGAAGCCGCAACCCCGGAGGCCTCGTGCCCTCAAGGAGCCTGTTTTCATGGCAAAGAAGATGATGCAATTCGTCAACGTGCCCCAGGCGACGCCGGAAAAGCGTTCCGCCGAGGAGCGTCGCCATGACTTCGACGAGATCTACGGCAAGTACGACGAGACATCCGGCGCTGAGCAAGCGGCGCGCTGTGAACAATGCGGCATTCCGTTCTGTCAGGTCCACTGCCCGCTGCACAATAATATTCCCGACTGGCTGCGCATGACCGCGGAGGATCGCCTGCAGGAGGCCTACGAGCTGTCCTCGGCGACCAACAATTTCCCCGAGATCTGCGGCCGCATCTGCCCGCAGGACCGGTTGTGCGAGGGCAATTGTGTCATCGAGCAGGCCGGCCACGGCACGGTCACTATCGGCGCGGTCGAGCGGCACATCACCGACACGGCGTTCGAGCGCGGCTGGGTCAAGCCGGCCCGTCCGGATGTCGAACTCGATCAGTCGATCGGCATCATCGGTGCCGGTCCGGCCGGTCTGGCAGTCGCCGACCAGCTCCGCCGCAAGGGCTATCAGGTTCACGTCTATGACCGCTACGACCGCGTCGGCGGCCTGTTGATCTATGGCATTCCGGGCTTCAAGCTGGAAAAGCACATTGTCGAGCGCCGCTGGAAGCTGCTCGAGGACGGCGGTGTGACGTTTCACATGAACATCGAGGTCGGCCGCGATGTCACCTTCAGCGAGCTGCGCGCCCGGCACAACGCGCTGTTCGTCGGCACCGGCGTGTACAAGGCGCGCGCCGTGCGGCTGCCCGGTGTCGGCCTGAACAACGTCGTCGCCGCCCTGGATTACCTGACCACGAGCAATCGCCAGGGCCTGGGCGATCGCGTGCCCGCCTATGACGACGGCAGTCTCAATGCCGACGGCAAGCATGTCGTGGTCATCGGCGGCGGCGATACCGCCATGGACTGCGTGCGCACGGCGGTCCGCCAGAACGCCGCGTCGATCACCTGCCTCTATCGCCGCGACAAGGCGAACATGCCAGGCTCGATGCGCGAGGTTGCCAATGCCGAAGAAGAGGGCGTGCGCTTTGAATGGCTGGCCGCACCCGAGGCCTTTCTCGGCGATGACGCGAACAATGTTGCCGCCGTGCGTGCCGTGCGCATGCGTCTGGGCCCACCGGATGCCACCGGCCGCCAAGCGCCGGAGCCGGTGCCGAACAGCAGCTACACGGTGCAGGCGGATCTGGTCGTCAATGCCCTCGGCTTCGATCCGGAGGACCTGCCGCTCCTCTTCGATCAGCCCGAACTGCTGGTGACCAAGTGGGGCACGGTCAAGGTCGACTGGTCGACCATGATGACCGAGATGGAGGGTGTGTTCGCCGGTGGCGACATCGTGCGTGGCGCATCACTGGTTGTCTGGGCGGTGCGCGATGGTCGGGATGCCGCGGATGGCATGCACAGCTATCTGCGCGCGCGCGCCAGGGCAGGCAGCGAGAACAAAGAGACCGGCGATCTTGCCCTGGCGTCCTGAGCGCGCCAACGGGCCTCAGAGTGCCTGGCGTCGCATGCGGCGACGGGCGATCAGCCGGAAGAAGGAAAGACGGCCGCCCGTCGGCCAAGCGGAGTGGAACAGGCATGACATCGAAGGCGAGCCACCCGATGAGCGCAGCCCACGGCATCGCGGCTTATACCGGCTACAAGGCTGAGGCCGAGCGCCTGAGCCGGCAAGGCATGTACGACCCGCGTGACGAGCACGATGCCTGCGGCGTCGGCTTCATCGCTGCCGTCGATGGCAGTGCGCGGCGCGAAGTGGTCCAAGCCGGCATCCAGGCGTTGAAAGCGGTCTGGCACCGCGGCGCTGTCGATGCCGATGGCAAGACCGGTGACGGCGCCGGCATTCATGTCGAGATTCCGCAAGACTTCTTCAAGCACGAGATGCGCATCGACAGCGACGAGCAGGTCGCCGTCGGCATGATCTTCTTGCCGCGCACGGATTTCTCGGCCCAAGAGACCTGCCGCACCCTGGTCGAGACCGAGATCCTGCGTTTTGGCTACACGCTGCATGGTTGGCGCCAGGTGCCGGTCAATACCGAGGTTACCGGTACCAAGGCGAATGCCACCCGGCCCGAGATCGAGCAGATCGTTATCGGCAATCCGGCCGCTCGCGATGCCGAACGCGTCGAGCGTGACTTGTTCATTATTCGCCGGCGCATCGAGAAGCACGCGCTCGATGCCAACATCACCGATTTTTACATCTGCTCGATGTCATGCGTGTCGGTGATCTACAAGGGCCTATTTCTCGCCGAAGAAATCGACACGTTCTATCCCGATCTGCGCGACGAGCGTTTCGTGTCGCGCTTCGCCATTTTTCATCAGCGCTATTCGACCAATACCTGGCCGACCTGGAAGCTGGCGCAACCCTTTCGGGCGGCCGCTCACAATGGCGAAATCAATACGGTGCGCGGCAACACCAACTGGATGCGCTCGCATGAGACGCGCATGCATGCCGAGCTGTTCGGACCGTTCAACGAGGACATCAAGCCGATCATTCAGTCGGGCAGCTCGGACAGTGCCGCCCTCGATGCCGTGATCGAGGCGCTGGTCCGGGCCGGCCGGCCGCTGCCGCTGGTCAAGTCGCTGCTGCTCCCGCCGGCCTGGTCGCACAATATCGAAATGCCCCAGGCGCACCGGGACCTGTTCTCCTATTGCAACTGCGTTATGGAGCCCTGGGACGGTCCGGCGGCGGTGGTCGCCACCGATGGCCGCTGGGTCATCGGCGGCATGGATCGCAACGGCCTGCGGCCGTTGCGCTATGCCCGGACCGGCGATGGCCTGCTGGTATGCGGCTCGGAAGCCGGCATGGTGCCGCTGGCCGAAGAGCGCATTGTCGAGAAGGGCCGTGTCGGCCCCGGCCAGACGATCGGTGTCGACCTGCTCGAGGGCAAGTTCTTCCACGATGCCGAGCTCAAGGACCATCTCGCCAGCGTGAAGCCCTACAGCCAGTGGGTCGAGGGGATCACGCACCTCGAGGATCTCACCGCCAGGGTGTCGCCCGCGCCGAAAACCTTCGAGCCGGACGAGCTGCGCCGCCGTCAGAACCTGTTCGCGCAGACCGTCGAGGACATGGAGCTGATCCTCGCGCCGATGGTGCTCGATGCCAAGGAAGCGCTCGGCTCGATGGGTGACGACACGCCCATGGCCGTGCTGTCCAAGCGCTATCGCGGTCTGCACCACTATTTCCGTCAGCAGTTCTCGCAAGTCACCAACCCGCCGATTGATCCCTTGCGTGAATGGGGCGTGATGAGCCTCAAGACGCGCTATGGCAATCTCGGTAACGTCTATGCCGAGGACCCGAGCCAGACGACGATTTTACAGTTACAGAGCCCGCTTCTTTTGCATCGCGATATGATCGCGCTGCGCAACTATTTCGGCGACAAGGTCGTCGAGATCGACTGCACCTTCGCCGCTGGCAATGGCCCTGGCGCCTTGCACCACGCGCTTGAGCGCGTGCGCTCGGAGGCTGAGGAAGCCGTACGCTCGGGCTGTGAGCAGGTGCTGCTCAGCGATCATGCCGTGAGCGCCACCCGCGCACCGATCCCGATGATCCTGGCAACGGCCGCGGTGCACAGCCATCTGGTGCGCGAGGGCTTACGCAGCTTCAGCTCGATCACGGTATGCAGCGGCGAAGCGCTCGACACCCACTCGATTGCCGTGCTGATCGGTGTCGGCGCGACAACCGTGAACGCGTATCTGAGCGAGGCGGCCATCGCCGATCGCCACAGCCGCAACCTGTTCCCCGGTTTCACGCTGGACGAATGCCTCGAGCGCTACAAAGAGGCGGTCAATCAGGGCCTGCTCAAGATCATGTCCAAGATGGGCATTTCCATTCTGAGCAGCTATCGCGGCGGCTATAATTTCGAAGCCATCGGCCTGTCGCGCTCGCTCGTCGCCGAATACTTCCCGGGCCTGACCTCGCGCATTTCCGGCATCGGGCTGACCGGCCTGCAGAACAAGGTGCTGGCGCAGCACGAGCGCGCCTTCAACCCGGACAACCCGCCGCTCGCCATCGGCGGCATCTATCGCTATCGGCGCGGCGGCGAAAAGCATGCTTTCGAGGCCAAGGCGATCCACCAGTTGCAGCATGCGGTCGCGATCGACAGCTATCGGGCCTATCTCAAATATGCCGAGATGATCTACCAGCAGGAGCCGATCTCGGTGCGCGATCTGCTGGATTTCAAGCCGTGCGACATGCCGGTGAACCTCGACGAGGTCGAGTCCACCACCGAGATCCGCAAGCGCTTTGTGACGCCGGGCATGTCCTTAGGTGCGCTCAGCCCCGAAGCGCACGAGACCCTGTCGATCGCCATGAACCGCATCGGTGCCAAGGCCGACAGCGGCGAGGGCGGCGAAGGCAAGGAGCGCTACACCCCGCGCGCCAATGGCGACAACGCCAATTCAGTGATCAAGCAGGTCGCCTCCGGCCGCTTCGGCGTCACCGCCGAGTATCTGAACAACTGCCGCGAGATCGAGATCAAGATCGCCCAGGGCGCCAAGCCCGGCGAGGGTGGCCAGCTGCCCGGTTTCAAGGTGACCGTCGACATCGCCAGGCTGCGTCACTCGACGCCCGGTGTGACCTTGATCTCGCCGCCGCCGCACCACGACATCTACTCGATCGAGGATCTCGCCCAGCTCATTTACGACCTGAAGCAGATCAACCCTGATGCGCGCGTGTGCGTCAAGCTGGTCTCCGAGGCCGGCATCGGCACGATTGCCGCCGGCGTGGCCAAGGCCAATGCCGACGTCATTCTCGTGTCCGGCCACAGCGGCGGCACGGGCGCGTCGCCGCAGACCTCGATCAAATATGCCGGCAGCCCGTGGGAGCTTGGCCTATCCGAGGTCAACCAGCTGTTGACCTTGAACAATCTGCGTCACCGCGTGACCCTGCGCACCGACGGCGGCATCAAGACCGGCCGCGATGTGGTCATCGCCGCGCTGCTCGGTGCCGAGGAATACGGCATCGGCACGACCTCGCTGATCGCCATGGGGTGCATCATGGTGCGGCAGTGCCACTCGAACACCTGCCCGGTCGGCGTGTGCACCCAGGACGAGGCGCTGCGCCAGAAGTTCACCGGCACGCCCGAGAAGGTGGTCAATCTGTTCACCTTCATCGCCGAGGAAATCCGCGAAATCCTTGCCCAGCTCGGCCTGCGCTCACTCGAAGAGGCCGTCGGCCGGACCGACCTTCTTCGCCAGCTCTCGCGCTCTGAGCTGCGCGATCAGGTCAAGAACACGCGCCATCTCGATGATCTCGACCTCAACCCGATTCTGGTGAAGGTCGATGACGGCGGCTTGGGTCGCACCAACAAGTTGCAGGGCCGCAATCCGGTACCGGATACCCTCGATGCGCGCATGATCGAGGACGCCAAGCCGATGCTCGATGACGGTGAGAAGATGCAGCTCACCTACAATGTGCGGAACACCTACCGCGCCGTTGGCACGCGCATGTCGGCGATGATCACGCGCAAATACGGCATGGACACCTTGAGCGACGGCCATCTGACCGTGCGCCTGCGCGGCTCGGCCGGTCAGTCGCTGGGCGCGTTCGGCGTGCGCGGCCTGAAGCTCGAAGTGTTCGGCGATGCCAATGACTATGTCGGCAAGGGCCTGTCCGGCGGTACGATCGTCGTCCGGCCGCTGGTTTCCTCGCGCCTGGTCAGCAACCAGAACGTCATCATCGGCAACACCTGTCTGTTCGGTGCCACCTCGGGCTATCTGTTCGCCGCCGGTCAGGCGGGCGAGCGCTTTGCCGTGCGCAATTCCGGGGCGATCACCGTGGTCGAAGGCTGCGGCGACAATGGCTGCGAGTACATGACCGGCGGCAAGGCAGTCATCCTCGGTGCCGTCGGCGACAACTTCGCCGCCGGCATGAGCGGTGGCATGGCCTATGTCTACGACCCCGACGGCCGTCTGCCCTACAAGATCAACCAGGACATGGTGATCTTCCAAAAAATCGAGGTCGATCACTACGTCGCCGAGCTGAGCAGCCTGATCGAAGCGCACTTCAAGGCGACGCACAGCCGCTATGCCGAGCGCCTGCTCGCCGATTTCGATCGCGATGTCGGCAAGTACTGGCAGATCGTGCCGAAGGAGATGCTGGATAAGCTCGACATCCCGGTCACGCGCGACGTCGCCACGAGCCAGACGGCTTAACGCCCGCCGGTGGCCGTGCCCGGCAGCTTGTCCGCGTCCGCACCGAACAGCTCCTTGCGGATGTGGGCGAGCTTGGGCATTTCGCCTTCCTCGAACGCGAGCGGGCGGCATTGCACGATGGTCGCCAGCCCGAAGCGCGCGGCGAGAATGCCGTTGGTCATGCCTTGACCGGCCTTGGCCGACAGCAGGCCCATGAGCGAGGCGCCGAGCTGGCTCGTGGCGGTGTCGGTGACCAGTTCGGCCATGCCGGCGATGGCCAGATTGCGCAGGCTGCGCTTGATCAGACCGAGCGTGGCGAAAAAGCCCGGGCGCACGCCGTAAAGCCCGGCGACCTGACGCATGGTCATGAGATTGCGGCCGAACACGATCAGGCCGTCGAGCAAACCCAGCGGTGAAATCGCGGTGAGCACGCTGATATCGCGCGCGCCGGCCATGACCAGGCGATAGGCGCGCTTGTCCAGCGGCTCGAGCACCGTGCGGGCGAACAGGGTCATGCGCTCGCTGTCGCTCAAGGCCTCGTCATCGCGCGCCTCGAAGCGCGCCAGCGCCTCGGCGACATCCTCGCGGTCCCTGTAGATCTTCTCGAGCGGCGGGATGACCGTGCCAGCCTGGCCGTGGGTGTCCTCGTCCTTGATGCGCGCCGAGAGCTGGCGGAGATTTTCGATATTGTGCAGGCTCATCAGCGCGCGGATCTCACGCCAGATGACGCCCGACGCGCCGATGACCGCCGCCAGGAGCGCCAGAGCGAACGCCGAGCCGAGGATCGGGTTGCCGGTGAACAGATCGGCGATCCAGCGCCAGGTCTCGTAGATCAGCCCACCGCCGAGCAGCACGCCGAAGCCGCCCCAGAACCAATCCCCGAAGCGCGTGCGCGACGGTGCCGGTGCCTCGAGCGCGACGATGTCCGGCTCGGCCGGCAGCGCCGATGGATCGATGTCCTCGGTGACCAGCTCGACCGTGGCCGGATCGAGCTCCTCTGGCTTGAACTCATGCGGGGTGAACGGGCCGCGCGCACTCATAGCAACCGGTCTCCGATGAGGAATTCCAGCGCAGCATCTAGACGGATATGCCGGCCGCCTTCGCTGGACAGCGGCCTCGGGGCAAAGGCCTTAAAGCGAAAACGGCCTTCCTGCCAGTCGCTGGCTTCCGGCATGTCCGGCGGAATCTCGCCCGGATAGAGCACGGTTTCGCTGCCGTCCTTTTTCAGCCGGCCGCGAACATAGGACAGCGTCTGGCCCTGGTAGTCACGTTTGACGGTATCGGTGCAACGGATCGCCGACAGGGCGAGCGTATCGGTGTCGACGCCCTCGAATTTGGCCGCGCGCGCCGCCCGCGCGACCATGCTGCCGAGCAGGATCTTCAGATTGGCATGCTGGCTGGCCGAGACGTGATCGGCCTTCGAGGCGGCGAACAGCAGCTTGTCGATCTTCGGGCTGAACAGACGGGAGAGCAGCGAGCTGCGGCCATAGTTGAAACTTTGCAAAACCGCCGACAGGGCGATTTCCGTATCGTCGAACACGCCGGGGCCTTCGTTCAGCGCGCTCATGACGTCGACCAGGACGATCTGTCGGTCGAAGCGCGAGAAGTGCTGCTCGTAGAACGGATAGACCACCTCGCGCTTGTAGGCGGTGTAGCGATCGGCCATCAGCCGGCGCAGCGAGCCGCGCGTGTTGTCGCCTGGCGGCACCGGCGCAAACTGCAGCGCCTGCGAGCCCTTGAGGCTGCCGGGCATGGTGAACCGGCCCGGCTGGATCAGCGACAGATGGCCATCGCGCTGGCAGGCGAGCAGATAGTCGGTAAAGAGCGCGGCCAGTTCGGCGGCCAGCACCGGATCCGCCGGGCCACCCGGGTCGATCGTGTCCAGCCGTTCCAGATAGGGCCTGGCGAACGGTGCGCGCACCGGCTTGTCCATGAGGCCGAGCGCGCCGCGGGCAAAGCCGTCGAAATCGGTGTCGAGCAAGGGCAGATCGAGTAGCCACTCGCCTGGATAGTCGACCAGTTCCAGGCGCAGGCTGGCCATGGACGAGAGCTGGCGGGCGACAAAGCCGCTCGGGCGAAAGCGGATGCGAAAGGTCAGCCCGGTGAGATCATCGGTCGCCTTCGGCCAGGCCGGCGGATCGCTGTCGAGCAGCTCGACATATCGGGCGAACGGGAAAGGCTTGGGATCGCGATAGCCCTGCGGCAGCAGCTTGGCGCCGATATAGCGGCCCTCATGGGCGACTTTCAGGAACGCCAGATGTCGGCCGTCGAGCAGATGATGCGCCAGTGCGCTGATGAACACGGTCTTGCCTGAATGGCGCAGGCCGGTGACCGCCAGGCGCACGCGGCGATCCAGGGCGATGTCGGTGATCTCGTCCCAGCTCTGCTCGAGATCGCCCAGCGTCGGCAGCAGGCCGAACAACGGTCGCTGTTGCTGGGCCATCAGGGCTGGCTGGCGCCGAACTGGCCCAGGAGCAGGGCGGTGTAGAGGATCAGGCCGAGATCGCGATTGCTGCGAAAGCGCGCCAGGCAATTGTCGGGATGATCGATGTCGAGCGTGCGGATCTGCCAGATCAGATGCGCTGCGACCGCCACCAGGCCCGGCAGGACCAGCCAGGACAGGCCGGCCGTCCAGGCGGCGAGCATGACAAGGACGATCATCAGCGTGTACATCAGCCATAAAAACGGCACGGTCTTGCCTTCGAGCGCCCGGGCCGACGAGCGCACGCCGACGATGGCATCGTCCGCCTTGTCCTGATGGGCGTAGATCGTGTCGTAACCGAGCGTCCAGCAGATGCCGGCGAGATACAGCCAGATGGCCGGCCAGGCGACCTCGCCGGTGACCGCTGCCCAGCTCACCAGGGCGCCCCAGTTGAAGGCGATACCCAAGACCACCTGCGGCCAGTCGGTGATGCGTTTCATGAACGGGTAGATCGCAATCACCGGTATCGAGAAGAGGCCGATGATGATCGCGCTCGTATTCAAACTCAAGAGCACAACCAGGCCGATCAGGGATTGCAGCGCGAAGAACGCGCCGGCCTGGTAAAGGCTGACGGCACCGCTGGCGATCGGCCGGTTGCGCGTGCGCTCGACGCCCTGGTCGAGTTCGCGATCGGCCATGTCGTTCAAGGTGCAGCCGGCGCCGCGCATGGCATAGGCACCGATGCCGAACAGAATGAGCAAGGTGAACGAGGGAATCCCCGGTGCGAGCACGGTTCCCCAGGCACAGGGCCAATAGAGCAGCCAGGTGCCGATCGGTCGATCCCAGCGGCCGAGGACCGCGTAGGGCTGGATGCCGGCTGGCAAGCGCTCGATCCAGCTCAACTGCCGGTCTGCTACCGCTGCACTGTTCATGTGCTCATCCCCCATGGCGCGCTTTTAGACGCGCGCCCACGGCGCTACAAGTGTTGCATGGCACACACCCCACGACTTTACCTGGAAATGCCGCTGAATAGCGGAGAGGAAATCAACCTCGACGCGCGCCGGGCGCATTATCTGACCACCGTCCTGCGCCTGCGTGAGGGTGCCGCCGTTCGCGTGTTCAACGGCACCGCTGGCGAATTCGACGCAACCATCCTGCACCATGCCAAGCGGAACCTGACACTCGCGCTCGGTGAACGCGTGCGTGCGCCGGAAGATGCCGGCGGGCCCTGCCTGGCATTCGCGCCGATCAAGCGTGCCCGGCTCGAAATCCTGGTTGAGAAAGCCGTCGAGCTCGGTGTGGCCGAGCTGCAACCCGTGGCGACACGTCGGGCGGTCGTCGATCGTCTCAACGCCGAGCGCCTGTGCGCGCTCATGATCGAGGCGTGCGAGCAGAGCGAGCGACTGGCGCCGCCGGTGCTGCGCGACATGGTCGCGCTGACCGCGTTCCTGGGACGCGGCGAACCGATCCTGTTGGCTGATGAAAGCGGCCAGGGTGTGCCGATCACCGATGCCTTGCCGGCAAGTAACGCACGCACCCTGCTGGTCGGTCCGGAAGGCGGCTTCGCCGAGGACGAGCGCGCGGTTTTGCAGCACTGTGCGCAGGTGACACCGGTGAGCCTCGGCGCCCAGATCCTGCGCGCGGAGACCGCCGGCCTTGTCATGATCACGTGCTATCAGGCCCTGGCCGGGAGCTGGCGAACGGCCCGTGCGCGCGCGTTCACAAGCGCGCGGCCGCGGACGAGCGACGAGAGGTAATCCGTGCCAAAGTCGAAAGGACACGCTAGGGTTGCGTTTGAGCGAGTGCGCGGCAGGGGAGGTCGCTGATGCGTCGACTGGGGCGGCTTGGCCTTGTAATCGGCAGTGTGCTCTGTGGCCCGGCCTTGGTCGCGGAGACACAGGCACAGGAGGCTGTCCTCGACCAGCTCGAGGGCGACTGGGTCTGTGGGCAACTGGCCGAAACCGGCGGTGCGGCGACGTTCCTCAATCCCAGCGATCTCAATTTCTCCCTCGAAACCGGGCGTCGCATTCGCATCGATTACACCGGCTTTCCGTTCGCCAACACCGCCGGCGATCCGCAGCCGGTGCGCATCAGCACCCGCTTTACCTATGAGCGGGACATGGGCGTCTATATCGACGTCGATGCGGATGACCCGCTCGCGGGCGATCCGGCGCGCTGGTTTCGCCTGCATGACGGCGGGCTGGATCTGTTCACGCTGACTGTTGCCGATGACGGCACTTTCGCTCTTGAGACCTGGCTGTTCAGCCTGGTGGAGGGCGGTGTCGAAAGCGTTTACCTGCGGCGCACGGGCTTTAATACGCCGCTGCGCGCCATGTGCTTGCTGGAGCGATCATGATCCGACCGGTCGTCTGGGTATTGTGCGCGCTCGCTGGCACCCAGCCGGCGTTCGCGGCCGATCTCGAGCCGTTTTTCGGCACCTTTGTCGGTCGTGCCGAGGTGTACGATCCGGACACCGAACGGCGCGCCGAACGCGACATGGATGTCGTCATCAAGCGCTACCAGCGCAACGGCATCCAGGCAGACTGGATCAGCGTTACCCTGGTCGACGGCCGTCGTGACGTCGCCGGTGTCGAGCGGCGCACCAATACCGCCATTTTCCAGCCGGTGCGGCGCAAGGGCTTCTACGAGGCGGTCGAGGGCTACGATCCGTTCCGTGAGCGCGATGACCGAAGCGCCATGGAAGGGGCTGCGACCCGCTGGGCGCGCTTTGATCAAGGCGTCTCTTATGTCTACTCGTTCGCGATCACCGAGGATGGCGGCTACGAGCTCCAGGTCTACGAGCGCGAGCTGACCGATCTCGGGATGGACTTGCGCTACCGATCGATCGTTGACGGCGCCATCCGCCGCGAGATCGTCGGAACCATGGTCCGGGTCGAGGACGACGGTTAGGCCGGTTTCGCCGTGCCGCCGACGGTGAGGCCATCTATCCGCAAGGACGGCTGGCCGACGCCCACGGGCACCCACTGGCCTTCCTTGCCGCAGGTGCCGATGCCGTTATCGAGCTTCATGTCGTTGGCGACCGCCGAGATCTTGGTCAAGGCGTCGGCGCCGTCACCGATCAGCGTGGCGCCCTTGAGCGGAGCGGTGATCTTACCGTTCTCGATCCGATAGGCCTCCGACATGGTGAACACGAACTTGCCCGAGGTGATATCGACCTGGCCGCCGCCGAAGTTCACGCCGTAGACTCCGCGCTCGATGCCTTCGAAAAGCGCCGCCGGCTCGTGGTCGCCGGCCAGCATGTAGGTGTTGGTCATGCGCGGCATGGGCACATGGGCATAGGATTGCCGCCGGCCGTTGCCGGTGGAGACCGTGCCCATCAGCCGGCCGTTCTGGCGATCTTGCATGTAGCCTATCAGCACACCGTCCTCGATCAGGGTCGTGCAGGTCGACGCCGTGCCCTCGTCATCGACTGTGAGCGAGCCGCGCCGGTCGGCGATCGTGCCGTCATCGACCACGGTGATGCCGGGTGCGGCGATCCGTTTGCCCATGAGCCCGCTGAAGGCGCTGGTTTTCTTACGGTTGAAGTCGCCTTCGAGACCGTGGCCGATGGCTTCGTGCAGCAGAATGCCCGGCCAGCCCGGCCCGAGCACGACGGTCATCTCGCCAGCCGGGGCCGGGACGGAGTCCAGCTTCACCTCGGCCTGGCGGATGGCCTTGCCGACGGCGTGCTGCCAGGCGCTCGCTTCGATCAGGCCGTCATAGCCGACGCGGCCGCCGAAACCGTACGAGCCGCTCTCCATGCGTTCGCCCTGGGCGAGGACGACCTGCACATTGAGCCGGACCAGAGGGCGCAGATCGCGTACGCGCAGGCCGTCGGCACGCAAGATTTCCACGGCCTGCCAGCTACCGGCCAGATTGATCGAAACCTGACGCACGCGCACATCCCGCTCACGGGCATAAGCGTCGATCGCCTGCAAGGTGGCGACCTTGGCGCTCATCGGCTGGGTGCCAATCGGATTGATGTCGCTGTAGAGCCGCGCGTTGCTGCCATGCGGACCGAGCGCCGCCGTGCCGCTGCGCCCGCGACGCACCTGTTGCACCGCCTTCGCGGCGCGGCTGAGACTGGCCTCGCTGAATGCGCTCGAGTGGGCATAGCCGATCGCTTCGCCGACGATCGCGCGCAGGCCGAAACCACTGGCGGCATCGAAGCTCGTGCTCTTCAAGCGGCCATCATCGAAGCTGAGCGCTTCGCTCTCGCGGATCTCGACGAACAGCTCGCCGTCATCGCAACCGGTGACAGCATCGGCGACAACGCGGCGTGCGCTGTCCGGATCAAGCCCGGCGCGCTCGAGCGGCGAGGGCAGATCTGCGAAGCTGGTCATGGGCTGTCCCCGGCAAAAGCTAACGACATATCGTGCCCATGACCTAGCGCGGCCAGGGCGATACGCAAAGGCGCATGCCAGCCAATGCCGCATGGCGTGCGGTTGCCATGGCGCCGGCGCACGGATGCTGCTTTCTTGCATTGCGGAAACGTTCAGGAGGAAGGGTATTGCTCAGCACGTCGCTCACGGCCTCATCGCAGCTCGCCGATCTGGATGCCGAGCTGCACAATCGGCCGTATATCGACATCAGCGAGCCGGCGCGGCTGAGCCATATCGCCCTGCTTACCGGTGAAGCAACCGACAGCGTCGAGCGGGCGCACATTACCGAACTGTGCAACCGATACGGCGTGCGGCCGCCGCCGGACGGTGCTGCGCATTACTCCGTGCAACTCGGCAAGTTTCGCCTGCGCTGGGAGCGGCACACCGAGTTTTCGACCTACACCTTCATCGTCGAGGGCGCGTTTGACAGCCCGTTTGCCAAGGCGGCCATCGCGGTTGTGCCGCAGGACTGGCTGAGCAAGGTACCGGGCCAGGTCATCGCCGCCACGCATATTGCCATCGAGGCGACCGGTACCGAGCCGCATGATGCCGATGATCTGGACATCTGGTTCGAGGGCCATCGCCGGGTCGGCAGCCAGGTCATGGGCGAAGCTGCAGATCTGTGGACCTCGCTGCGTGCGCATGGCGATTCCTTCAATCGTATGCTGGTGCGCAACCGCGCGCTCAGTCCGAGCGGCCTGTCGCGGCTGGTGCAGCGCCTGATCGAGATCGACACCTATCGCATGATGGCGCTGCTCAGCCTGCCGGTGGCGCGCGAGACCGCGCCGGAATTAAGCGAGATCGAGCGTGAATTGGCGGAAATCACAGCACGCATGCCGCAACTGACCGATGCCGATTCCATGCGCACGATGCTGGATGATATTTTCCGGCTAGCCGCGCGCCTCGAGCGACGCATCGCCGAAACTGCCTACCGCTTCGGTGCCGGCCGGGCCTATGCCGCCATCGTCGCTGATCGGCTGCGCGAGCTGCGCGAGTCGCGTCTGCCGGGTCTGCAGCCGTTGCAGCAGTTTCTCGAGCGTCGCTTCGAGCCGGCCAGGCGCACCTGTCTGTCGGTCGAGACCCGCTTGAGCCAGCTCAGTGAGCGCATCGGTCGCGCCGCTGATCTGCTGCGCACGCGCGTTGATCTGCAGGTGCAGCAGCAAAACCAGCAGCTGCTCACCTCGATGAATCGGCGCGCCGAGCTGCAGGTGCGCCTGCAAGAGACGGTCGAGGGCCTCTCAGTCGTGGCGATCAGCTATTACGGCGTCAGCCTGCTGGCCTATATCATGAAGGCGGTTGTACCGGACGAGCAGGTAAAATATGCACTGGCCGGGTTGGCGCCTGTGGTTGTCGCGATCGCTTGGCTGACCGCCCGGAGCGTGCGCAAGCGGCTACAAAAGAACATATAGCCTTTGCATGAATTGCCATTAAACACTTGTTTTGCTTGGTTCCAAGTGCGGCGACCTGTCCGTTTGCGCCGTTGCACCAAAAGCTACATTCCGACCAGCACGATGCTTGACCTGCATCAAGGTATCGGGCATCCGACACCAAACGCACGGGCCCCGGGTTCCGTAATCAAAGAGAGGCGTTGTAGATGTTTGCACGCATGACGGCGATCGCTGCCGCGCTGGTGATCATGCTCGTGAACGCCCTGCCAGCGATGGCGCAAGAGGGTGTCGCTGCGCCCTGGCAGCTCAACCTGCAACAGCCGGCGACGCCCGTGCTCGAGATGCTGACCAGCTTTCACAACCTGCTGCTGGTGATCATTTTCGCGATCTCGATCTTCGTCCTCGTGCTGCTCGTGTATACCGTCTGGCGGTTCCGTGCGGCGGCCAATCCGAACCCGTCGCGCTCGACGCACAACACGATCCTCGAAATCGTGTGGACTGCCGTGCCCGTGCTGATCCTGGTGGTCATCGCCATCCCGTCCTTTAAGGCACTGTACTTCATGGACCGGGTCGACGAGGCCGACATGACGCTCAAGGCGATCGGCCGGCAGTGGTACTGGAGCTACGAGTACCCGGACTACGAGAACTTCACCTTCGACGCCTACATGCTGCAGGATGAAGCCGAGCGAAGCGAGGTGGCGGCGCAGCTGGGCATGGACGAACTGCCGCCGCGTCTGCTTGGCACCGACAACGCCGTTGTCGTGCCGGCCGGTGCCACCGTGCGCCTGCTCGTGACCAGCTCTGATGTGCTGCATTCCTGGGCGATGCCGTCATTCGGCATCAAAACCGACGCCGTGCCGGGCCGCCTCAACGAAACCTGGTTTCGCGTCGACGAGCCCGGCATCTATTACGGTCAATGCTCCGAGCTGTGCGGCACCTTCCACGGCTTCATGCCGATCATGGTCCGGGTCGTGCCGCAAGAGGAGTTCGACACCTGGGTCGCGCAGGCCCAATCCGAGTTCGCCAAGGTCGACGGCGCGGACGACCTCCGCCTTGCCGCCAACTGATCTGACGAGGAAGAGCGATCATGGCTGCCGCAACCACCCACGCCGAGCACGACCACAGCCCGAGTTTCGTGCAGCGCTGGCTGTTTTCGACCAATCACAAGGATATCGGCACGCTCTACCTTTGGTTCGGCGGCATCGCCGGCATCATCGGCATGATCATGTCGATCATCTTTCGCCTGGAGCTGGCTGCGCCGGGCGATCAGGTGCTGGGTGGCGACTACCACTTCTACAATGTCCTGGTCACGGCTCATGGCCTGATCATGATCTTCTTCTTCCTCATGCCGGCGCTGATCGGCGGGTTCGGTAACTGGTTCGTGCCGCTGATGATTGGTGCGCCGGACATGGCCTTCCCGCGCATGAACAACATCAGCTTCTGGCTGCTCGTGCCGGCCTTCATCTTGCTGTTCGGCTCGGCCTTCGTCGACGGCGGTTTCGGCGGCGGCTGGACGATCTACCCGCCGCTCAGTGCTTCGATTGGCCATCCGGGCATGTCGATGGATATGGCGATCTTCGCCCTGCACCTGGCCGGTATCAGCTCGCTATTGGGCGCGATCAACTTCATCACCACGATCTTCAACATGCGCGCGCCGGGCATGACGCTGCACAAGATGCCGCTGTTCGCGTGGTCGATCCTGGTGACTGCCTTCTTGCTGCTGCTGGCCCTGCCGGTCCTGGCTGGCGCCATCACCATGCTGCTCACCGATCGTAATTTCGGTACCTCGTTCTTTGATCCGGCCGGTGGCGGTGATCCGGTGCTGTTCCAGCATCTGTTCTGGTTCTTCGGTCACCCCGAAGTGTACATCATGATCCTGCCCGGCTTCGGCATCGTCAGCCATGTCGTGGCGACCTTCTCGCGCAAGCCGGTGTTCGGCTATCTCGGCATGGCCTATGCCATGGTCGCGATCGGTGTGATCGGCTTCGTCGTCTGGGCGCACCACATGTTCACGGTCGGCATGGGCGTGAATGTGAAGGCCTACTTCCTGGCGGCGACCATGGTCATTGCGGTGCCGACCGGCATCAAGATCTTCTCCTGGATTGCCACCATGTGGGGTGGCTCGATCAGCTTCAAGACCCCGATGCTGTTCGCGATCGGCTTCATCTTCCTGTTCACCGTCGGTGGCGTCACCGGTGTCGTCCTGGCCAATGCACCGATCGATATCCTGCTGCACGACACCTATTACGTCGTGGCGCACTTCCACTACGTCCTGTCGCTCGGCGCCATGTTCACCATTTTTGCCGGCTTTTACTACTGGGTCGGCAAAATGACCGGGCGGCAGTACGATGAGCGCCTCGGGCAGATCCACTTCTGGCTGACCTTCATCGGCGTGAACCTGACCTTCTTCCCGATGCACTTCCTCGGTCTGGCCGGCATGCCGCGCCGTATCCCGGACTATCCGGATGCCTATGCCGGCTGGAACATGCTGGCCACCGCAGGGTCGCTGATCGCCGCGGCGAGCGCGATCTTCTTCATCTACCTGCTTTGGCACACCTTCACCCGCGGTGCGAAGTGCGCGGACAACCCGTGGGGCGAGGGGGCCACGACGTTGGAATGGACGGTCAGCTCACCGCCGCCCTTCCACTGCTTCAACGAGCTGCCGCATGTCAAGTAAGCGGCACACCAAGTCATCACGTGTTTGGATTGTTAGCATCGTCATGATGGAGACCCCGGGCACCCAGGCCGTCGCCAACGCACAAGCCGGCCTTGCCGTTCAAAGTTCGTCGGTGCGCGACTACTGGCACCTGATGAAGCCGAACGTCATGCGCCTGGTGGTGTTTTCCGCCTGGGCGGGCATGTTCCTGGCGCCGGGGTCTCTGCATCCGCTGCTGTTCGTCACGGCTGTCCTGGCGATCACGGTGGCCGCCGGGGCAGCCGCTGCCATCAACAACGCCTATGACGCCGACATCGACCAGATCATGCGGCGCACCGCCTGGCGGCCGACAGCCAAGGGGCGCATCAGCCCGGCAGATGCGCTCGGTTTCGGTCTGACCCTGTCGATCTTCGCGGTCATGGTCATGGGCCTGGCGCTCAACTGGGTGGCCGCGGCACTGCTGGCGCTGACCATCGCCTTCTACGTCATCGTCTACACCATGTGGCTGAAGCGGCGCACGCCGCAGAACATCGTCATCGGCGGCGCAGCGGGCGCCTTCCCGCCGATGGTCGGCTGGGCCGCGGTCAGCGGTGACGTGACCCTGGCCAGCGTCGTTCTGTTCCTGATCATCTTCATGTGGACGCCGCCGCATTTCTGGGCGCTGTCGCTCTATCGCAAGAGCGATTACGCCAATGCCCGCGTGCCCATGCTGCCGGTGGTCGCCGGCGAGGCCGCGACCCGCTTGCACGTGTTCGCCTACACGCTCGTGCTGACGCCGGTCACGCTCTTGCCGCAGCTCGTCGGCATGGCCAGCGTGCTCTACACGCTGTTCGCCCTGGGCTTGGGCGCGCGCTTTATCTATCTGGCCTGGCAGCTCTACCGCGCACCGTCGACCGACCTGGCCAAGGCGACCTTCCGCTATTCGCTGTGGTACCTGTTCGCCATCTTCACGGCCCTGGTGCTCGACAAGGCGCTGATGACTTGGCTTTGGAGCGGCGCATGGAACTGACCGAGGAACAAAAACGCCGTCGGCGGCAAAAGAACATTGCCCTTGCGGCCATCCTGCTGGCCCTGGTCGGCCTGTTCTACGCCGTGACGCTGATCAAGATCGGCGGCAACCTGTCATGAGCGCGCGCAACACCCGCACGGCCTGGCTGCTTACCGGCATCATTGTTGGCATGATCGGCCTGACGGCGGCCTCCGTGCCGCTGTACCGGCTGTTTTGTGCGGTCACCGGCTATGGCGGCACGCCGCAACGGGTCGCCGAGGTGGAAAGCACCGCTGAAACGACCAAGCGCGTGACCGTGCGCTTCAATGCCGACGTCGATCCGGACCTGCCGTGGGGCTTCAAGCCCGTGCAGCGCGAGATGGAGGTACAGCTCGGCACGTCGTATCTGGCCTTCTACGAGGCGACCAATCGCTCGGACAAGCCGATCATCGGCACCGCGGTCTACAACGTCACGCCGCACAAGGCCGGGCCGTATTTCAGCAAGATCGCCTGTTTTTGCTTCGACGAGCAGGTCTTGCAGCCGGGTGAGACGGTCGAGATGCCGGTGTCCTTTTATGTCGATCCGGAGCTGCATGCGCACTGGACGACGGACGATGTGCAGGAAATAACCCTGTCCTATACCTTTTTCTTTGTCGAGGAAGCCGAGCCATCGGCACAGGCGGCGCTCGACCGTCAAACCCGTGCGCCGTTGCCGGGTGTAACCAACGATCAGGGCTAAGCCGGCGATCGGTCGGCAGACGGAGGACGACATCATGGCAAGCGGTGAGGTCCAACATCCTTACCATTTGGTAAATCCGAGCCCCTGGCCGCTGGTCGGCACGGTGGCGGCCTTTGTGCTTGTGCTGGGCCTGCTATTTGTCATGCGCGGCATCACCGGCGGTGCTGTCCTGCTCGTGCTCGGCATTGGCTTGGTCGCCTTCACCATGGCGGCTTGGTGGCGCGATGTCCTGAAGGAAAGCAAAGGCGGCTACCACACGCTGCCGGTGGCCAAGGGCTTGCGTCTTGGCATGGCGCTGTTCATCACCTCGGAGGTGCTGTTCTTTTTCGCCTTTTTCTGGGCGTTCTTCTGGGCGGCGCTCGATCCGAGCGAGGCGATCGGCAGTATCTGGCCGCCGGAGACCATCGAGCCGATCGGTGCTTGGGGCATACCGCTGCTGAACACGCTGATCTTGCTGCTGTCCGGCGTGACCTTGACCTGGGCGCATCACGCGGTGCTGGAAAATCGCCAGGACTGGGCGTTTCGCGCCCTGCTGGTCACCGTCGCGCTCGGTGTCGTCTTCCTGTTCTTCCAAATCTACGAGTACCAGCACGCCACCTTCACCCTGTCAGACACGGTGTATGGTTCGACCTTTTACATGGCGACCGGTTTTCATGGCTTCCATGTCTTTGTCGGCGCGGTGTTTTTGATCGTGTGCACGGCGCGCGCCTACAAGCTGGCGTTCACGCCGACCAAGCATGTCGGCTTTGAGGCTGCCGCCTGGTACTGGCACTTCGTCGACGTCGTCTGGCTGTTCCTGTTCGTCTGTGTCTATGTCTGGGGCAACTCGGTCACCGTATGAGCGACCAGACCGGCAATCCGCTCGTGCACGGGCTCCTTGGCCGTTGCCCCCGCTGCGGCCACGGCGCGCTGTTCACCGGCCTGATCGGTGTGCAGGCGACCTGCAGCCACTGTGGCGAGGCGCTGGCGGAGCTTGAAAGCGCCGACGGCCCGGCGGTGTTCGTCATGTTCATCGTCGGCGCGATCGTTGTGCCGGCGGCGCTGATTACTGAGGTCAATGCCGGCTGGTCGGTGGCCCGGCATCTGATCACCTGGTTGCCGCTGGCCGTGATCTTGACCTTGGCCCTGCTGCGCCCGCTCAAGGGGCTGATGCTCGCCATCCAGTACAAGACCAAGGCGCGCGACACCGGCGATATCGTTTGAGGCAACGAGCGCGCCGTTGGCTTCCCTGACCTTTCAACGTCCCTCCCTGGCCCTGTCGCTTCTGGCCTTTTTGGCGCTGTGCGTTCTGATTAGCCTGGGCACGTGGCAGGTCTACCGCTTGCAGTGGAAAACCGCGCTGATCGAGCGCCGCGAGGCGCAGATCGCCGCGGCGCCGGCGCCGTTCACCTTCCAGCCTGGCGACGATCCGGCGACGTTTGATTTCCGCCGCGTCGCGCTGGCGGCGAAACCCGTCAGCGATGCCATGCTGTTTGCCGGCATTGCCAAGATCGATGGCCAGGTCGGCCACCAAGCCGTGCAGGCCGTGCGTCTCGATGACGGTCGCAACGTACTGGTGGATCGCGGTCTGGTACCGGAAGCCGCAATGGACAAGAGCGCACAGCTCTCGCCCTTGCCGGACGAGATGGCCATATTTGAAGGCGTGTTGCGCGATCGGTCGTTCGGGCAGGCCGGCTGGTTTACGCCACCGCCCGACCTCGAGCGCGGTGTGTTCTACGCCTATGATCTGCCGGCGATGGCCCAAGCGCTTGGCCTGGACAGCGTGCTGCCGCTGGTGCTCGAACTCGATGCCTCGTTCAGCGGCGAGCCCTACCCGGTTGCCGGGCTGACGCGGGTCGATCTGCCCAACAGCCATTTGCAGTACGCCATCACCTGGTACGGGCTTGCTGCCGGGTTGATCGGGGTCTTTGTTGCCATGACGCTGAAGCGTCGGAGTGAGGCATGACGCTGAAGCGTCGAGGAGAAACGTCGTGAAAGCGCTGCGTTGGAGTGCGTTGGCCGGTGCCGTAGCGGTCTATGTCATGATCGTGTTCGGCGCCCTGGTACGCTCGACCAATTCCGGCCTGTCCTGTCCGGACTGGCCGACCTGCTACGGCTACTGGCTGCTCACACCGGAGACCTTCGCTGCCCTGGGTGAGACCGGGTACAGCTACACGCAGGTCATGCTGGAATGGGGACACCGCGCGTTCGCAGCATTCATCATCGGTCCGATCATCCTGGCCGTGGTCGTGTTTGCCTTTCGCGCACGCCAGGACAACGCCCGTCTGCCGCGGTTCGCCATCCTGCTCGCTGTGCTCCTGCTCATCCAGGCCAAGCTCGGCGGCGTCACCGTGCTCGATCAGAACAGCCCGTGGTCGGTGGCACTGCATCTGTCGACCGCCCTGCTCATCTTGAGTGTGCTCTTGCTCATCGCCGAGCGGGCACGCGCGCAGGCGCCGTCGCTGGTGTCACCGGCGGGTGGCGGTCTGCGTCGGCTTGCGGGCGCCGTCTGGCTGGGCGCGCTGGTGACCATGGCGAGCGCTGCCATGACCGCCAAATCCGGCGCATCGCTGGCGTGCTACACGTGGCCCGATTGCAACGGCGCCTGGCTGCCGCCACTGGATGACTGGCTGACGACCATCCACGTCGCGCACCGCACGCTCGCCGGGCTGACCGCGCTGGGCGTTCTCATCCTGATGACGCTGGTTCTGCGCGCGGCGGCGCTGCCGCCTGACACACGGCCGCTGGCGATCGCTGCGGCGATCCTGATCATCGGCCAGGTGCTGCTGGGCGGCCTCGTGATCGTCCTGCACGTGCCGATCTGGGCCGGCGTGGCGCACCAGGCGCTCGGCGTGGCGACCTTCATCGTCCTGACCACCTTGATGTGGCGCCTGTGCGCAGCGAGGCCGCTGCGGCCGGGTCAGCACGACAACCGGGAGAACGAGGCTGTCGGCAACCCCCGCCTACAAAGCGCTTGAGGCCCGGTTCGCCCGTCTGAACGCGCTGCACAACGCCCTGTCACTGCTGAGCTGGGACCGCTCGACGCTGATGCCTGGCGGCAGCGCGGATGAGCGCGCCGAGACCATGGCCGAACTCGAGGTCATGGCGCACGAACAGCTCACCGCCGCCATCACCGGTGATCTGCTCGACGAGGCTGAGGCCGACGAGGGCGCGACCTTGGGCGCGTGGCAGGCGGCCAATCTGCGTGAGATGCGCGCGGCTTACGACGAAGCCACCGCCATGCCGGTCGATCTGGTCGCAGCCCTGACCAGGGCGACGGCAAAGAGCGAATTGGTTTGGCGCGAAGCCCGGCCGGCGTCCGATTTCGCCATGCAGCAGCCGCATCTGCTCGAGGTCGTCCGGCTGTCGCGCGAGGCGGCCGGCGCCAAGGCCGAGCGCTTCGGCTGTTCGGCCTACGAAGCTATGCTGCGCGGCTATGAACGGGGCCTGCCGCTCGCCCAGGTGCAATCGGTGCTCGATGACCTGGCCGAGGCCGTGCCGCCGATCCTCGAGGCTGCGCTCGAGCGTCAGGCCAGGCTGCCAGCGCGCCGGAACCCGCAACGTCCACTCACCGTGCCGCAGCAAAAGGCCCTGATCGAAGCGCTCATGGATCGCCTCGGCTTCGATTTCAGCCGCGGCCGCCTGGACGAGAGCGCCCATCCCTTTTGTGGCGGCACGGCGCAGGACATCCGCATCACGACGCGTTTCGATGATGCCGGCTTCCTGTCGACGCTCATGGCGGTGCTGCACGAAACCGGCCACGCGCTCTATGAGTCCGGTCGGCCGCAGGACTGGCTGAGCCAGCCGGTGAGTGCCGCGCGCGGCATGGCGCTCCATGAGAGCCAGTCGCTGCTCATCGAGATGCAGGCCTGCCGCTCACCGAGCTTCGTGCGCTATCTCTCGAGCGTGTTTCAGAGCTTCGATCCGGATGAGCCGGCCTACAGCGCCGAGGCCTTGTGGCGGGTCTACAGTCATGTCGAGCGTGGTCTGATCCGCGTCGATGCCGACGAGATCACCTATCCGCTGCATGTCGTCTTGCGGTTTCGGCTCGAGCAGGCGCTGATCGCGGGCGATCTCGAGGTCGCCGATCTGCCGGCGGCGTGGCGTGAGGGCATGGCCAGCCTGCTTGGCGTTGCGCCCGGCAGCGATCGCGAGGGCGTGCTGCAGGACATCCACTGGCCGCTAGGCCTGTTCGGCTATTTCCCCTGTTACACCTTGGGCGCGATCATCGCGGCGCAGCTGTTCGAGGCGGCCTGCCAGGCGTATGCGGAGATCCCGCAAACGCTCGAGCGGGGCGACTTCACGGCCCTGAACGGCTGGCTGGGCGCAAACATCCACGCGCTCGGCAGCAAGCTGTCGACCTCCGAGTTGATCGAGCGGGCGAGCGGCCGGCCGCTTTCGAGCGCACCGTTTCTGGCGCATCTGCGCACGCGCTATCTCGCTTGAGCGAGGCGGCCAACGGGCGAAGAGGCCGGGAAAACCAGCCGGCCCGATCGCGCAGACTGCTGAGGGGGAGGGACAACCGCGCAACCGGGCCGACGGCGGCCTAGGGTCACAGAACCCTTAGCCGATGTACGCTGGAACCAGCGCCAGCGTCACTATCGGCAAAAACAATGAAGCGCACAAGGACATTTTCGCCTTTTACGGGAACAGGCATCCGCGGGTATGAGGCGGGTCTGGTAACCTTATGATTTCGAGCCCGAATCCGGGCCGGCTCGCAGCCTAATAACGCCCTTGATCTCGCCTGTCGGGTCACATTTCTTGCCCTTGCGCAGAATGTCTATTCGACCTTCAGTTGCAAGGCGGACGGCAACGCGGCGCACTGGCGTCATCTGCTGGCGCCAGCAATCGGCGGGCGCACCTTTTGCGATCGCATCGGCCATGACCAGCTTGGCCGCCTCCGACGGGCAGATCGACTTGTCTGCGCCGCGGGCTTCGACCAGCGCGAGAATGGCCGCTTCGATGGCCGCGTCATTTGCCGGTTTTGCTGGCGCCTGCGCCATGCTCTATAGCCTCGATTGCTCAGTTGCCGGATCGCGAAGGTGTTCTCGTGGCGCTCGCTTATGTCAGCACGCGCGGTGGCGTGCCACCGCAAGATTTCCAGGACGTCCTGTTTGCCGGGCTGGCGCCGGATGGTGGCCTCTTCGTGCCCCAGAGCTGGCCGCAGCTGAGCGAAGACGGCTTGCACGCGCTGCGCGATGCGTCTTACGCCGAAGTCGCCCAGAGCGTCATCTACCCGTTCGTGGCCGACTGCCTGAGCCTGGATCGCTTTGCCGCCATGGTCGACGCGAGCTATGCCGCGTTCGCCCATCCGGCCGTGGCGCCGCTCAAGCAACTGGATGACACCGGCTGGCTGCTCGAGCTGTTTCATGGCCCGACCCTGGCGTTCAAGGACTTTGCGCTGCAATTGCTCGGTCGTTTGTTCGAGCATTTTCTGGCCGAGGCCGAGCAACGCATCACGGTGATCGGCGCGACCTCGGGCGATACCGGTTCGGCGGCAATCGCCGCTTGTGCCGGCAAGCGCAACATCAAGATCATCATCCTGCACCCGCATGAGCGCACCTCGCTGGTGCAGCGCCGTCAGATGACCACGGTCGCCGCCGACAATGTCCACAATCTGGCGGTTGAAGGTACCTTCGATGACTGCCAGGCCATGGTCAAGGCCATGTTCAATGAGCCGGAGACGCGCGCCCGGCTGGGGCTGGCGGCGATCAACTCGATCAACTGGGCGCGCATCATGGCCCAGGCAGCCTATTACGTGTATGCCGCCACGCGGCTCGGCGGACCGGACGTGGCGCCGCATTTCGTCGTCCCGACCGGCAATTTCGGCAATGTCTATGCCGGCCATGTGGCGCGCAGCATGGGCCTGCCTATCGCCGGGCTGACCGTGGCGACCAATCACAACGACATCCTCTCCCGGTTCATCAACCAGGGGGACTACAGCGTCGGCCGGGTCCAGCCGTCGATCAGTCCGAGTATGGACATCCAAGTGGCCAGCAATTTCGAGCGCGCTTTGTTCGAGCTGTTCGATACCGATGGCGGGCAGATCGCCGAGCACATGCACGCCTTTGCCCGGCACAAGGCCCTGAGCATCGGCGGCAACCGTCTGGCGCGCGCCCGGGCATGGTTCGCAGCCGATACCGTCGATGAGCCGAGCACGCTGGCGCGGATCAAACAGACCCATGAGCGGACCGGCGAGACCGTCTGCCCGCACACCGCCGTCGGCCTCGAGGTCGCCGCGCGCGTGCGAGCGCACGGCGTGCGCGCACCGATCGTCACACTGGCCACGGCCCATCCGGCCAAGTTTCCCGATGCGGTCGAGCAGGCCATTGGCGCCAAGCCGGCGCTACCCCCACATATAAACGACCTGTTTGCCCGCGCCGAACGCTTCGATGTCGTCGCCAACGATCTCGATGCCGTGCGCGCTGCTATCACCGCATTCGCCGAAGGTTGAGTATGTCCGCGTTCTCGCACAAGCCCGAAGCCAATGTCAGCACGCTTGGCAATGGCCTGCGCGTCATCACGCAGACCGTGCCGGGCCTGCGCACGGCCAGCGTCGGCGTCTGGGTCGATGTCGGCGCCCGCCATGAAGCCCGCGAGGTCAACGGCGTCGCCCATCTGCTCGAGCATATGGCCTTCAAGGGCACGCGCCGGCGCTCGGCGCAGGTGATTGCCGAGACCATCGAGGATGTCGGCGGCCATCTGAATGCCTACACCTCGCGCGAGCAGACCGCCTATTACGCCCGGGTCATGGGCGAGGACGTGCCGCTGGCCATCGACCTGATCGCCGATATCTTGCGCGATTCGGTCATGGACGAGAGCGAGCTGGCGCGCGAGCGCACGGTGGTGTTGCAGGAAATCGGTCAGGTCAACGACACGCCGGATGACCTGGTCTTCGATCTGTTCCAGGAGACCGCCTATCCCGATCAGGCGCTGGGTCGTTCGATCCTCGGGCCGCCGGAGCTGATCCGCGCCATGCCGCGTGAGGCCCTGCTCGGCTATATGGCACGCCATTACGGCCCGAACCGGATGATATTGGCGGCGGCCGGGGCGATCGAGCACGATCAGATCGTCACGCTGGCGGAAGCGCAGTTCGGCGATCTCGACGCCCGGCCGAGCGAACCTTACGAAGCGGCGCGCTATGTCGGCGGCGAGCGCCGCTTCGAGCGCGATCTGGAACAGGCGCACATCATCCTCGGCTATGAGGCCTTGCCGTTCGATGATGATGATTTCTTCGCCCTGCAGGTGTTCTCGGCGATCCTCGGCGGCGGCATGTCCTCACGCCTGTTCCAGGAAGTGCGCGAAAAGCGCGGCCTGGTCTACTCGGTGTTCAGCTTCACCTCGGCCTATGCCGATACCGGCCTGTTCGGCATCTATGCCGGCACCGGCGAAGACGAGACCGCCGCCCTCATGCCGGTGTTGCGCGACGAGTTGTACAAGATGGCCGACAAGGTCAGCGACGCCGAGCTCGCTCGTGCCCGTGCCCAGCTCAAGGCCAGCCAGATGATGGCGCTGGAAAGCTGCAGTGCGCTCTCGGAAGATCTCGCCCGCCAGCTCCTGATCTACGGTGAGCCGATGTCGACCGATGAGACCATCGCGCGCATCGAGGCGGTCGATCTCGAGGCGTTGCGCCGGGTCGGCGCCCGCCTGCTGCAGGCGAAGCCGGTGCTCACCGCGATCGGTCCGTTACAGAACTTGCCGGAGCTCGCCTAGAACAACCGGTTGCCACGCGTGAGCTTGGCTTCCATGGCCAGCCACCAGGTCGGCTCGAGCAGGCTGGGGCTTTCGGCGACTCGCAGGACGATCACTGAGCGCGGCCAGGTGTTCGGGTCCTCCCACAAGGACTGGGCGCCGTAATCGCCGAACGGGATGTCATCGGCCTTGCGCCAGGTGCGGCCGTCGGCCTGCTGGCGCAACAGACAGCCATCGAGGGCGTCTTCCAGGCGCTGGAAGGGGATGCGCAGGCCGTCGAGAGTGCTGATCTCGTAGGTCTCGCACAGCAGATTGGCCTGGGGGAATTCCTCGCCCGGGCCGCGCACCTCGCAGCGCTCGAACTCGGCCGGCTGAACGGCAGCGCGCCAGCGCGCCGGCCCGGTCGGCTCGGTGCGCAAGGGCGCGTAGTCGTCCTGCTCGGCGCGCACGATGGCGGTGATCGCGTCGCACAGCTCGGGCGGCGGCGGCGGTGCCTGCACGGTTGGTGGCACGACGGTCGGGGCAGGCGGGGGCGGTGGCGGTTCCTGCGGTCTGGCGCAGGCGGCGGCGAGCAGCGCTAGCAGGACGAGGGCGCGACGGCGCATGTCCAGTTCTCCTGGCGGGGATCGAGCGGTGCCGTGGCGCCTTCGCTGGTCTCTTCGACACATGCGTAGTCCATCATGACCACGCCGGTCTCGTCGTCTTTTTCTTCCGAGGCGAGCTCGGCGAGCAGGCCGTACGTGCCGCAATGCTGTGTTGCGATGCGATCGGGGCTGCGGAAATGGGTGAACGAGCTGCCGCCGTGGCGGATGACGACGTGCTCGCTGTCACCGGCGATGATGCCCGGAAAGGCGCAGCCGGCCATGACGGCGAGACAGAGCAGGGCGAGCGGGCGGGTCAGGACAGTCAGCTTTGGCATGGGCGGTCTTGTCAGTGGCAGATGGAAAGCAACTTGGGCCGGCCTCAGGGCTGCGCGGGCGTTTCCAGGCGGCGCTGAAGCGCGAGCTTATCATCGCTCAGACGCCTGAGATAGCTGGCCATCGTGCGTAAAATAAGGCTGACCGGCGCGTCGCGGCCGCCGGCGCTTTCGAGCACGTCGTCCAGATCGAGGGCATAGACGCTGCACGCCTCGATGGCCGTGGCGGTGAACACCTGCGGCGTGCCCTGGATGACGCCGACCGTGCCGATGACCTCGCCCGGTCCGAGCTCGCCGATGGTGTGCGTGCGGCCGTTTTCGCGCTGGCTGAGACGCACCTTGCCGCGGCGCAGAACGGCGAACCGGCGGATCGGCTCGCCCTCGGCAATGATCACCTCGCCGGGCTCGAAGCGCACCAGCTTGCGGCGGACTTCTTTTTCCGCGAGATCCTGGCGCAGATGGGCATAGACGCTGCGGATGATTAGGCCGAGCAGCGCACCGCAGACAATGCCGAGCGTGTTGGCGTACTGATCGGCCATGTCCATGTCGCGCATGTTCAAAGGCTGCAGAAACTCAATCAGCAGGCCGACGACGAATAACAAAGCCAGCATGGGCAGGTAGTGGCGCGGCTGCAGGCCCAGCGTGAACACGCAGGCGAGCACAGCATAGCCCAGGAAATGCAGCACCTTGTCGGTCTGGAGCGTGGCCAGCTGGTTGCCGACCAGGCTTTCCACGACAACGATGATGATGCCGAGCACGCCGGCGACGGTGAGAAAGCGGCGGATGCGCGGCGGTACGTCGAACATCGCGCCGCTCAGGCTCGCCAGGTCATGTGCGCGCATAATCTGGGCGGATTTTTCGGAAACTGTGGCCTTTGCCATAGAAGCCTCTCGCCGCTTAGGCTGCATGATCAACAACACGCTAAGGGTGTCGCCGCTGCGGCGCATGCTGGCAAGACGTGACGCGCACATGCGTCAAGGGGAGGCGGTCATGCACGATCAGACGCTGAAAGGCTTTCGCCGGTCCTGGTTCTGGTGGTTCGTGTTCTGGCGCGTGGTGCACTGGGTGATCGGCCTCGCCCTGATCACGCTGCCGGCGCTGGTCACCTTGCAATGGGCGCGCATCGACTATCTCGACCCGTTCATGACCACGCTCTCGGCGATCCTGGCTTCGGTGATGACCTTTGCCCAGCCGGACAAGCGCGCCGCCAATTTCCGCTCGGCCTGGATCCTGCTGAACCGCTACGAGTACGAGAAAGCCGGCGTCGATCCCGAAGGCATAGAGGTCTATCTCGACGGCGAGAAGATCCTCGGCCAGGCCGTCGGCGGCGTTCTGCCCAAGGACAAGGGTGCCGGCGCCAGCAATGCCTGATCGCCGGCGCGGCAGCCGTCAGTCGGCGAACGGATCGCGCATCAAGATGGTGTCGTCGCGACTGGGCGACGTCGATAGCAGCGCCACCGGCGCTTCGACCAGCTCTTCCAGGCGTTTGACATATTTGACCGCATTGGCCGGCAGTTGCGCGAACGAGCGGGCACCCTCGGTGCTCTCGTGCCAGCCATCCAAGGTCTCGTAGATCGGCTCGACGCTGGCCTGCGCCGTCATGCCGCCCGGCAGGTGGTGCAAGGTCTGGCCGCCCAGGCGATAGGCGGTGCACACGTTCAGTTCATCGAAGCCGTCGAGCACGTCCAGCTTGGTCAGCGCCAGGCCGGAAATGCCGCCGATCTTGATGGCCTGACGCACCATGACGGCATCGAACCAGCCGCAGCGCCGTGCGCGCCCGGTAACCGTGCCGAATTCGTGGCCGCGCTCGCCCAGCTTGCGGCCGACATCGTCGTGCAGTTCGGTGGGAAACGGCCCTTCGCCGACGCGCGTGGTGTAGGCCTTGGTGATGCCGAGCACGAAGCCGACCGTGTCCGGGCCGATGCCCGATCCGAGCGCCGCTTGGGCCGCCAGCGTGTTCGAGGAGGTGACGAACGGATAGGTGCCGTGATCGATGTCGAGCATGGTGCCCTGGGCGCCCTCGAACAGGATGCGCCGGCCCTGGCGCTTCAACTCGGCCAGGCGCACCCAGATCGGTTCGGCATAGGGCAGCAGCTTCGGCGCCAGCGCCTTGAGCTGGTCGTACAGGGCCTGGCGATCGACCTCCGGCTCGTCCAGGCCGCGGCGTAGCGCGTCGTGGTGCAACAGCAACGCATCCAGCTTGCGCTCGAGGTCACCGTCATGGGCGAGATCACAGATGCGGATCGCCCGGCGCGCGGTCTTGTCCTCGTAAGCCGGGCCGATGCCGCGACCGGTGGTGCCGATCTTGCCTTCGCCGCGGGCCCGCTCGCGCGCACGGTCGAGCTCACCGTGCAAGGGCAGGATCAGCGCAGCAGTCTCGGAAATGCGCAGATTGTCCGGCGAAATCGCCACGCCCTGGGCGCGGATCGACTCGATCTCCTGCATCAGCGCCCAGGGATCGACGACCACACCATTGCCGATGATCGACAGCTTGCCGGGCCGGACCACGCCCGAGGGCAGGAGCGACAGCTTGTAGGTGACGCCATCGATGACCAGGGTGTGGCCGGCATTGTGACCGCCCTGGAAGCGTACGACGACGTCGGCGCGTTCGCTCAGCCAGTCGACGATCTTGCCTTTGCCTTCGTCGCCCCATTGCGAGCCGACCACGGCCACGTTGGTCATGGCGCATCTCCCTGAATACGCGGCGCGGCTTCGGCCCCGGCCGGCCGCCGACGCCGCTTAGGCGAAGCACGCGCCAGCGTCAAGCAGCGACAAGCGCTCGCGCGGTCCGGCCTAGAAGCGCAGCTGGCGTGCCTGCATCACCTGCGGCAGGGCGCAGATCTTCTGGATAACCGTGTCCTCGAGCGGCTGGTCGATCTCGAGCAGGGCGATGGCCTCGCCGCCGATCTCGGTGCGGCCGAGATTGAACGTGGCGATATTGACCTGCGCGTCACCGAGAATGCTGCCGAGCGCACCGATCAGGCCCGGCTTGTCCTCGTTGCGCACGAACAGCATGTGCGCGCCGAGCTCGGCCTCGATCGGCACGCCGCGGATCTCGACGATGCGCGGGCGCACGCCCTGAAACAGCGTGCCGGACACCGAGCGCCAGCCGCGTTCGGTCTCGACCTCGAGCGTGATCAGCGTTTGGTAGCCATCGATACTCTCGTGCTCGATGAGGGTTACGTCGATGTCGCGCTCTTTGGCGACCACCGGCGCGTTGACCATGTTGACGCAATCGACCAGCGGCTGCAGCAGGCCCTGAAGGATGGTTGCGGTCAGTGGCCGCTTGTTCAGCTCGGCGACCTGGCCGGCATACGTGATCTTGACCGCGCGCAGGCCGGTCTCCGTGAGCTGGCCGGCAAAGCTGCCGAGCTGCTCGGCGAGTTTCATGTACGGGCGCAGCTTCGGCGCTTCCTCGGCGCTGACCGAGGCCATATTGAGCGCGTTCACGACTGCGCCTGTCATCAGGTAATCGGCCATCTGCTCGGCGATCTGGATGGCGACGTTTTCCTGCGCTTCGCTGGTCGAGGCACCCAGATGCGGCGTGACGACGACGTTCTCCAGCTCGAACAGCGGATTGTCCTTGGCCGGCTCGACGGCGAAGACATCGAGCGCTGCGCCGGCGACATGGCCAGTGCGGATGGCATCGGCCAGCGCGTTCTCGTCGACCAAGCCGCCGCGGGCGCAATTGATGATGCGCACGCCCGGCTTGCACTGATTAATGGCCCAGGCCGACATGATGCCGCGCGTGGTGTCGTTCAGC
This sequence comes from Geminicoccaceae bacterium, assembly GCA_050331015.1. Classification (GTDB taxonomy): domain Bacteria; phylum Pseudomonadota; class Alphaproteobacteria; order Geminicoccales; family Geminicoccaceae; genus JBHJHH01. The sequence continues at coordinate 60,455 of JBHJHH010000011.1, forward strand.
GGCGTGTGCAGGGTGATGAAATCGGCGCGTTTCAGCAGTTCTTCGAACTCGACCTTCTCGATGCCGAGATCGACGGCGCGCTCGCTGGACAGATAGGGATCATAGGCGACGACGCGCATTTTCAGGCCTTGCGCGCGCGCGGCGACGATCGAGCCGATATTGCCGCAGCCGATCAGGCCGAGCGTCTTGCCGGTGACCTCGACGCCCATGAAGCGCGACTTCTCCCACTTGCTGGCGCGCGTCGAGGCATCGGCGGCCGGCAATTGCCGGGCCAGGGCGAACATCATGGCGATGGCATGCTCGGCCGTGGTCGTCGAATTGCCGAACGGCGTGTTCATGACCACGATGCCGGCATTGGTCGCCGCCGGGACATCGATATTGTCGACGCCGATGCCGGCCCGGCCGATGACCTTGAGCTTGCTGGCCGCCTCGATGACCGGCTTGGTCACCTTGGTCGCCGAGCGGATCGCCAGACCATCATAGTCGCCGATGACGCCGAGCAATTCGTCCGCACTCAGGCCGGTCTTAACGTCGACCTCCAGGCCGCGCTCGGCGAAGATCTCGGCAGCACTCGGCGACAGCTTATCGGAAATCAGCACTTTGGGCACAGCGCCCTCCATCGAGAAACAAGGGTCGTTTGATCGCTTGCAAACAGCTTACGCCGCCCGGTCCAGCTCGGTCTTGAGCTCGCCAAAGGCCCAGTCCAGCCAGGGCAGCAGGGCCGCCATGTCGTCCGGCTCGACCGTGCCGCCGCCCCACAACCGCAAGCCCGCCGGCGCATCGCGATAGCTGTCGATGTCGTACGCGATGTCCATGGCCGCCAGCTTCTTGGTCATGCGCTTCAGCGCCTTGGCCTGGGCATCGGCCGGCAGCGCGCCAAGCGCCGGGTCGGTGACCTTGAGGCAAATCGAGGTCGACGAGATGGTCGCCGGATCGCTGGCCAGGAAGGCCGCCCAGTCGCTCTGCTCGACCCAGTTGCGCACATGGCCGAGATTGGCCTCGCTGCGCGCGATCAGGGCGGGCAGGCCGCCGATCTGCTCGGCCCAGCGCAGGCCATCGAGCGCGTCCTCGACCGCGAGCATGCTGGGCGTGTTGATCGTCTCACCCTTGAACACGCCGTCGATCAGCTTGCCGCCCTTGGTCAGGCGGAAGATCTTCGGCAGCGGCCGCGGCGGCGTATAGCTTTCGAGGCGCTCGACCGCGCGCGGGCTGAGCACGAGCATGCCATGCTGCGCCTCGCCGCCGAGCACTTTTTGCCAGGACCAGGTGACGACATCGAGCTTGTCCCAGGGCAAGTCCATGGCAAACGCCGCCGACGTGGCATCGCAGATGGTCAGGCCCTGGCGATCGGCGGCGATCCAGTCGCCATCGGGCACGCACACGCCGGAGGTGGTGCCGTTCCAGCAAAACGAGATGTCGCGCTCACTGTCGGTCTGGCTGAGATCGGGCAAATCGCCGTAGTCGGCCTCGAAGGTGCGGCAGTCTTCCAGCTTGAGCTGCTTGAGCGCGTCGGTCAGCCAGCCCTTGCCGAAGCTTTCCCAGGCGAGGATGTCGGCGCCGCGCGCGCCCATCAGGGTCCACATGGCCATTTCGTAGGCGCCCGTGTCCGAGGCCGGCACGATGCCGATGCGGTAGTCCGCCGGAATGCCCAAAAGGGCGCGCGAACGCTCGATCACGTCGGCGAGCTTGGCCTTGCCGACGGCGGCGCGATGCGAGCGACCGAGCGCGGCATCACTCAGCGCGGCCAGCGACCAGCCGGGACGTTTGGCCGTCGGGCCGGACGAGAAACAGGGATTGGCGGGACGCACGGTCGGTTGCATGGCGGCATCCGGGCAAAGTCATAAAAGAGGGGCTGCAGACTATGCTTGCGGCGCAGCGAAAGCCGCGCCGCCCGTGTTGAAAGCTATTTGCCAGGCGACGTCAACTGCACCATTCGCGACAACCACGCCGGTCAGCCGGCGACCGGTGCCGTGATCGGCGCGATCTCGATGAAGATGCCCAGGACCGCGCAGCCGGCGATCACCGCCAGGACCGGCAGCCTTTTGCTCATCAGCAGGGCGAACGCCAGGCCGGCGACGAAGATATCGAGCCAGGAGTGGATCGCACTCGGCATGATCGGATCGATCAAAGCGGCCGCCAGGAGGCCGACCACAGCGGCGCACACGCCGTCGATCGCCTTGCGCGCGCGCAAGTTGGCGCGCAGCTTCGACCAGAACGGCAAGACGCCGAACATGAGCAAGACGGATGGAATGAACAGCATCACCAGGCAGACCATGGCGCCGAACAGACCGCTCAGCGCCGTCGTGTTGGTGAAGCCCAGATAGGCGGCGAAGCTGAACAGCGGCCCTGGCACGAACTGCGCGGCGCCATAGCCGGCCAGAAAGATGTCCTGATCGATGAAACCCGGCTGCACGGTGGTTTCCGCCAATAAGGGCAGGACCAGATGGCCGCCGCCGAAGACCAGCGCGCCGGAGCGATACAGGCCGCTCAGCAGGCCGAGCACCTCGCTGCCGCCGAGGGCGAGCACGGGCAGGGCGAGGAGCAGCAGGGCAAAGATGGCGATCAGCACGAGACCGAGACGCGTAGTCATGCGCCCGGCATCCGGCGCCGGCGCATCGCTTTCCTGGCCATGTTGAAGAAACGCCAGGCCGAGCAGGGCGCCCAGCGCGAGCACGGCGAGCTGGCTGAACGGTCCACCCAGGAGCAGGGCCAGGACCGCGCCGGCCACGGCAATGGCGGCATGCTTCCAGGTCGGGCAGAGCTTTTGCGCCATGTCGAACACGGCTTGGGCGACCACGGCGACGACGACCAGCTTGAAGCCGTGCAGCCAGTCGATGTCGCTTTCGAGGATCTGGCTGGCGCCGAGCGCGAACAGGATCAGCAGGAACGCCGAGGGCAGGGTGAACGCCAGCCAGGCGGCGGCCACGCCCGGCCAGCCGGCGCGATGAAAGCCGATCGCCATGCCCATCTGCGAGCTGCTCGGCCCGGGCATGAGATTGGCGAGAGCCAGCAGTTCGGCGAAGGTGCGGTCGTCGACCCAGCGCAGTTCTTCGATGAAGCGGCGGCGGAAATAGCCGATATGCGCGATCGGGCCACCAAAGCTGGTCAGGCCAAGCTTGAGAAACTGAACGAAGACCTCTTGGAACCGGCCGGTGGCCATGGCTTTCCCCCGAACATCTGTCATAGATCGGCTAAGCACGCACACGAGATAGGCTGATGACACAAGGGTTGGCGATTTGCCCTGCCGGTTGGTCTCGCTTTTCCGATAAGGCCCGTGTTAGACAGCCGCCGGTGACACCGTTTGTTTCGGGATCCCTTGATGAGCGAAGCGCCAAGCGCCAAGCCGCCGTTGACCATCCTGCTTGCCTGGCCGCGCGGTTTCTGCGCCGGCGTCGACCGGGCGACCGAGATCGTTGAGGAAGCCCTCGAGCGCAATGGCCCGCCGGTCTATGTGCGCCACGAGATCGTGCACAACCGCTATGTCGTCGACAAATTGCGCGCCAAGGGCGCCGTGTTCGTCGATGAGCTCGATGAAGTGCCGGACGACGCCATTGTCGTGTTTTCGGCGCATGGCGTGCCGAAACATGTGCCGGCTGAGGCCAAGCGGCGCCAGCTGCTCTATGCCGATGCCACCTGCCCGCTGGTCTCCAAGGTGCATCGCGAAATCGAACGCCATGCCGGTCAGGGCCGCACGATCCTGCTGATCGGTCACGCCGGCCACCCGGAAGTGGTCGGCAGCATGGGCCACGTCGCGGACGGCACGGTCAAGCTGAACGAAACCATGGATGATGCCCGGGCGGTCGAGGTCGACGATCCGGACAATCTCGCCTTCGCCACGCAGACGACGCTGTCGCTCACCGATACGGCGGCCATCGTCGATGTCCTGAAAGAGCGTTTCCCGCATATCGAGGGGCCGCGGCGTGAGGACATCTGCTACGCCACGACCAATCGCCAGAAGGCCGTGCTGGCGCTGGCCGGTCGGGCCGATGTCACGGTCATCATCGGCGCGCCGAACTCGTCGAATTCCAACCGTCTGGTCGATGTTGCCAAGGACGGCGGCTGCACGCGGGCACTGCTCATCCAGCGCGCCGCCGACATGCCCTGGGACGAGCTCGTGGGCGTGCGCGCCATGGCGCTCAGCGCCGGGGCCTCGGCGCCGGAAGACCTGGTCGATGAAGTGGTTGCCGCTTGCCGCGCGCGCTTTGAGGTGAGCATCGAAGAAGTGCGCGTGACTGAAGAGAATGTCGTGTTCCGGGCACCGCCGCCCCCGCAGAGAAAGGCCTCTTGATGTTCGGTCGTCGCTACGTTTGCGCGCTTGTCGTGATGTTGGCTGTCAGCACGGGAGCCGCCATGGCTCAGGATACCGATACCGAAGGCTTCCAGGCGGCGCCGCTCGATGAGGCGGGCACGACCTTGCATCTGAGCGCCAGTGCCGCGCGCAATGTCACCGAGGACCGCCTGCGCGCTTTGTTGCGCGTCGAGGTGCGCGGCGACGAGCCCTCTGCGGTGCAGGCAGAGATTAACGACCGCATGACCCAGGCGCTCGAGCGCGCCAATGCCGTCAGCAACCTGATCGTCGGCACGCAGAGCTACCGTCTGTACCAGAACCGCGAGGACCAGCGCTGGTACGGCAGCCAAAGCCTGTCGATCGACGGCACCGATCCGGCGGCGATCCTGTCGCTCGCCGGCGAGTTGCAGGCGGAAGGCCTCGCGATCGGCACGCTGGAATATTATCTCAGCCCGGAATCGGCCGACGAGATGCGCGACAACCTGATCGCCGAGGCGATCGCCAAGCTGAACGAGCGCCTTGGCCGGGTCATCGACGCCACGAAGGCCGGTTCGGGTAGCTGGATCGAGATGAGCATCGATCCGCGCAGCATCCGCCCGGGGCCGGTGGCGCGCTCGGCGGCCTTCGAGGCCAGCGATGCCGCCACGCCACCGGTGGCAGCGCCGGGCACGACACGCATCGAGCTGCAGGTCAGCGGTACGGCCAAACTCGTGCCCTGACGCGGCCATGGCGGTCTATACCGAGGTATCGCAGAGCGCGCTGGCCGATCACCTGCGTGCCTTTGATCTCGGCGCGCCGCGCGAGCTGCGCGGCATTGCCCAGGGCGTGGAGAACAGCAACTACCTGCTCACCGCAGATGCCGGCCGCTTCATCCTGACGCTGTATGAAAAGCGCGTTGCGGCTGAGGATCTGCCCTATTTCCTCGGCCTGATGGAGCATCTCGCCGCCAGCGGCATCCCCTGCCCGACACCGGTGCATGCGCGCGACGGCTCGGTGCTGGCCACCTTGTGCGGCCGGCCGTCGGCGATCGTGACCTTTCTGTCCGGCACTTCGCTCGCGAGGCCGACACCGATGCATTGCCACGAGGTCGGCCGCGCCCTGGCCGCCCTGCATCTGGCCGGACAGCACTATCGCGGCCATCGCGCCAACGACCTTGGCGTCCGGGCCTGGCGGCCGCTGTTCCTGCGCTGCGGTCCGGCGGCGGCGATCGAGTCGGTCGTGCCTGGCCTCGCCGGCGAGATCGGTGAGGAACTGGCGCAGTTCGATGCCGCATGGCCGAGCGATTTGCCATCCGGGGTCATCCATGCCGATCTGTTTCCCGACAATGTGTTCTTTCAGGGCGACCGGGTCAGCGGCGTCATCGATTTCTATTTCGCTTGCAATGACCAGCTGGCCTACGATCTGGCGATCGCCATGAATGCCTGGTGTTTCGAGGTTGATGGCCAGTTCAATGTCACCAAGGCGCGCCAGTTGCTCAGCGGGTATCAGGCCGTGCGTGCGCTCCAGGCCGACGAGGTGCGCGCCCTGCCGTTGCTGGCGCGCGGCGCGGCCATGCGCTTTCTGCTCACCCGGCTGTACGACTGGCTGCACCGGGTCGATGGTGCCCTGGTGACGCCGAAGGACCCGCGCGAATACTTGCACATCCTGCGCTTTCATCGCGGGCTCGACGGCCCCGGCGCCTATGGCCTGGATGTACCGGCGGCATGAGTGCCGAGCGCGTGCAGATCTACACCGACGGTGCCTGCAGCGGCAATCCCGGGCCGGGCGGCTGGGGCGTGGTCATGCGCTGGCGCGGCCATGAAAAAGAGCTCAGTGGCGGCGAGCCGGACACCACCAACAATCGCATGGAGCTGCTCGCCGCGATCAACGCGCTTGAGGCGCTCAAGCGACCCATGGCGATCGATCTTTATACCGACAGTGAGTATCTCCGCCGCGGTGTCAGCGAGTGGCTGGCCGGCTGGAAGGCGCGCGGCTGGAAAACGGCGTCGAAAAAGCCGGTGAAGAACCAGGACTTGTGGCTGCGCCTGGATGCGGCCTTGCAAGACCATGACATCGCCTGGCACTGGCTGAAGGGCCATGCCGGCCATGCGGAGAACGAGCGTGCCGATCGCCTAGCGCGCGATGCGGTACCCAAAGGCGACGGCGCGTCGCCGGCCGATGCGCCGGATGCCGCCTAATCGGCCAGCGTGCGATAGGTGCTTGCGCGATAGACCAAGGGCGCCGCGCCGTCCGCGCCGTGATGGACCGCCTCGACCCGGCCGACCAGAATGCTGTGGGTGGCACCGTCATACAAAGCCACCAGGCGGCAGTCGAAGGCCACGAGGGCATCGCGCAGCAGCGGCGCGCCGGTGACCGCGGCCAGCCAGGTGGCGCCTTCGAAGCGGGCTTCGCCGCTGCAGTCATCGGCGCCGGCAAAGCGATCGGCCAAGGTCGCCTGGCTCTTGGTCAGCAGGTTGATGGCGAACAGACGGGCGCGCACGATCAGATCATGGGCTTCGGCCGCGCGGTTGACGCAGGCGAGCATTTGCGGCGGCTCGGCCGAGAGCGAGCAGACCGAGGTGGCGGTCAGGCCGGCGCGCACGCCATTGCACAGGGTGGTGATGGCCGTGACCGCGCCGGGATAGAGGCGCATGCCGGCTATGAAGTCGTCCGTCGTCACTGTCATGCGCGCCGCCGCTCCCCGCCTTGCTCTGCCTTGCAGCTAAGCCGGAATGGCGGTGCGGTAAAGGGCTGGCTTGGCCATTTCTGGCCGTCGGTGCCAATCAATAGGCGCGGCGATCGACGAAGCCAACCAGCAAGGTCTTGAAAATGATGCGCAGATCGAAAAGCAGCGACCAGTTTTCGATGTAATAAAGGTCGTACTGGACGCGTTTTTCCATCTTGTCCAAGGTCTCGGTTTCGCCGCGATAACCGTTGACCTGCGCCCAGCCAGTGATGCCCGGCTTGACGCGATGGCGGGCGAAATACTCGTCGATGAGCTGGCCGTATTGCTCGTTGTGCGCCACAGCATGAGGGCGCGGACCGACAATCGACATCCGTCCCTGCAAGACGTTGATGAACTGCGGCAGCTCGTCGAGCGAAGTCCGGCGAATGAAGCGGCCGACGCGGGTGATGCGTGGATCGTCCTTGGTCGCTTGATTGACCACCGGCCCGTTTTGCGCCGTATGCGTGTACATGCTGCGGAACTTGTAGACCTCAATGACTTCATTGTTGAAGCCATAGCGCTTTTGCTTGAACAGAATCGGCCCGCGGCTGTCGAGGCGCACCGCCAGGGCGAGCGCGGCCATGAGCGGCGCGATCAGGATCAAGATCAGGCCGGCGAGCAGGCGATCCTCGATGTTCTTGACCAGCAGGTTCCAGCCCGACAGCGGCTTGTCGAAGACGTTGAGCATCGGCAGGCCGGAGACATGGCTGATCGAGCGCTGCGGCAGATGAAAGCCGATCATGTCGGGGCACAGGCGGACATCGACCGGCAGCGACCGCAGCTTCTTGATCCAGGCGAGCAGCCGCGATTCGGCATCCCAGGGCAGCGCGATGACCACCTGATCGATCGGGTGGTTGCGGGCGAATTTCAGTAGATCGTCGAGCGTGCCGAGCACCGGATAGCCTTCGACATAGCTTGGCACGCGGCTCTTGCGATCATCGAACAGCCCGATCAGGCGGGTGCCGCTGTGATCGCCGACCCGGTTCATATGCGCGACCAGGCGCTGGCCGTGTTCGCCGGCGCCGACCACGACCAGGTTGCGCGTCAGCCGGCCCTGGCGCTGCCAGTGGCGGATAAGCAGCTTGACTACCAGGCGCACGGAGAACAGGCCGAGAAAGCCGTAGACGAACCACAAGCCCATCCACAAGCGCGACAGCTCGAAGGTGATCTTGCCGACGAAGCCGAGCCCGACCAGGCCGAGCATGACCAGGCTCCAGGCGATCACCAGTGAACGGGTCTGGGTGAACAGGTTGATCAGCTCGCGGAACTTGTAGAGATCCATGAGCTGGAAGACATGCGCCGCGAGCAGGCCGGCAAACAGATGGCTGACGATGATGATCGGCTCAGCGTCGAGATGATCGAAGCGGGTATAGTAGGCCAGAAAGCCCGTGGTCACGATGACGATGATGTCGGCCAGACGGGTCAGGCCGACGACGACATTTGTCGACAGCCAATCGTCCCGACGCTTGTGCACAAATTTCATCGTTCCGTAACCAAGCTACCGTCTGAGCCGAACAAGCTATGTAACATTGCAAGGCGAGCTTTGTGCCGGTGCGAACGCCGATCTAATCAGGAGTGATACATGAACAACACAGGCTGTTACCCGATTGCCTGCCCGCATGCGCTCCCGATGCACAATAACCGTACTCTCGGGCGTATGCCGTGTCATAGGTCACACGCCAGCGGTAAATCCTTAGTTAACGGGATTTTCCTTAGTGCTACTACAACGCGCCAGCGTCGCGCCCGCAAGCCGCAACCACGTACAGCTCTCGTTCACGTTTCGCCTTGGGAGAACAGATGTGCTCTTTGGGCGACAATATCATGACACCGCGGGCGTTCCCGCCTGCAATGTCACGCACACGCCACCGGCGGCGTCGGCATCGGCCGGGTCATGCGTGACCAGCAGGCACGGCACGTCGCTCGAGCGCGCGTGCGCGAAGACGAAGTGCCTGGTCTGGGCGCGCAAGTCCGGATCGAGCTTGCTGAACGGCTCATCGAGCAACAGCGCCGCCGGTTCAGCCAGCAGCGTGCGCATCAGCGCGACGCGGGCTTTCTGGCCGCCGGAGAGCGTCGCCGGATCACGGTTTTCGTAACCCGCCAGTTCGGCCACGGCCAACGCCTCGGCGACCCGGCCACGCCGTGCGCGCCGCCCGCGCTGTGCGGCCGGCAGGGCGAAGGCCAGGTTTTCGCCGACGCTCATATGCGGAAACAGCAGCGCGTCTTGAAACAACAGGCCGATGCGGCGCTTTTCCGGGCTCAGGGTGCGCAGATCGACGCCGTTGAGCCGGATCGTGCCGTCGTAGCGCCAGCCGGGCGGCAACAGGCCGGCAACGGCATTGAGCAGGCTGGATTTGCCGATGCCGCTCGGGCCCATCACGGTGACCACCTCGCCCGGCGCGATGTCCAGGCTGAGCGGTGCGAACAGCGCCCGACCGGCCTCGTCACGGATGCGCACGTCCTGCAAGGCGAGGCCCCGGCTCATGCCGCCCCCTGTCCGCTCGTGACGGCTGCCAGGTCGCGGCGGTTGCGAAAGCGCCAGGCCGGGATCAGGCGCGCCACGCTGAAGCCGATGAAGGGCAGGATCGCCAGAACGAACGCCAGCGTGCTCACCAGCCGCCGGTTGCCGCCGGCCATGAGCGTCAGGGCCTCGGTGGTCAGGGTCTCGATCCGGCCAGCGCCGGCGAACAGCGTCGCCAGGTACTGCGCCATGCTGACGGAGAAGCCGAGCGCCGCGGCGATCAGGATCGGACGCAGCAGGATGGGCAGTTTGATCTGCGCGAACACGCGCAGCGGCGATTTGGCCAGCGTCGCGGCGAGCTGGGCATAGCGGGGATCCAGCCGGCGATAAGGCTCGCTCAGGGCCAGGAAAACATAGGGCACGACAAACACGCAATGGGCAATGATCACGGCCAGAGCTGTGCCGGCGATGCCGAGCGCACCGAAGGCGACCTGCAGGCCGAACAGAAAGGCGATCTGGGGCACGAGCAGTGGAATGTACAAGATGAGCAGGCTGCCGCCCCCCGCACGCTTGCCGCGTTGCGCCTCATTCTCGAGGCAGAGCACGCACAAGCCAAGGCACAGCGCGGTGCTGGCCAGGCCAATGCCGAGACTGGTCCAAAGTGCCGGTCCGATATCGCCGTCCTGCGCCAGGGCCTGGCTGATCGACCAACTCTGTGGCAGCGCGGCGGGAAAACGCCAGGGACCGGCGCCGGCCCACACGGCCAGTGAGCCGAGCGCCAGCCAGCTCAGCACCACGCCGGCGAGCACGAGCGCCAGTGCGAACGCGGCGCTGATGCCATCGAAGCGCCGACGGTCGCCGGCGCTCAGCCACGATCGCGCCAGCCGCGCCAGCAGGCGTTCGCCCAGCCACCAGTGCGCGATGGCGATGACCACCAGCAGTGCTTGCAGCATCGCGCCGGCGGCGGCCTGGAAGCGGAAGGCCAGGTCCGGATCGGTGAACCAGCGCCAGAGCAGCACGCTTAGGGTCGGCGGTGCGCTCGGCTCGAGCGGGATGGCCATGTCGACATTGCTCACGCCATAGGCGATCACGGCGAACAGCGGCAGGCGCACCTGGGCGTAGATCTGCGGCCAGGCCACTTTCAGCCAGGCCGTGACCGGGCCATAGCCCATCAGCCGCGCGGCGCGCACCTGGCGATCCAGCCCGAGCTGGCGCGCCACGGCGTACATCATCAACAGCAGAAACGGCGTTTCCTTGAGGACTAGGCCGAGCGTCAGCGCCAGGGCCAGCGGATCCTGCACGGTGAGCAGGTCGGGCGGCCGCTGCCAGCCGGTCAGCCAGGGTGACAGCATGCGCGCCAGCCAGCCCGATGGCGCCAGGATGAACGCCAGGCCGATGGCAAGCGCCAGATGCGGCACGGCCAAAAGCGGGCTTTGCAGGCGGCGTAGCCAGCCCAGACGCGGCCGCGCGCTCGCCAGGGCCAGACAGAAACTCGCCAGCAAAAAGGCGCACAAGGCAGCCGTCAGGCCGGAAAACAGCGCCGTCAGGCTGGCCGCGCGCAGGCCCGGGGCGGCGAGCAGGTCCTGCCAGGGCTGCAGGCTGAACCGATCGCCGCCGAGCGCTGGCAGAAAACCGAACGCCGGCAGCAGCGTGCCGGCCAGGCCGGCCAGGATCGGCCCGATGAACAAGGCCAGGGTGATCCAGGGTGCTGTGCGCAGGAGACAGACGAACATAACAACACGGCAGCCGTCAGGCCGGCCGGTTTCAGCCGGCGAAACGCTCCTGCCAGACCTCTTCGATACGCGTCATCCAGCTCGGATGCGGCTCGAGCAGGCGCGGCTCGAGCGCTTCGGGCGGCAGCGTGGCAATGCCGCGCGGAATGGCCTCGAAGAGAGCGCGCTGCTCGGCGCTGAGCGCTCGCAGATCGAGCACCGTCCCGTCGCCCCAGACCTCGGGCTTGAGCTTTTCCGCCTGGGCTTCGGGCGAGAGCAGATAGTTGGCCACGACCAATGCGCCGGCCTTGTGCGCCGCGTTGTAGGGAATGGCGACGAAGTGGCTGTTGGCGATCGTGCCGTCTTCGAGAATGAACGTGCGCACCGTGTCCGGCAGGATGCCATCGGCGATCGCGCGCGAGGCCTCGACCGGGTTGAACGCCATGGAAACGTCGATCTCGCCATCGGCCAGAAGCTGGTGCATGGCCGGGCCGGACGCCGGGTAGGCCTGCCCGCTGCGCCACAAGGCCGGCTGCACGGCTTCGAGCATCGGCCACATCGCCTCGGTCAGCTTGGCGAAGGTCTCGTCGGTGGCGGGCTGCTGCAGCACGGCCGGATCGTCAAGGCTCTCGATCAGGACGTGCTTGAGGAAGGTCGAACCGATGTGATCCGGGGGGGCGGGATAGGTGAAGCGGCCGGGATGGGCTTCGATCCACGCCAGCAACCCCGCCATCGAGCGCGGCGGCTCCGGCACCCGCTCACTGTCGTAGACGAAATTGTACTGCGCCATGCCCCACGGCGATTCGAGCCCATCGGTTGGCACGGTGAAGTCGGAAACCGTCGACGGCTTGCCTTCGACATCGACGCGGGCGAAATTCGGCAGAGCCTCAG
>JBHJHH010000012.1:0-23644 GCA_050331015.1 Geminicoccaceae bacterium
GAGGCGTCGAATTCCTTGCCGAGCTGACCGATGGCCCAGGCGCGCGTGACCGGGTTGGGATCGTTCAGCGCGTCGCTGAGGCTTTGCGTGGTGTCCTCATCGGCGCGGCCCTGGTGTGACGCGCTGATCACGACGACCGCACCCAGGGCGGCCAGGGTGCGAACCAGCGGTAGTCGATAGCGCGTGAACATCGGCGTCTGATCCAGATCGTCCTCCCCTACACCAGTGATTGATGCAAGGCCCCGGCACATGATCTTCGAAAACAGGCAAATGTCCACCGTTTTCATGAAGTTATGTTCGGCTGTTCATCTAATACTGCCAAGCTGGTACGGGATGTGGCAAAAAGATCGCACCAAAACGGGAAATCTGTCGAGCCGACGTTCGGCCAAGATTTGTGCGCCCTGATTTACGCATTTTCGTGATCGCTGCTGCTTTACCTTGACGTAAACGGCAGGCGCTTCCATCATGCGTTTATCGACCTTAGTCCCAGAGGCTCAAGGCGGTTCAGGGAGACAAAGCGCAATGTTTGCCGCGAGCAGACCCAGCTTGTTGGACGAAGCGTCGCCGGTGGACGCCTATCACGGCGGCCCGATCTACCCGGCAGATGTCAACTGGGCGATGGCGCTGGCCGATCTTTCGATGGTCCAGCTGTTCGATCGCGCGGTAGCTGCCTATCCGGACCGGCCGGCGCTCGATTTTCTCGATCGCACCTTCACCTATGCCGAGCTCGGCGCGGCCGTGAACCACGCCGCCAAGGGCTTTCGCGCGCTTGGCGTGCAGCAAGGCGTGCATGTCGGCCTGTTCCTGCCGAACTGCCCGTATTTCGTGGTCGCCTATTACGCCGTGCTCAAGGCCGGCGGCACGGTGGTCAATTACAACCCGCTCTATGCGCAGGCCGAGCTCGAGCATCAGATCGAGGACAGTCGCACGTCGATCATGGTCACCCTCGATCTGAACGCGCTCTATCCGAAAGTGGCGCGTGCCCTCGAGACCACCAGCCTGGAGCGAGTCGTCGTCTGCCGCATGGCCTCGAGCCTGGCGTTCCCGAAGAACCTCCTGTTCCCGTGGCTGAAGAAAAGCGAGATCGCCGCATTCGATACCGACGACACGCACATCGCCTACGACACCCTGGTCCACAATGACGGCGTGTTCGAGCGCGCCGAGCTCGACCCGGGCCGAGATATCGCCGTTTTGCAGTACACCGGCGGCACCACCGGCGTACCCAAGGGCGCCATCCTGACCCACCGTAATCTGGCGGCGAACACGCAGCAGGTGCTCGGCTGGTTCCCGGAAACCGTGCTCGGCCAAGAGCGCATGCTGGCCGTGCTGCCGTTTTTCCATGTCTTCGGCATGACCACGGCGATGAATTTCAGCATTCGCGCCGGTGCCGAAATCGTCATGCTGCCGCGCTTCGAGCTGAAGCAGCTGCTCAGCACGATCCACCGCAAAAAGCCGACGCTGTTCCCGGCGGTGCCGACGATCTTCAACGCCATCAATCGCTGCCCGCAGCTCGGCAAATACGATCTGACCTCGCTGAAGGCCTGCATTTCCGGCGGTGCGCCCTTGCCGGTCGAGGTCAAGCAGAGCTTCGAGGCGACCACCGGCTGCACCGTCGTCGAGGGCTACGGCTTGAGCGAGACCGCACCGGTGGCGAGCTGCAACCCGCTGTCCGGCGTCAACAAGCCGGGCTCGATCGGCCTGCCTTTGCCGCGCACGCGCATCGAGATCGTTTCGCTCGATGACGGCGAAAGCGTCCTGTCGCCGGGCGAGAAGGGCGAAATCTGCATCACCGGGCCGCAGGTCATGGCCGGCTACTGGCAGCATCCCGAGGCAACCGCGCGGGCGTTACGCGGCGGCCGGTTCCACACCGGCGATGTCGGCTATCAGGACGAGGACGGCTACACCTTCCTGGTCGACCGGCTGAAAGAGGTCATCCTCGCCGGCGGCTATAACATCTATCCGCGCGTCATCGAGGAAGCCATCTACGCCCACCCGGCCGTGGCCGAGGCGGCGGTGATCGGTGTCGACGACGCGTATCGCGGCCAGACGGTCAAGGCGTTTATCGTCGTCAAGGACGGCGAGGCCCTGGACGAGGCCAGCTTGCGCCGCTTTTTGAGCGAGCGCATCTCGCCCATCGAAATGCCCAAGGAAATCGCCTGGCGCGAGGCGCTGCCGAAGTCGGCCGTGGGCAAAATCATGAAAAAAGAACTGGTCGCCGAACAGCAGCAACAGCAGCAGGCGGCGGCCGAAATGGGAGCGCCCGCATGATGCAGATCCTCGAACGCGCGTTGAGCCAGAGCGAGCCTACGCGCGAATACACCATCAGCGAACTGGCCGAGGAATTCGGCATCACCGCGCGCGCCATCCGCTTTTACGAGGATCACGGTCTGATCGCGCCGCGCCGGATCGGCACGATGCGCGTCTACAGCCACCGCGATCGGGCGCGTTTGATGCTCGTGCTGCGCGGCAAGCGCCTGGGCTTTTCGCTCAGCGAGATCCGCGAATGGCTCGATCTGTATGCGCTCGGCGACGAGCAGCAGAGCCAGCTCAAGACGCTGATTGCCAAATGCGGCCAGCGCCGCCTGGACCTGAAGCGCCAGCGTCAGGACATCGAGCAGACGCTCAGTGAACTCGACGAGATCGAACGGCTGGCGAAAGAGCGTCTGCGCACGCTCGGCGTCACCGCCGCAGCCAGCTAAACAGCGCAAGCTTGCGCGTCACTGCTTGCCATGCCGAGGAGATCGATCATGACCCCGGTCGTCATTGCCGGCTATGCCCGCTCCCCGTTTCACGTCGCCCACAAAGGTGCGCTGGCCAAGGTTCGGCCTGACGACCTGCTTGCCGAGGTGCTCAAGGGCCTGGTCGCGCGCACCGGCGTGCCGGGCGAGGCGATCGAGGACGTCATCGTCGGCACCGCCTTTCCCGAAGGCGAACAGGGCTTGAACATCGCGCGCATGGCCGTCTTTCTCGCCGGCCTGCCCGAGAACGTCGGCGGCGTGACGGTCAACCGCTTCTGCGGCTCGTCGATGCAGGCGATCCCCATGGCCGCCGGCGCCATCCAGCTCGGCAGCGGTGAGGCTTTCGTGTGCGCCGGCATCGAAAGCATGACGCGCGTGCCGATGACCGGCTTCAACCCGATGCCGAGCCCGGTCCTCATGGCCGAATACCCGCAAGCCTACATGGCCATGGGCGAAACCGCCGAGAATGTCGCACGCAAATACCAGGTCACGCGCGAGGACCAGGACCGGTTCGGCTTCGAAAGCCAGCAAAAGGCCGCCCGGGCGGCGGCGGCGGGCCGGTTTGCCGATGAGATCGTGCCGATCACCCTGAAAGACGGCAGCACGGTCGACAGCGACGGCACGATCCGCGCGGACACCACGCTGGACGGCCTCGCCGGGCTGAAACCGGCCTTCATCGAAGACGGCAGCGTCACCGCCGGCACCTCCAGCCCGCTCACCGACGGTGCCGCGGCGACGCTGGTCTGCACCGAGGCCTTCGCCAGAGAGCACGGCCTGACGCCGCTCGCACGGGTGCTTGCCACCGCCGTGTCCGGTTGCCCGTCCGAAATCATGGGCATCGGGCCGGTCGGTGCCACGCGCAAGGTGCTGCAACGCGCCGGCATCGGCGTCGATGATCTCGACGTCATCGAGCTGAACGAGGCCTTTGCCGCCCAGGCGCTCGCAACCATGCGCGATCTCGATCTCGATCCGGCCAAGACCAATCTGGACGGCGGCGCCATCGCTTTGGGCCACCCGCTTGGGGCCAGTGGCGCGCGCATCACCGGCAAGGCCGCGTCCCTGCTGCAGCGCGAGGGCGGCCGCTATGCCCTGTCGACCATGTGTATCGCCGGCGGCCAGGGCATCGCCACGGTGCTGGAGGCGGCGTGATGAGCATTGAGCGCGTCGCCGTCATCGGCGCCGGCGTGATGGGCAGCGCAATTGCCGCCCAGATCGCCAATGGCGGCACCGAGGTGCTGCTGCTCGACATCGTGCCCGAGGGCGCAACCAGCCGGAACACGCTGGCGGAAGAGGCCATGGCGCGCATGGCCAAGGCCGATCCGGCGCCGTTCATGGACAAGAGTGCCATGAAGCGGGTGCGCCTCGGCAATCTCGAGGACGATCTCGATGAGCTGGCGGCGTGCGACTGGATCATCGAAGCGGTCGTCGAGCGGCTCGATGTCAAGCGGGCGCTGTATGCCAGAATCGATGGCGTGCGCCGAGCTGGCTCGATCGTCAGCTCGAACACCTCGACCCTGTCCCTGGCCCGGCTGATCGACGGCCAGAGCACGGCCTGGCAGCGCGATTTCCTGATCAGCCATTTCTTCAACCCGCCGCGCTACATGCGCCTGCTCGAGGTCGTCGCCGGACCGTCGACCCGCGACGACGCGCTCAACGCGGTGCGTAGCTTTGCCGATCATCGCCTTGGCAAGACCGTGGTGCAGTGCAAGGACACGCCCGGCTTCATCGCCAACCGCATCGGCATTTTCTGGATGCAGATGGCCTTCAACGAAGCCGTCGCCATGGAACTGCCGATCGAGGAGGCCGATGCCGTCATCGGCCGGCCGTTCGGCATCCCCAAGACTGGCATGTTCGGCCTGGCCGATCTGGTCGGCCAGGATCTTCAGCCGTATGTCGCGCGCTCGCTGCATGATGCCCTGGATGATCGCGACCCGTTCCAGGCGATCTATCGCGACCAGCCGCGCCTGCGCGCCATGATCGAGGCCGGCTATACCGGCCGCAAGGGCAAGGGCGGTTTCTATCGTTTGAACCGCGAAGGCGGCGGCAAGACCAAGGAAGCCATCGATCTGGCCACCGGTGCGTATCGCCCGGCGGTGACGCCCGAGCTCGATGTCCTCAAGGCGGCAGCCAGTCAGGGGCCGGCGGCCTTGCTGGACAGCGATCACCGTGCCGCCGTCTATGCCCGCAAGGTCATGGGCGCGACGCTGGCTTATGCTGCCTCGCTGGTGCCCGAGATCAGCGACGACATCGAAGCCGTCGATAGCGCCATGCGCCTTGGCTACAACTGGAAGCACGGGCCGTTCGAACTGATCGACAAGATCGGCGTTGTCGCCTTGACGAAGGTGCTCGAAACCGCCGGTCAGCCGGTGCCGCCCTTGCTCGCGCAAGCCGAAGCGCAGGGCTTCTATCGGCTTTGCGACGGCCGCCGGCAGGTCCTGACCCCGGAAGGCTCTTACCGCGACATCACGCGGCCAGCCGGCGTGCTCTTGCTGGCTGATCTCAAGAACTGCACTAAGCCATTGAAAAAGAATGGCTCTGCCGCGCTATGGGACATTGGCGACGGCGTTGTCTGTCTCGAGTTCACCGGCAAGAGCAACAGCATCGATCAGGATGTCCTGCGCCTTGTCGAACAGGCTGTCGACATCGTCCAGGACGGCTACCGGGCCCTGGTGATCTACAATGAGGGCAGCCATTTCTCGGTCGGCGCCAATCTCGGTCTGGCCCTGTTCGCCGCCAATGTCGCCGCGTTCGATGTTATCGAAAACCTTGTCGAACAAGGGCAGAAGGCCTATCGCGCGCTGAAGTATGCACCGTTTCCGGTGGTCGCGGCGCCATCGGGCATGGCGTTGGGCGGCGGCTGCGAGATTTGTCTCAATGCCGATGCCGTGCAGGCCCATGCCGAGAGCTATCTGGGACTGGTCGAAGCCGGGGTCGGCGTGATTCCGGCCTGGACCGGTACGACCGAGCTGCTGACCCGCTGGTTGTCGGAAAAGCGACGTCCGGGCGGACCGATGCCGGCGATCTCGCAGACCTTCGAGACCATCGGCATGGCCAAGGTCGCGAAATCCGCCTTCGAAGCCAAGGCGCTGAAGCTGCTGCGCGCCGAAGACGGCATCACCATGAACCGCGACCGGCTGTTGTTCGATGCCAAGGCCAAAGCGCTCAGCCTGGTCGATGGCTATCAGCCGCCCAAGCCGATCGAGACGATCCGCCTGCCGGGCGAAACCGCCAGGCTGGCGCTCGAGCTGGCGCTGCGCAATCTGGAGCTGGCCGGCAAGGCCACGAGCCATGACGGCGTCGTCGCGCGAGAGCTTGCTGGTGTGCTGGCTGGCGGTGACACCGACCTCACCGACAGCGTCGCCGAGGCCGATCTGCTTGCGCTCGAGCGCGCGGCGTTCATGCGCCTGATCAAGACGCCCGGCACGCTGGCCCGCGTCGAGCACATGCTCGAGACCGGCAAGCCCTTGCGCAACTGAGCGCTTGTGAGGAGCTGACATGACCACCTACACCGCCCCGTTGCGCGACATGCGTTTCGTGCTCCACGAGTTGCTTGAGAGCGACAGACTGGCCGAGCTGCCCGGCTATCAGGAGGCCACCAGCGACATTGTTGATGCGGTCATGGAGGAAGGCGGCAAGCTCGCCGCCGATATCCTGTTCCCGCTCAATCGCAGTGGCGACGAGGAGGGCTGTCTTTACGAGAACGGCGTCGTGCGCACGCCGACAGGGTTCAAGGAAGCCTACGACACCTTCATCGAAGGCGGCTGGACCGGGCTTTCGGCCGATCCGGCCTATGGCGGCCAGGGCCTGCCCAAGACGCTGAAATTCGTCATCGATGAGATGATCTGCTCGGCCAATCTCAGCTTCGGCATCTACCCCGGCCTGTCCGGCGGCGCCTACAACGCCCTGCACAAGCACGCGGCGGACTGGATCAAGGAACGCTATCTGCCCAAGCTGGTCGATGGCAGCTGGTCGGGCACCATGTGTTTGACCGAGCCGCAATGTGGCACCGATCTGGGCCTGATCCGCACCAAAGCCGTGCCCGAGGATGACGGCAGCTATCGCCTGACCGGCACAAAGATCTTCATTTCGGCCGGCGAGCACGATCTCGGCGACAACATCGTGCATCTGATGCTGGCCAAGCTGCCGGATGCGCCCGAAGGCGTGAAGGGCATCTCGCTGTTCGTCGTGCCGAAATTCCTGCCAGCCGATGATGGCGGCGTCGGCGCGCGCAATGGCGTCACTTGCGCCGGGATCGAGCACAAGATGGGCATCAAGGCGTCGTCGACCTGCGTCATGAACTTTGATGACGCGCAGGGCTGGCTGATCGGCCAGCCGCACAAGGGCCTGCGCGCCATGTTCACCATGATGAACGATGCCCGGCTCGAGGTCGCCATCCAGGGCCTTGGTCTGGCCGAAACCGCCTATCAATCGGCCCTGGCTTACGCCCGCGATCGCTTGCAGGGGCGGGCGCTGAGCGGTCCTGCCCAGCCGGACAAGCCGGCCGACAGCATCCTGGTGCACCCGGATGTCCGCCGCATGCTGCTCACCATGAAGGCCAGCAACGAGGGCGCGCGCGCGCTCGCCTATTGGGTCGGCATGGCGCTGGATGTCTCAGAAAAGCATCCCGATCCGTCTGTGCGTCAGCAGGCCGACGATCTGGTGGCGCTGATGACGCCGATCTTGAAGGCCTATTTCACCGATCAGGGCTTTGCGGTCAGTTCGCTCGGCGTCCAGGTCATGGGCGGGCATGGCTATATCCGCGAATGGGGCATGGAGCAACTTGTGCGCGATGCCCGCATCGCCATGCTGTATGAGGGCGCCAATGGCATCCAGGCGCTCGACCTGGTCGGCCGCAAGCTGCCGCAGAACTATGGCCGGCTGCTGCGCAGCTTTTTCCACCCGGTGGCGCAGTATATCGAGGCGAACAAGGAAAATGCCGACGTGCAGCCTTTCGTCGTGCCGCTGGCCAAGGCGTTCGGTCGCTTGCAGCAGGCGACCATGGTCATCGCCCAGCGCGGCCTGGGCGACCCGGACGAGGCCGGTGCGGCGTCGAGCGACTATCTGCGCCTGTTCGCTCTGGTCGCCTTGGCCTGGATGTGGTGCCGCATGGTCGAGGTCAGCCGGGCCAGGCTCGCCAATGGCGGTGCCGGTGAAGCCGATTTCTACAGCGGCAAGATCAAGACGGCGCGTTTCTTCATGGCCAGGATCCTGCCGGAAAGCAGCGCCCTGTTCGCCCAGATCATGGCCGGTGCCGAGCCGCTCATGGATGTCAGCGATGCCGAGTTCGGTTAACGCTCGTTGAGTTTCGGGCGGAGCAGAATGTGCGCCATCAGGCGGTCGACCGGCGCGAAATCGTCGCTCAAGACCAGGGCGTTCTGCACCTCGACGTCGCCGGCCGTATAGGCGCGCACGAAGGCGCCACTCATGCCGCCGGCCTGGATCGAGGTGCGCTGCAGCGGCGTCTGGCTGGCGACGACCAAGTAGGTCACGCGCGCGCCGCGCTCGCGGGTATCGAGCCAGGCCTCGGCATGTGCAAAATCGCGTGACAGCGTGTTCAGCAAGGCCAGGAGGAATTGCGGGTCGTCACGGGATTCGATGACATTGACAAAATAGAAACCGTCCTGGCGCAGGCGTTTGCTGATCTCCTGATGAAATTCGCGCGTGACCAGATGCGCCGGCACGGTGATGTCATGAAAGGCGTCGCCGAAAATGACGTGAAAGCGCGGTTCGGCCGGCAGCGCGCGCATGGCAACGCGGGCATCCTTGTGCACGACCTCGATGCCGTCATCCGGTGTGAACCAGAGACGTTCCCTGGCGAGCGCTGTGACCGCCGGATCGATCTCGGCGACGAGCTGGCGGTTGTCGCGGTTGCCGGCCTGCCAGGCGCGCGGCAGGGTATAAGCGCCGCCACCGATGTAGAACGCCTCGAGGGCATCGCGGCCGAAACGCTCGCCGACGAGCATGTCCGTGAGTTGCAGATACGGGCTGTAGAGCAGACGCGGCTCATCACGATCATTGATGCCGTGGCCCAGATGATCGAGCACGAGCACCGCGCTCGGCCGGCCGCTTTGGGGCGAAAAGTCGACCACGCGCAGGCAGTAATAGTCGCTTTCGACGGCACACGGGCTGGCGAACGCGTTCAGTCTTGTGCCGAGCGCGGCGAGCGGTGCGAGCGCCACGAGGATGAGACCGAGCGCGACGCCGGCCTGCACCTTGCGCGTGCGCAGCATGAGCAGGCCCAGCCCGGTATACACGGCGGCGACGCTCAGCACCGCGCCGTTCGAGCCGATCCAGGAAATCAGGACGTAACCCGCCAGAAGCGTGCCGACGATGCTGCCCAGGGCACCCAGCGCGAACATGCGCCCGAGGATGGCACCGGTGCGCAAGGGTTCGGCGTCGATGGCGAGCTTGGTCACCAGAGGCGAGACGATGCCGGCAAACAGCGAGGGCAGGAAGAACAGCGCCGATGTCAGCGCGATGATGCCGCCAAGCGCGCCCAGCCCGCCGTCGAGCAATGGCCCGGCCAGCATGCGCAAGAGCACGAGGACGGCGAGCGACGCCACCGCGGCAGCGAGCAGCGCGTAGCCGGTGCGCACAGCGCCAGTCTGGGCTGAAGCATCGGAGTCCGCCAGCCGTCCGCCGATCCAGTGGCCAGCCGACAGACCGGCGAGCACGACCGCGATGATCGCCGTCCAGCTATACAGCGACATGCCGACATACGGCGCGAGCAGCCGACCGGCGACGATCTCCAGAACCAGCGCACAGCCGGCGGAGACGAACACCACCAATCCATAGATCGCTTGTGTCAGGCCCGACGACGTCCGATCGCTCATGAGCCGAGCAGGACCGGGCTGGCTGGCGCCGCCGGGCCGATCTGCGCCGGCTCCTCGATCCAGCCATGGCGGACCAGGGGCCGGTTGGCCGATGTCGGCTTGCGCGCGCTGCGGATCAGGGCGCGTTTCAGTTCCGGTGCCCGCCAGGACGGGTGAGCTTGGGCGAGACGGGCGGCAGCGGCAACCGTACGCGCGACGGCGACACTACTGCCCGATGCGCTGCCCAGCTGGCCGGTGTGATCGACCACCGGGCGGTTTTCCGCCGGGATCATCAGATCCACCGTCTCCGGCCCCCAGTTGGCGGCGCGCGCCAGACGCCCGCGGGCATCGCTGGCGGTGACCACCAGCATGTTGTCCAGCTCGAAGCGCGCCGGCCAGACCGGCTGACGGTCGATGTTGCGGCCCTGGTTGCCGGCCGAGACGATGAACAGCATGTCGGGGCGTTCCTGCGCCGCCTCGTAGAAGGCCTGCCAGGGCGCCGGATCGTCTCCGCCGAGCGCCAGTGCCACGATGTACACGCCGGCGACCTGGGCTAGATGGACGACCTCGCTCATGCGCTCGAGCGCCGGACGTGGATACCGGTAAGGCACCAGCGCGATCGATGGCGCTTCGGCGAGGATGACGCTGGCCATGCTCGTGCCGTGGCGTTCCGGAAAGAACGGCGAGCGGGCATTGTCCAGATCGAACGGCCGGTGGTCGCCGTCCCAGAAGTCATAACCCAGGATCGAGCCATCCGGCCCGCGCGCCAGCGCCGTGCGCAGGAAGGCGAGATGATAGTTCACGCCGGAATCGACCAGCGCCACGCGGACACCGCGCGCCGGTTCGGCATGGGGCACGGGCGGGTTGAGTTCCTGCGGCGTGCCGACCGTGCGCAGATCGTTGTCCAGCATGGCCAGATGGCTGGCGACACCGCTGTCGTCATAAGCCAGCCGCCGGCCTTGTGCGATGGTGCAATCGGGCAGCGCGATGGCAAGGGTTTCCGCGCGCAGAGCACCGTCGACCTGACGCCAGACTTCCAGATCGATGCGCTGCAGGCGCTCGTCCAGGCTGGTGTGGCGGATCGCCAGCTCGTCGCCGCCCTCCAGGCGATAGCGTCGCTCGGTGCGCGTACGGCTGCCGTCGGACACCGTCACCGGATCGCCGAGCGTGCGCACGAAGCCGAGTTCACGCATCAGCCGTTGGCGGTTGACCTCGAGGCCGGGGCAGCTGGCCGTGACCGCGCTGTCGATGATCGTGCGCGCATCGCGCGCGCTGGCCGCTTCACGGGGCAGGTCGGCGCACGCGCTGAGCGCCGCACCGATCAGCAGGGCTAGGGCGACGGCGCGCATTACAAGGCCGACCGGAGCGCCTCGATGCGCTCTAGCGTGGCGGCATGGGCATCCTGGGCACCGCGGGCCTCGAGCACCTGGGCATAGATGTCCAGGCTGGGCAGCATGTCGCGGTGATCGCCGGTCTGGCGCACCTGGGTGACCTGCAGGGCCTGCTCAACGGAAGCCTGCGCCGCGTCGATGTCACCGGCCGCAAGCTGCGCCAAGGCGAGCTGGTTCAAGACCAGCACCGTGCCCGGGTTGTTGGCACCGAACGCCGCCTGCTGCGCCTGGAGTGCTGCCTGCAGCAAGGGCAGGGCGTCTTCGGCGCGGCCGGTCTGGCGGTAGAGACGCGCCAGCTCGGTGCGCACCATGACCATTTCCGGATGATCCGACCCGAGCAGCGCATCGCCAGCGGCCAGGGTCTGGCGGTACAAGGGCTCGGCCTCGTCGTAGGCTTCTTGCGCCAGCAGCAGGTCCGCCAGCTTGTGCGCCGCGCGCGCGGTGTCCGGATGGCGATCACCGCGCATTTCGCGGCAGATCTCGTAAGCACGGCGCTGCAGATCGGTCGCTTGCCCCAGTTCGCCGCGGGCATGGTGGATCTCGGCCTTGCCGTTCAGCACCGGCAGCAGATCGACATGAACCGACCCGAGCGCGGGCTCGAGCATGGTCAACGCCTCGTCAAAAGTGCCGGCCGCCTGGTCGATGCGCCCGGCAGCGAACTGCAGCCCGGCCAGCTCGGCCAAGGTCTCGCCGATCAGGGCATGGCCGTCGGGATAGATCGTGCGGCGTACGGCCAGCGCCCGCTCCATGGCGGTAAAGGCGGGCTCGAGTTGGCCGGTCTCGCCAAGCACGACGGCCAGGTCGGCAAGGCTGGCGGCGACGTCCGGATGATAGCCGTGCAGGCCGGCCTCGCGGATCCGCAGCGCTTCGCGATGATGGTGCACCGCCTTGTCCAGGTGACCTTGGGCGCGATAGAGCTCGCCAAGGCTGCTCAGCGCGCTTGCCGTGGCCGGCGCGTTCTCCGGCAGATGGCGCTGGCGCCATTTCAGCGCCTGCTGGAGGTAGCCCTCGGCCTCGATCGAGCGATCGAGCAGAAACAGCACGTGGCCCAGATTGTGTTGCGCGGTGGCCCGGCGCGGATCGTCGGCGGCGAACTGTTCGCTCACGGCAAGTGCGGCGCGCAGCTCGCTCTCGGCACTTGCCAGCTCGCCGACGGCCAGATAGGCACGGCCGCGTTCGCTCAGGCTCAGCCAGTCCTGCTCGTGCGGCGCCTCGGCCGTGGCCGGCACGTCCTGGCCCTGCACGCGCTCGGGCAGGCCCAGGGCGGCGGTCAGGGCAGCGCTGACAAGAGCGGCGCGCAGCATAGGGTTCACACACATCGTTCCAACGTTCGAGGTCAGGACAGCTCGCCCATCGGCAAAATGCCCGTTCTTTAAGCGTGCACAGCGCGCTGCGGTCAAGTTGACAGGCTTACGCGCTCAGGCCCGCTCCTTGGTCGCACTGAAGCGGATCTGCGGGTAATCCTGCTGGGTGCGCTCGAGGTCCCACCAGTTGCGCGCCATGAACACCGGCGACTCGTCGCGATCGACACCGAGCACGCTGCGCTTTTCATTGACGAAACTCTCGAGCGTCCGGGCGTCATCGGCATGGCACCAGCGTGCCGTGACATAAGGGCTCGCTTCGAAGGCGATATCGACGCTGTACTCGCTGCGCACCCGGTTGAGCAGGACATCGAGCTGCAGGGCACCGACCACGCCGACGATCCACTCGGCACCGATCATCGGCCGGAACACCTGGGTGACGCCTTCCTCGGCCAGATCTTCAAGCGCGCGCTTGAGATGCTTGGCGCGCAAGGGATCGCGCAGGCGCACACGCTGCAGGATCTCCGGGGCGAAATTGGGAATGCCGGTAAAGGCGATGGTCTCGCCTTCGCTGAGCGTGTCGCCGACGCGCAAGGCACCGTGATTGGGCACGCCAATAATATCGCCGGGCCAGGCTTCCTCGGCCAGCGCGCGGTCCTGGGCAAAGAACATGATCGGGTTGTAGACCGCGATCGATTTGCCGGTACGTACCTGTTTGAGGCGCATGCCGCGCTCGAAGCGGCCCGAACAGATGCGCATGAAGGCCACCCGGTCGCGGTGATTGGCGTCCATGTTCGCCTGCACCTTGAAGACGAAGCCGGTGACCTTGGTCTCGCCCGGCTCGACGCTGCGTGGCTCGCCCGGCTGCGGCCGCGGCGAGGGGGCATGCGTACCGAGACCGTCCAGGACGTGGCGCACGCCGAAATTGCGCAGCGCACTGCCGAAGAACATCGGGGTCAGCGTACCGTCGCGATAGGCTTCGAGGTCGAAAGGCGGGCAGGCGCCTTCGATCAGCTCGATGTCTTCGGCCAGCTTGGCGAGTAGATCCGCCGGCACGGCATCCTTGACCCGGGCGCTGTCGAGCGCGTGGCCGTTGCGCGCCGCCTCGCTGTCGACCGCGTCGCTGACCAAAAACACGCGCTGCCTGGGCAGATCGTAGACGCCGCGGAAGTTTTGGCCCATGCCGATCGGCCAGGTCATCGGCGTGACATCGAGCGCCAGGGTTTCGGCGACTTCGTCCATGACCTCGAGCGGATCGCGGCTTTCCCGGTCCATCTTGTTGACGAAGGTGGCGATCGGCATGTCGCGCAGCCGGCAGACCTCGAACAGCTTGCGCGTCTGGCTCTCGATGCCCTTGGCGGCGTCGAGCACCATGATTGCGGAATCCACCGCGGTCAGCGTGCGATAGGTGTCTTCCGAGAAGTCTTCGTGGCCGGGGGTGTCGAGCAGGTTGAAGGTGTGACCGTTGTACGCGAAGGTCATCACCGAGGTGGTGACCGAGATGCCACGCTGCTGCTCGATCTTCATCCAGTCCGAGCGTGCCCGCCGGCGTTCGCCGCGTGCCTTGACCTCGCCGGCGAGATGAATGGCGCCGCCGAACAGCAGCAGCTTTTCGGTCAGCGTCGTCTTGCCCGCATCCGGGTGCGAAATGATCGCGAAGGTACGGCGCTGCTCGGCCGCTTGCTGGGGGGTGGTGGTCACGCGTGTCTGGCTGCCGTCGAAACCGGGTGCCGGCGCGCTGGGCCAGCCGTGCACCCCATCTGATCTCTGTCGTTTGCTGGGAGGTGGCGTGCTTCGCGCGACGCTGCAAGCCCGAAAAGTTCCGCAGCGGTGCGGGCCGGGTTCTCCGCACGCGTCAGGCCAGGGCCGAAGGCGGTGGACCTCGATCACCGATCTGTCACAATATTAGGTCAGCTCGCCGTTTCACGGATTGTAACGAACCATGGCCGACCCCGCGCTTGATCTCGACCATTTCAAGGCCCTGCTCCTGGCCCGCCGGGACGAACTGCACAATCTGAGCGATGCCAGTGCCGATGCGCGCGCCACGGTCGAGCTCGACCAGACCTCGTTCGGCCGCCTGTCGCGCATCGATGCCCTGCAGGGTCAAGAAATGGCCAAGGCCACCGAGGAGCGCCGGCACCACGAGGTCGAGCGCATCGAGTATGCGCTCGAGCGGATCGCGGAAGGCACCTATGGCGAATGCCTCAACTGCGGTGAGCGGATTGCCAGGAAACGTCTCGAATTGGACCCCAGCGCCACCTTGTGCATCGCCTGTGCCAGCACGCAGCGGAGCTGACCGACGAGCGGCAACGCCGTGACGGCTGAGCTCTGGCTGGCTCTGGCCGGCTTGATCCTGGTGCCCACCGGCCTCGGCGCCCTGCTCGGTGCCTGGCGCATCCAGCCCTGGCCACGCGGCGCCGTGCTCGGTTTTCTGGGCGGGCTGATCGGCGCATGTGTCTTCGTCCTGGTCGCACCGCTGCTGGTCGCGCTGGTGAGCTAGCGCGCCAGGTGCTCAGCATCAGGCAAACGTGACACGGCTTTATCGCACGAGCGCGCATCGATTCGCCTCGGTTGCGCGTACAGTGCGTATTGTGATCGGCGCGGCGTTCGACGGCCGGCAAGGAGAGCTTGGATGGCGAGCCATCCCGCAACGGACACCCTGGCGCCCGAGAGCGGCGGCACGCAGCGCTGGTGGCAGCACGTCAGCCAGCTCGTGCTCGGTCCGCCTTTACCCCGCGCCGTGCCAGAACGCGTGCTGCACACCATCCGGGCGCAGGAAGAGGAAAGCGAGATCCTGGTCGGCTGGGTGCAGGTCTGCGCCATCATCACCTTCGCGATTCTGTATCACCTGACGCCCAAAGCCTTTCCGAGCACGGTGCCGTTCGAGCCCGTGCCGGTGGTGCTGGCGCTCTACAGCCTGTTTACCGGCTTTCGGCTGCTGCTCGCCTATCGCCGCGCGCTGACGCCGGCGATCCTCACCGTGTCGGTCCTGGTCGACATGGGCTTGTTGATGATCACCATCTGGAGCTTTCACCTCCAATACGGCGAGCCACCGGCGATGTACATCAAGGCGCCGACCTTGATGTACGCGTTCATCCTGATCGCTTTGCGCGCCCTGCGCTTCGAAGCGCGCTATGTCCTGCTGGCAGGCATGACCGCCTCGGTCTTCTGGTTTGTCCTGGTGCTGTATGCGCTGGTCTGGACGCCTGGCAATATTGTTCCGTCAAAAGAGCATGTCGTCTGGGTAATGGACTGCGCGCGGCTCAAAGATGATATGGAAGGGTGCAACATCACCAAGCGCTACGATGAGTATATGACCTCGTACAAGGTCCTGCTCGGCGCCGAGCTCGACAAGATCCTGTCCTTGATGATCGTCACCTCCGTCCTGGCGATCGCCATTATTCGCGCACGCAAGCTGCTCGTCATCAGTGCCAGCGAACGTATCGCCAGTGCCGAGCTCGCGCGCTTTTTCGATCCGAGCGTCGCCGAGCAGATCCGCAGCAGCGATCACAGCATTGCTGCCGGTGAGGGCATCATGCGCGAAGCCGCGGTGATGTTCGTCGATATGCGGGCATTCACGCAGATGAGTGCCGGTCTCGATCCGGCCGCGACCATCGAACTGCTCAGCGACTATCAGGCCACGGTCGTGCCGGTGATCGCCCGCCACGGCGGCAATATCGACAAGTATCTGGGTGATGGCATCCTCGCCAGCTTCGGTGCCGCCCAGGACAGCCCGGCTTACGCCGCCGATGCTTTGCGCGCCCTGGATGACGTGCTCGACGCCGTCGATGCCTGGTCGCTGGTACGGCAACGCGCCGGGCGCCCGCCGGTGCGCGTCGGGGTGGCCGTCACCGTCGGCCAGGTCCTGTTCGGGGCAACCGGCTTCGGCGACCGGCTGGAATACACCGTGCTCGGCGACACCGTGAACACGGCGGCCAAGCTGGAAAAACACACCAAGGTCGAACGCGTGCGCGCGCTGACGACGCGGGCGGCGTTCGAGGCGGCCAAGCGCCAGGGCTATGTGCCGACCTCCAAGGCGAGGCCGATGCGCGCGCGCCAGATTGCCGGCATTGTCGCAGCCCAAGATCTCATCGCGCTCGGCTGAACATCAAATCTTGCCAAGCGGCCTCCAAGCTCGCAGTTTTCGCGCGGCCGCGGTATCTCCGGGCCTTGCCTGTCCGAGGCTGTTCAATTGAGGGGGAAAACCATGCTCAAGGGTAAGTCTGCGATTGTTACCGGCTCGACGAGCGGCATTGGTGAGGGCATTGCCAAGCGCTTCGCCGCCAATGGCTGCGATGTCATGCTGAACGGCTTTGGCGATGCCGACGAGATCGAGGCCCTGCGCAGCTCGATGGAAAGCGAGTATGGCGTCAAGGTCGGCTTCAAGGGCGCCGACGTCAGCAAGTACGAGGACGTCGAAGCGCTGGTCAATTATACCACCGAGCTGTTCGGCAAGGTCGACATCCTGGTCAACAATGCCGGCATCCAGTTCACCGCGCCGATCCACGAGTTCCCGCTCGAGAAGTGGCAGGCGATCTTGAACATCAACCTGTCCGGCGTGTTCTACGGCATCCGCTGCGTCCTGCCGCAGATGTACGCGCGCAACAGCGGCCGCATCATCAACATCGCCTCGACCCACGGCCTGGTCGCTTCGAAGGAAAAGGCGGCCTATGTCGCGGCCAAGCACGCCATTTTGGGCATGACCAAGGTGGTCGCCCTCGAGACGGCCACCACCGGCATCACCGCCAATTCGATCTGCCCGGGCTGGGTGCTCACCCCGCTGGTGCAGCAGCAGATCGAGGCGCGCGCCGAGAAAGAGGGCATCGAGGTCAAGCAGGCCGAAGAGGAACTGCTCGGTGAGAAGCAGCCGAGCCTGCAGTTCACCACGCCCGAGCAGCTCGGTGATCTCGCCGTGTTCCTGGCATCCGATTCGGCAGTGAACCTGACCGGTCAGGCGATCGCCATGGATGGCGGCTGGACGGCGCAGTAAGCGGACCACGCGCCACAGACGTAAGAAGAACGAAACGCCTTGCGCCGTCGTGTCATCCAAAGGCACGACGGCGCGTGGGCCTTTCGCTCATCCCGCCAAAGCGCTAGCGCAAGGAGCCCTGGGCCATGAGCCAGGCCGAGCACAGCCACAATGCCGACAAGCCGGCCAAGGCACAGGTCAAGATCGATCTGGCTTTGCAGGGCGGCGGTTCGCACGGAGCATTCACCTGGGGCGTGATCGATGCCCTGCTGGCGGACGGCCGGCTCGCCGTCGAGGGCATTTGCGGTACCAGCGCCGGTGCCATGAACGCCACGGTGCTGGCCTATGGCATTCACCTGAACGGCAACCAGGGCGGCCGCGACAAGCTGGCCGAGTTCTGGGAGCGCACGGCGGCGGCCTCGGCCAAGACCAGCCCGTTCCGGCCGAGCTGGTTCGATCGCATGGTCAGCCCGGGCAACATGGACTTCTCGCCAAGCTGGATCGCGTTCGACAACCTCTCGCGCATGCTGTCGCCCTATCAGCTCAACCCGCTGAACTTCAATCCGCTGAAAGAGCTGCTGCTCGAGGTCGTCGATTTCGAGGCGTTGCGCACCTGCACGGCAACCAACCTGTTTCTCGCCGCGACCAACGTCCTCACCGGCAAGATCAAGGTCTTCAAGACGCATGAAATGCGCGTCGAGGCCGTGCTCGCCTCGGCCTGCCTGCCGTTCATTTTTCAGGCAGTGGAAGTCGATGGTCAGTATTACTGGGATGGCGGCTACATGGGCAATCCGCCCATTTATCCCCTGATTTATGGCACCGAGACAGAAGACATTCTGATCATCCAGATCAATCCGATCAATTTGCCGGAACTGCCCAAGAGTGCCCAGGGTATTTACGATCGGGTCAACACGCTCAGCTTTAATTCATCGCTGATGCGCGAAATGCGTATCATCGCCTTCGTCACCAAGCTGATCGACGAAGGCAAGTTGCCCCGTGGTCGTTACAAACGTTTGAATATCCATATGATCCACGCCGAAGACGTCATGCAAAAGCTCGGCGTGTCGTCGAAACTGAATGCTGACCGCGGTTTTCTGCAATATCTGTTCGATATTGGTCAGGAGCGTGCCAAGACATTCCTGCAGGATCATTTCGACAAGATCGGCAAGGAAAGCTCGACGGATATTGGCGAGGTCTTTCTTTAGACGCATAATGCGCCAATGACCGCGCTCTACCAGGATGACCTGGCTTACATCCATGACGCCGGCTTCGGTCAGCTCGCCGAGGCCGCCGCCGACCATGTTCGCGGCCTCCTTGAGCGCGATGGCGTCACGGCGGGCACGGTGGTCGATCTCGGCTGCGCCGGCGGCCGGTTGCTGGGCAAGCTGGGCTCGGCCGGTTTCACTGCGCACGGCATCGAGCACTCGTCAGCCTTTTTGAGCCTGGCGCGCACGCGGCTGAGCGATGCGACCTTGGTCGAAAGCTCGGTGTTTACCGCCGCGCTGCCGGCTTGCGTCGCCGTCACCGCGATTGGCGAGGTCTTGTGCTACAGCGATGCGCCGGCGGGTCATGCGCGCAGCCTGCGTGGCCTGTTCACGCGCATCAACGCGGCGCTGCCGGACAACGGCCTGTTCGTGTTCGATGTTATCACAGATGCGAGCGCGCCGGCGTTCCCGAAACAGAGCTGGCAGACCGGCGCCGACTGGGCGGTGCTGAGCGAGATCATCGTCGACGATGTCGAGCGCGCCATCCGCCGCCATATCGTCGCCTTCCGCGAGGTCGACGGCTGTTATCGGCGCACGGCGGAGAGCCACTTGCAGGTGCTGCTTGCACCGTCCGCCGTGAGCGCCATGCTGGCGAGCTGTGGCTTTGCCAGCGAAACGTTCGAGGCTTACGGCGACACCGCACTGGCACCCAGACGCCTGGGCTTTCTCGCCCGCAAGACCGGCGCGCCCGAGGCGTAACGCACGCGTCAGTGCGCCAGCAGGGTTCTCAGCTCGGCGCGCGCCTGGGCCGCAGCCGCGGCCTCGCCCATGCCTTCGAGTACCTCGGCATAGCGGGCCTTGGCGAAGCGGTTGCCCGGTCGGTTGGCCAGGCGTTCGTCGAGCAGGATCTTCGCCCGGTCGACCTGGCCGGCCTCGAGCGCGCTGCGCAGCAGGAAACGCTGAAAGACATCACGCTGGGCATGGCTGCCGCCGATGAAGCGGATGTCGTCGCGCTTGGCGAACAGCAGATCGGCGGCCTCGGCCGGCCGGCCTTCGGCGCTGGCGAGCAGGGCGCGCGCGAGATCGTCACCGATCGTACTCAGCATCCAGGCCTGGCGTCCGGGATCGCTGGCTGCGAACGCCTCGAGATCGGCCTGCATTGCCCTGGCTTCATCGAGAACACCGGCGCGCGTCAGGGTCAACATGGTGTGCGCGCTGGTGAAGGCGTGGCCGTGGTCATAGGCGCGCAGCCGGGCGCGCTCGAGCAGCCGCTGCCAGCGGTCACCGACATCGCCGCCATCCTCTTCAATGCGGTAGAGCAGCGAGGCGGCGTTGCACAGATCGAGATACTCGTTGCTGTCGGGTGCTTCGATATGGGCGTCATACAGCGCCAGCACGGCATCGTGATCGCGCAGCTCGAGGCGGAACAGCGCCTCGTGCCAGTCGACATGGTGACTGAAGTTGTTGGCCTCGGTCCAATGCGCCTGCAGGCCCTCGATCCAGGCGATGCCTTCATCCTGCCGATCATTCATTTCCAGGACATGCGCCACGGCATGCGCGGCCCAGATGTCGCACGGATTGCGCTCGACCGCCTCGCGTCCGGTGCGATCGGCAATGTCGTACAGGCCAACCTCTTCGTGGGCGAACGCCCAGCAGCCGAGAATATTGCCGTAGCCGGGCAGATCCTCGTGCCAATGCCCGATCGCCGGGGCGAGCGAGCGGCGCATGGCGTCGCTGTCACCGGAATAGAAGTGGTGCAGGTGGGCAATGCGCACCGCCAGGACGTCGCGCGGAAAGGCGGCGATCAGGCTGTCCCAGAGCAGGCGTGCCCGATCGAGATCGTCGCGCAGCCAAGCTTCCAGCGCGGCCAGGTGACGCCGCTCGCGCTCGCCGGCCTGGCGGTACGCGATCGCCTGCTGGGCCGTCGCGTAGATCGTGCGTGCCTTGTCACGCAGCGCATCCGTGCCGAACAGCAGTGTGAAATAGCCCTTGGCGATCAGCGCCAGGGGCATGTCCGGCTCGGCCTGCAGCGCCGCCTTGAGGTGATCGCCCGTGTCGCGCCGGAGATCCAGATAAGCCATCATCGTGCTGTCGAAGGCGTCGACGGCATCGGCGCTGTTGGCCGTGATCGGGTTGCCCCAACGATCGCTCAAGCGGGTCTCGGTCATCAGTCAGCCTCAATTTTGCGTGATGTTCACGGTTTCGTCATCACCGATGGTGCACGCCCTGGGTTCGCTTAGCTGTAGCGGACGTGTGGTGGCGAGGCCACAGCGTCTTCCCAGCGTATCTGGGGGCAGTTAACGCCCTATTCGACGAAAAGTTAGGCAAAAGTGACCGCGCTGGCCTTTATTTAGCATTTCGAAAGGTGTAAAACGCCGGAGTTTGTGCAGTGCAAAAAGGACTTGACGCGTGAAATCCCGGTTCGATGGGCGCGACCCGCGGCTCGATTTTTTCCGCGGTCTCGCCCTTTTGGTCATCTATGTCGCGCACATCCCGAAGAACCCGGTCGCGGCGCATATCCCGGCCCGCTACGGCTGGTCGGATGCCGCTGACATGTTCGTGTTCATGTCCGGTTTTGCCGCCGCGATCGCCTATGGCGGCACGTTTCTCCGCGCCGGCTGGTTTCTCGGCACCGCACGCGTCGCCTTTCGCTGCTGGCAGCTCTACTGGGCGCAGATCTGTCTGTTCATGGCCATCGCCGGCTTCAGCGTCTGGGCCGACCAGACCTTCGAGCAGGACTATATCGGCGCCCTCAACCTCTACCGCTTTTTCGAGGATACCGAACAGGCGCTGCTCGACATGATGTTGTTGAGCTATGTGCCGAACTATTTCGACATCCTACCAATGTATATGGTCATCCTGGCCATGGTACCTTTAGTGATGTTACTGGCGCGTGTGCACCCACTCTTGCCGATCTGCGCATCCTTCATCTTATGGTTGTGTAACCTCATCTTCGAATTTGAGCTTTTGGCCGATCGGTCAATCGATCGGCCCTGGTTCTTCAACCCGTTCGCCTGGCAGTTCATCTTCTTCACCGGTTACTCGCTGGCGCGTGGCTGGATTCAGGTACCGATCGAGAGCCGGCAAATCTTCTGGGCAGCTATGACCGTAATCGGTCTGGGTGCGGCCATGAAAACCCCATGGATTTACGAAAGTCATCCATGGCTTGAGGCGCTGTCAATTGCGCTCTTCAACATGGCTGGCAAGACCAACTATGAGCCATTGCGCTATCTGCATTTCATTGCCGGCGCTTTTGTCGTCGTCCATCTGCTGTTGTACCGCGAGGAGATCCTGCCGAAATACTTTAGCTGGGTGATGAAATGCGGCCAGCAGAGCCTTGCGGTGTTCTTGTTCTGCATGACGCTTTCACGCGTCAGCGGTGTGTTCCTCGATCAGGTCGGGCGGAGTTGGGAGAGCGTGCTTTTCGTCAACGCCGGCGGGATCGTGGCCTGTTGCTTGCTTGCTTATTTCATGGGGTGGATCAAATCGCAGCCGTGGCGGCGTAAAGCGCCCGTTCAGGAAGCGACGTCCATACCCGCCAGTGTATCCGCTGACGCCGTTGGAAGACCTGCAACCAGCTCATTGTTGTTACGTTAAAAACAAAAATCCTTTGGGAGTGAAACCGTGAACGCCTCGTCCTCGGCGGCCCTGGCCGCGAGCGCTGTGCGGCCGAGCCAAAGCCTGCGCTGGCGCCGCCGCAGTTTTGCCACTGTTTGCCTGATCTCGATCGCGGCGCTGGTCGCCTTCATGCTGCGGCTGTTGTCGGCCGACGGCTTCGGCATGCTCGATGCCCTCATGCTCTTGGGCTTTTGCATCACCACGCCCTGGCTGGTCATCGGCTTCTGGAATGCCCTGATCGGCTTCACCATCCTGCACAGCCAGCGCGATCCGCTCGGCCTGATCAACCCTCTGGCGACGACCGACAACCCGAATGATGCGATCACCGCGCGCGTGGCCATCGTCATGCCGGTCTACAACGAGGACCCTGAGGGCGTTTTCCGCCACCTGCGCACGACGATCGATTCGCTCGATGCCACCGGCCAGGCGGACGGGTTCGAGATCTTCCTGCTGTCAGACAGCAATGTGCCGGCCATCTACGAAGAAGAGATGGCACGCTTCCAGGCCTGGCGCGAAAGCGACCCGCGTCCGATCCGGCTGCATTACCGCCGCCGTCATGACAATATCGGCAAGAAGAGCGGCAATATCCGCGATTTCTGCGAGCGCTGGGGCCATGGCTTCGACCATATGGTCGTGCTCGATGCCGACTCGTTGATGTCGGGCGACGCCATCTTGCGCCTCGTGCGCCTGATGCAGCGCCACCCGCAGCTCGGCATACTGCAGACCCTGGTGGTCGGTCTGCCGTCGGCATCGCCGTTTGCCCGCGTGTTCCAGTTCGGCATGCGCCACGGCATGCGCTCGTTCACCACCGGCTCGGCCTGGTGGCAGGGCGACGAGGGGCCGTATTGGGGGCACAACGCCATCATCCGCCTGGCGCCGTTCATCGACCACTGTCATCTGCCGACCCTGCCGGGCAAGCCGCCGCTCGGTGGCGTGATCATGAGCCATGATCAGGTCGAGGCCGTGTACATGCGCCGCGCCGGCTACGAAGTGCGCGTGCTGCCCATGGAAGACGGCAGCTATGAGGTCAATCCGCCGAGCGTGCTTGACTTCATGAAGCGCGAGCTGCGCTGGACCCAGGGCAACATGCAGTATTTCCGCCTGCTGGATACGCCGGGCCTGCGCCCGCTCGGCCGCTTGCAGCTGCTGCTGGCGATCTTGATGTATCTGTCGGCCGGCGGCTGGATGACCTTTGTCTTCGCCGGCATGGTGATGGCGGCGACCTATAGCGGCGGCGGCGAGTTTCTGCACCAGATCCACCCGCTCGAGCCGATCTTGCTGTTCACCATCACCATGAGCATGACGTTCGCGCCGAAGATCTTCGGCGTCATCGACGTGCTCATGCGCGAGCGATCGCGCCAGGCCTATGGCGGCACTGGTCCGGTGATCGGCGGCGCGCTGCTGGAAACCGCGTTTTCCTTCCTGCTCGGCCCGGTCATGGCCTTTGCCGAGAGCGTCTTGCTGGTGCGTCTGCCGTTCGGCCGTACGGTGAGCTGGAACGCCCAGCAGCGGCGCAACAACGAGATCT
Source organism: Geminicoccaceae bacterium (assembly GCA_050331015.1). Classification (GTDB taxonomy): domain Bacteria; phylum Pseudomonadota; class Alphaproteobacteria; order Geminicoccales; family Geminicoccaceae; genus JBHJHH01. Next base: position 23,563 of record JBHJHH010000012.1, read on the forward strand.
CCTGGCGCGAAGCGGTGATGAAGCTTTGGCCACAGACCCTGGTTGGCGTGGTGTGCACGCTTCTCTTGGCGATGAGCATGCC
>JBHJHH010000013.1:0-11980 GCA_050331015.1 Geminicoccaceae bacterium
CAAGACCGCGCTGGCCGGCGCCATCCGTTACGCGACGTCCCGCTGGCAGGCGCTCACCCGCTTCGCCCACGACGGCCGGCTCGAGATCAGTAACAACGCCGCCGAGCGCGCGATCAGGCCCCTGGCTCTCGGGCGCAAGAACTATCTCTTCGCCGGCTCCGACGTCGGGGGCGAGCGCGGCGCTGAGCGTGGCTTGAAACCCGCAGCTTCCGTGTCCGACGCTTACCCAGAGCCAAGTACACTGCTAGCGATGCACTTGGCTCAATCTCATATTCACCTTTTTGCAGCGCGAGCGCGCGACTCCTCGCCCAACGTCACCGGGCCGCGGCGAGCGCCTTGAGCACGCAATACAACACCCCCGCCAGCGCTACTCTCAGCGCTGCCTCGCGTTAACGTTAATGCAGCGGGGAGTAGTGATCGGCGTGGTTTCACACCGACGGTTTGCCGTTTTCTGTCGCTTCCCGGCGGCATGTTCCAGCGCCAGCACCGCTGCCAGTGCAGGCTCGCGTTAACGTTGACGCAGGCAAGCGCGCGGGCCCTGGCAGGATGTTACCAAGCCGATACGTGCGGCCTTCAGCTCAAAGCACGACACCAGCGCCCACGCCGCACTCGCTCCAGCGTAGAATCCGATCCGTCGGGAGCGCATCGGGCGGCGGCGAAGTCGTTGGCGCATGCCGCTGGTGTGAAGAGGTCCATGCGCCGACCGATGGCCGACCGACCGCCCGCGATGGTGCGCTCGGCAACCTTCCGGGGCAGGGCCTTGAGCTTGGCGAAGGCGTTCTCAATTGGGTCGACGTCGGGACTGTCGGCCGGGAGGAAGCGCAACCCGGCCCCGGCCGCCTCGATCAGGAACCGGCTTCGCTGCCGCTTGAGGCGCGACAGATTAGCCACGGCCACGACGTCACCCGGGCGCAGCTCGGGCATGCGCAACCGCTCGGCATGGACCTCGAAGTCCGCCCGGTTGATCGCGCCGTTGATGACGACAGGCGCGATCATGCCGCCCAGCGTGAGGGCGCCCGGCGAAGATGGGCGTCTTCCAGGGGCCGCGCCGGACGCCGACGCGCAGCCGCTCTCCGCGCAGGCAGCGGCCGTGCGTCCGGGCCCTGCTGGTCTTAGCCCAGGTCGCATCGATGAAGACCAGGCGCTCGGGTTCGCGGTCGATGGTGATGTCGGCGACCGCCTCGAGGCGCCCGCGGATGATCCCGGTTCGGGCCTCGATCCGTCCCGAGCGCCGCTCGCCCCCGAGCGATCCCGCTCGAGGAGCGCCGTTTCTGCCTGGCCCGTGCCCGCCAGCGCCAGTTGGCGACGCCGAGGATCGCTGGTCCCGGTCTCGACGGCAGCGCGAATGCGTTTGCGGCGATCAAGGGCACGCGCTTTCGACCTGCCTGCCGGCCTCCTGCGCCGGCAAGCAGGATGACCCAGACGCCATCCGACAGGTGAAGCACCATTCGATTCAAGCAGCTCGGATCACGGGCGAGATCGTCGGCGGCGTGTGTTTCGGAGCGCGGCGCGAGGCGCCCGTGCGTGTTTGCGCCGGCTCAACCAGCGCTCGAGGCCATGGCGGCCCTTGTCGAACGTGGTGCAGATGCTGGCGCGGCATTGCCGGTGCTGCATGGCGGGGATGCTCGTGGCCGCACCGCTCGCCGAGACGGCAGCGCACCGCTCATCGGTGTCAAAGGCCGGATCGGCGAGCGCCCGGGAGCCCGGTGTCGGTCGCCCGATCAGGTGAGCGGCCGGCGGGGCAATCGCCTACCTGGCCGGCGTGAGGACCGGCTCCAGCGGCCGTCCGCCCGCATCGGCTGCGCGCTTGAAGCTTGTCGTCGGTCCGCCGCGCGCGGCTCTTGCAGCGATCCGGCTGGCTTTTCTTGTGGTCGCGCCCTGCTGGAGGCGCCGCCCTGCCGGCAGCACCGGCTCAGACTGGCGACCCGGCGGCAGTCCCTTTTTATGAGTCCACACCCTAGGCGGCGCGTTCCGGCCGGCCGAGATCGAAGGCGCTGTCATCCTGTACGCCTTCGAGCCACTGGCTCATGTCCAGGCTCGAGCGGACGCCGATATTGCCGGCCTCGGTGTCCAGCCAGCGCGCCGCGGCCTCGCGGCCGATCTCGAACAGCCGGGCGAGGAAGCCCGGCTCGGCGTTCATCTGGCTGGCCGAGCCGAATTCGGCCAGGGCATCCTCGCCGTGGATCATGTGCACGCGCACCGGCTTGGCCCGGCCGTGGCGCATTTCGCCCTTGTCGAGCAGCTCGTTGAACATGGCGAGCATGCGCAACTCCTTGACCAGGCTGGCATTGAAGGTCAGCTCGCTGATGCGGTCATGGATGGCGCGCGCCGAGCGCGGCGTGCCTTTGCGCTTGAGCGGGTTGATCTGCACGATGAGGATGTCGTCGACCTGGGTTTCGCGCACGAACGGAAACAGCGCCGGGTTGGCGATGTAGCCGCCGTCCCAGTAGGGCTCGTCGTCAATCATCACGGCTTGGAAGGCCATGGGCATGCAGGTCGAGGCGAGCAGCATGTCCTCGGTCAGCTCGTGCTCGCGGAACACGCGCAAGGTGCCGGTGCTCACCCGCGTGGTGTTGATGAACAGCTTGAGGGCGCGGCAGGCGCGCACGCTGTCGAAGTCGATATGCCGGCGCAGGACATTGCGCATCGGGTTGAGATCGACCGGCTGGACGTCATAGGGCGACAGCACCCGCGAGGCGATGTCCAGCGCGGCGAAGCCCAGGGACTGGTCGAGCGAGTAGCGCCCGGCGAGCATGTCCCAGGGCGTGCGCAGGAGCATGCCCATGAGGATGCCCTGCTGGCCGGTCTCCTGCCAGTAGCGCTTGAGCTTGTCGCGCGCGGCCTGCAGCCCGCCCTGCTCCAGGCCATCGGCGAGCAGCACCGAGTTGAGCGCGCCGGCCGAGGTGCCGCTGATGCTGTCCAAAACCAGCCCCTCGCGCACCTGCTCTTCCAGCAAGCGGTCGAGCACCCCCCAGGTGAACGCGCCGTGAGAGCCGCCGCCTTGCAGGGCAAGGCCGAGTTGGATCTGTTTCTTCAAGGCATCATCCCCCTAGCTGGCTTATCCCTGGCAGGCCGGCCGCAGCGGGCGGCGCGCGGCGCTCAGGCGTGCGCCGCGGCGGCCGCCTCGCGCTCGATGCCCTCGACCAGCTGGCGATAATCGATCGTCGAGCTGACGCCCAGGCTGGCTTTGTGCTTGGACAGCCAGTTGTCCGCCGCCGCCCGGCCGACATCGCGCAAGGTGGACAGGAACGGCCACTCAGGGTTGAGCTTGCTCGAGGCTTCGAACGGCAACAGGCGGTGCTCGCCGTGGATCATGTGCAAGCGCGCTTTCGGATGCTTGTCGGCTTCGAGTTCGCCGGCATCGACCAGGTCGTTGAGCTTGGAGATCAGGCGCAGTTCTTTCAACAGCGAGCTGTTGAACGAAACCTCGTTCAGGCGATTGAGGATGTCGCGTGCGTCGGTGGGGACACCATCGCGAAACAGCGGGTTGATCTGGACAATGAGGATATCGCGCGTTTCCGTATCGCTCAGCAGCGGCTCGAGCGCTGGGTTGGCGATGAAGCCGCCGTCCCAATAGCCCTCGCCGTCAATCATCACGGTCTGGAACAGATACGGAATACAGGCGCTGGCCAGGACGATTTCGGGCGTGACCTCGTATTCGCGAAATACCCGCAAGGTACCGGTGGTGACGCGCGTGGTGTTGATGAACAGCTTGAGCTGGTCGCATTTGCGCACGAGCTCGAAATCGACGAAGCGCAGCAGGACGTCGCGCAGCAGGTTGGTGTTTTGCGGGTTGAGCTGATAGGGCGACATCACGCGTGAGAGGATGTCGAACCAGATATAGGATGGCGAGTTGTCGAGCGAGAAATCGCCGCGCAGCTTGTCGAACACGCTGCGCTGGATCGGCGAGGACAGGCCGGCGACGCTGATCTCGTACCAGAATTCCTCGAGCTGGGTGCGCGCGCGGTTGCGGCCGCCCTCCATCAGGCCCTCGGCCATGACCACGCCATTGATGGCGCCGGCCGACGTGCCGCTGATGCCGGCGATCTCGACCTCGTCGTCCTCGAGCAGCCGGTCGAGCACACCCCAGGTGAACGCGCCGTGCGCGCCACCGCCTTGCAGCGCCAGATTGATCTTCTTCGTCACCACGCGTTCCTCCGCCAAGGGCACCATCGGACCATGGCTAGCGGCGCGGTATGACAGCTCTTCGGCGATTGTCCAACAAAACGCCCCGGGCGTGGGCACCGGGGCGTCTCGTGGCGGGGCGGCGACGTCAGGCGGCGGGTCGCGGCTGGCGCGCGTCGGTCAGGCGCGCCGGCGGCGGCGGATCACGCCGAGGCTGCCGAGCACGCCCAAAGCGAGCAGGCCGGCCGTGGCCGGTTCCGGCACGCTCGGCGGCGGCGTGTCGTCCGGCTCGCAGGCATTGTAGTCTTCGCAATCAAAATTGAAGGCGAGCTGGGCAATCCCCCAGGAATTGCTCGACTGGATGTCGATCTGGGTGAGCTTTTCCGCCGTGATGCCGTCGATGATGCGCCACTGGTTGCGGCCGGCACCCTGGTCCTGCAGGGTCTGGCTGAAGGTGTTGCCGTCGACGCCGTAAAAGGTGAACACGGTGGTCTCGTCGGCATCGGTCAGCACAGCACCGGCGAAATCGGCGGGCTGGCTGAAGAAGATCTGCATGTTGGCACCACCGCCCTCGTCATCGGGGATCGTGCAGATGCCATCGACGCAGCCGTCGGCCTGGCTGACACCGCCGGTCGTGTTCTTGGTCTCCTGGACGATCAGGATATTGCGCGGATCAAGCGCGGTCGGGCCGCCGCTGCTCGCCTTGAACTGCGGATAGGTCGCGAAAAACGCCTCGATCTCGGCCAGGCTGTCAGCATTGGATTCGTCGTTGAAGAACGGCGCCCACTGGTCGTCGTCATTGTTGTTGACGCCGGCCGTTGTGTCGAAGGCGATAGCGAACCCGGCCTGGCCGCTCGCCTCGATGGCGCCGAACACGACGTCCAGGGCCGTGCCGTCGACATCCCAGAACGGCGAAAGGTAGTCCGCCGGAATCTCGATGACATTGTAATCAGCGCCGGTGGTCGGCGTGGTGTCACCGGGGAAGTTGATCACCTGGCCATTGAGAAAATCGAAGAAATCCAGGGTGAACAGATCGGCCTTGGCGCTCGCGCTGAGCGAACCGGCGGCGATCAGGCCGAGGGCGGCGATACGAGAAGAGCGTTTCACGTCAAATCCTTGGGGCGATGCCGTTGGGGTTGCGTTGCAGCGCGCGGCGTTGCAGATCGCGTGCCAGTTGCCCGAAAGGCGCACAAATCCAGCGTTCGGCTTGGAGGCGAACCGTCGCCGGGACAAAACCCGTGACAATTGTGTCAACCGCACCGACAGGCCGCCTGCGCCCCTGCCGGCACCCCTGGCGGCACCCCTGCCTGCGCCGGCAGCCCTTACCCCTCTAGCCAGTGCCTCGCCGGCGGGCATAATCCGCAGCTCCAGGCGCAAAAAGCGCGAACCGCGGAGGGCGTCCATGCACTACCACCATCTCTATGCCGATGCGGACGGCGTCAGCCATTGGCGCACGGTCGAGGTCGATCTGGCGGAGCGCAGCTTTGCCCCGCCGGCCCAGCGCATTTTCGTCTCCGATGCCGAGGCCGCGGCGTTGACCCTGTTCTTGCGCCTGCCGGCCGGCTGGGATGAGCCCGTGCACCCGACACCGAAGCGCCAGGTGCTGATCTGCCTGGCCGGCGCCGTGCAGGTGACCGCCAGCGATGGCGAGGCGCGCTCGATCGGCAAGGGCGATGTCTGGCGCATGGAGGACATGCACGGCCAGGGCCACCACACGCGCGTGACCAGCGCCGACGCCTTCGAAGCGGTGATCGTGCAGTACGCGTAAGATGCTTGGGCGCGCGGCGCGCCCTTGGCGGCATCGCCGTCCGACAGCAAACCCTGTCAGGGCGCGACATTGTGCGCTATGTCGGGCCAAGCGGGGCTACCCCGCGACAGCGTCGATACGAAAAACAACTTGGGAGCTAACCATGCTGGGCCATGCAAAGACCCGTCGCGGCGTCCTCGCCGCTGCCCTGATCGCCGGTTTCGGTTCGGCCGTGATCGCAGCGCCGGCAACGGCACAAGAGGAGCAGAACTTCATCCTGGCGACCGCCACCACCGGCGGCACCTATTATCCGGTCGGCGTCGCGTTGGCCACGCTGGTCAAGGTCAAGCTGCAGCCGAGCGATGGCATCGGCATGTCGGCGATCAACTCGGCCGGCTCGGGCGAGAACGTCAAGCTGATGCGCGAGGATCAGGCCCAGTTCTCCATCCTGCAGGGCCTGTATGGTGAATATGCCTGGAAGGGCACCGGCCCGCTCGAGAGCGAGGGCCAGCAGGAGCAGCTCCGCTCGGTGACCATGCTCTGGCAGAATGTCGAGCATTTCCTGCTGCTCAGCGACAAGGTCGACAGCGGCACGATCGACGATCTCGGCAAACTCGCCGGCGAGCGCTTCTCGATCGGCGCCAAGAATTCCGGCACCGAGGGCTCCGGGCGGCACCTGCTCGGCAATCTCGGCATCGATCCGGAGAGCCTGGATCTCGCCTATCTCGGCTACGGCCCGAGCGCCGATGCCCTGCAAAACGGCCAGATCATCGGCGCCAATATCCCGGCCGGCGTGCCGGTCGGCGCCGTAACCCAGGCGTTCGCCGTGCTCGGCGACGGCCTGACCGTGCTCGATTTCACCGACGAGCAGATGGCGCGCGCCAATGGCGAGGGCGATCTCTGGGGTCGCTATGTCATCCCGGCCGAGACCTATCCGGGCCAGAGCGCCGACATCAACACGATCGCCCAGCCGAACTTCCTGGCGGTCAATGCCGATGTCGATGAAGAAGCGGTCTATCTGATCACCAAGACGATCTACGAGAACCTGCCGTTCTTGCAGAACATCCACGCCGCAACCAAGGCCATGGCGTTGGACAAGGCGATCGGCGGCCTGCCGGCGCCGCTGCATCCGGGTGCGGCCAAATACTATCAGGAACAGGGCATCGAGATCCCCGAGCGCCTGATCGCCGGCTGAGCCATCCCGCTAACACATCACACGGGTGGGCCCCATCCGGGCTCACCCGTCAGGGCTGGTGCTGACCGAAGGAAAGCGCGGGCGTTGACCAGGCTGCGCACTCAAGCGGCGGCGAGGGTCTTGCGCGGATCGAAGAACGGCCGTTCGACGACCACCGCCGGCGTCGGCCCGGCCGGCATGAGGATCTCGACCTCGGTGCCGATCTCGGCATGCTCGGCCGCGACCATGGCCAGGGCGATGTTCTGCTCCAGGCGCGGCGAGAACACCGCCGAGGTCACCTTGCCGATGGTCTCACCTTGCAAGGACACTGGCCAAAAGCGCGTGTTCGGCCCCTTGAGGCGCGAGCCGCAGATGCGCAGACCGACCTGGCGGCGGCGCACGCCCTGGTCACGGATACGGCGCAGCGCGGCCTTGCCGATGAACTCGGCGTCCATGTCGAGATTGACCAGCCGGTCGAGGCCGAGCTCGAACGGGTTGGTGTCGCTGTCGGCATCGGCGTGATAGGACAGCATGCCGCCTTCGATGCGCCGGATCGACGAGGTGTGGCCGGGCTTCAGGCCGAAAGGCGCGCCCGCGGCCATGATTTTTTCCCACAGCGCGTCGCCGCGGCTGCCATCGCGCAAGTAGATCTCGTAGCCCAGCTCGCTCGACCACCCGGTGCGCGAGACGACCAGGGGAATGCCGTCGAGCTCGAGCTCGCGCAGCCAGTAATAGCGCAGATCCATGATGTCCTCGCCGAACAGCGCGCGCATCACCTGGCCGGATTGCGGCCCCTGCAACTGCAGCGGCGACACGTCCGGCTCGCGGATGGTCACCTGCATGCCGGCATGCACCGCCACGCCCTGCGCCCAAAGCAGGATGTCGCTGTCCGCCAGCGAGATCCAGAAATGGCGCTCGCCCAGGCGCAGCAGCACCGGATCGTTGAGAATGCCGCCGTCGGCATTGGTGATCAGGATGTATTTGCACTGCCCGACGGCCATCTTGGACAGATCGCGCGGCGTCAGGTGCTGCACGAAACGGGCGGCATCCGGCCCGGTAATCTCGACCTGACGTTCGACCGCGACATCACACAAGATGGCGCCGTTCACCAGGTTCCAGAAGTTCTGTTCCGGATCGCCGAAGTCGCGCGGAATATACATGTGGTTGTAGACGGAAAAGCCCTTGGCGCCCCAGCGGACGGTGGCGTCGAAAAAGGGCGATTTGCGGATCTGCGTGCCGAAGCCGAAGTCATCCGATGGGGTCATGTGCTGCATCGCGGCTCGCCAATGCTACGGGCTGCGGTCGATCTGTTCGACGTGCCATGTGGTGCCGGAACCGCTCTACATAGTGCGATCTGACCAACGCCAAGGCGCAGCCTTGACGGTTTGCGGTTCCCCGGCTGGGTCGCACGCCGCTTAAACTAACGCTGCCGCGCGCCGATGACCGTTTGCAAGCGACGCGCGCGCTAGTGGCAGCGGCAGAAGCTTGCTGGACGGTTCAATGACGCCTGCTTGGACAACTGCCGCGGGCCAAGGCAGGCACGGGCTTGGGATGACAAGCGCGCCGGCGCGGCTCTATCTTGCGCGTACAAGGCCAAAACGCAGCCGGGCCGGCGGCGAGCCTGCCGTCGCGACCGGGTACAGCCATATCGGAGGCGGTCAGCATCGTGAGCACGCAAGCGGACAGCGCGAAGGACGCGGGCACCGACGACACCACCCAGGTGATCGATCCGGACGAGCTGCACGCCGACAAGCAGCGCGCCATCAAGGGCACCTGGCTCGAGCCGGTGGTGTTCGTCCTGGCCGTGGCCCTGTCCCTTTTGCACATCTGGATGAACACGCTGGCGACCTTGCCCGAGCTGACCGTGACGGCGCTGCACTGGGGCGGGTTCGGCGTGCTGTGCGCCCTGCTCACGCCGATCTGGCACCATGGCGGCCAGCGCGCACTGATGATCGATCTGCTCCTGGCGGTGCTGACCGCGGCGTGCGCGATCTACGTCATTCTGGCCTTCGATCCGCTCTATGACCGCGGCGTCAACTTCATCTGGTCGGACTGGCTGTTCGCGATACTGGCCGTGGCCCTGGCGCTGGAATATGCGCGCCGCACCACCGGCTGGTTCATCCCCATCCTGGCGCTGGTCGGCCTGTCCTATGTCTCCTGGCTCGGGCCCTATGTCCCGGGCATCTTCGTGTTCCCCGGCCTGACCGCGGAGACCACGCTGTTTCGCGCCTATTTCGAGCTGTCCGGCATGTTCGGCGACATCGCGCGCATTTCGGCGACGTTCGTCTTCATGTTCATCCTGTTCGGTGCGTTCCTGCTGCGTTCGGGCGCTGGCGACTTCGTCGTCGACATGGCGACAGCGGTTGCGGGCAAGCTGGCCGGCGGGCCGGGTCTGGTGGCGGTGATCGGCTCCGCCCTGACCGGCACGGTGAGCGGCTCGGCCGTGGCCAATACGGTGTCGACCGGCGTGATCACCATCCCGCTCATGAAACGCTCGGGCTTTCCGCCGAAATTCGCCGCCGGCGTCGAAGCCTCGGCCTCGACCGGCGGCCAGCTCATGCCGCCGATCATGGGTGCCGGGGCATTTGTCATGGCCAGCTACACGCAGATCCCCTATCTGACCATCGTCGCCGTCGCCCTGCTGCCGGCGCTGATGTATTTCGCGTCGGTCGCCTTTTGGGTGCGCATCGAAGCGAAAAAGCACAATATCCTCGCGGTCCAGGACGCGGTGCAGCCGAGCCTGCTCGAGATCCTGCAGCGCGGCGGCATCACCTTCATCGTGCCGATCTCGGTCCTGGTCGGCATGCTCATCGCCGGCTTCACGCCGGTCTACGCCGCCGCTTACGCCATCCTCGCGGTGATCGTCTCCAGCTGGCTGACGCCGCGCCGCATGGGCCCGCGCGCCATCCTCGATGCGCTCGCTCTGGGTGCGCGCAACATGATCAACACCGCCATGCTGCTCGTGGTCATCGGCCTGGTGGTCATGGTCGTCGCCGCCACCGGCATCGGCAACACCATCTCGCTCATGCTGGCCGATTGGGCCGGCGGCAATCTGCTCATCGCCTTGATCCTGATCGCGCTGGCCTCGCTGGTGCTGGGCATGGGCCTGCCGGTGACCGCCGCCTACATCGTGCTCGCGACCCTGTCGGCGCCGGCGCTGTACGAGCTGATCTTGAACGGCCGGATGATCGATCTGATCGCCGCCGGCCAGTTGCCCGAAGAGGCCAAGGCGGTGTTCATGCTGGCCGACCCGGACGCCATGGCCAAGCTGGCGGCACCGATGTCGATGGCCGATGCGCGCGCGCTCTATGCCCTCGTACCGCCCGATTTCAGCACGACGCTGTTCAACCAGGCGCTCGAGCCGGCCGTGCTCACCACCGCGCTGCTGTCGGCGCACATGATCATTTTCTGGCTGAGCCAGGACAGCAATGTCACGCCGCCGGTCTGCCTGACCGCCTTTGCCGCCGCCGCGATCGCCAAGACACCGCCGATGGCCACCGGGTTCACCGCCTGGCGCATCGCCAAGGGCCTGTACATCGTGCCGCTATTGTTCGCCTACACGCCGTTTCTGGCCGGCGAACCGGTCGAGGCCATGCGCATTTTCCTGTTCGGTACCGCCGGCATCTACGCCATCGCCGCGGCCTGGGAGGGCTATGGCGAGCATCCGGTGCCGCTTGGGCTGCGCCCGGTCGTGGCGGCGCTGGGGGTCGCCCTGCTCTGGCCGGTCAGCTGGATGATCGATGCGGTCCTGCTTGTGGCGCTGATCGCCGTGCTCGTGCTGTGCGCCCGGCTGGCACCGGGGACGCCAACACCGGCCACGGCTTGACAGAGCGTCACAGGCGGCCGATTTGCCTTTGACAATTGCCGCAAGTGGTAAGATTTTTTGACCAAACGCGCCGTGTGCGCGTCGACGCCGTGCAGGGAGGATGGCGCGATGAAAATGCCCGAGCCTGACGCGCAGGCCATCGCCAAGCGTGTCGAGATCGTCGAGCGCTTGCGCCGGATTGTGCCCGGCGAGGGCATCATTGCCGACGATATCGCGCTCAAGGCTTATGAGAGCGACGGCCTGACCGCCTATCGCACCGTGCCGCTGGCGGTGGCATTGCCGGAAACGACCGAACAGGTCGCGCAGATCCTCAAGCTCTGCCATGACGAGCAGATCAAGGTCGTGCCACGCGGTGCCGGCACCTCGCTGGCCGGCGGTTCCCTGCCCGTCAAGGACGGCATCGTCTTGGGTCTCGGCAAGTTCAACAAGATCCTCGATATCGATTTCGACAATCGCACCGTGACCGCGCAGCCGGGCGTGACCAATCTCGGCATCACCAATGCCGTGCAGCATGCCGGCTTTTACTATGCGCCGGATCCGTCCTCACAGATCGCCTGCTCGATCGGCGGCAATGTTGCCGCCAATGCCGGCGGTGTGCATTGTCTGAAATACGGTCTGACCACCAACAATATTCTCGGTTTGGAAATGGTCCTGCCCACCGGTGAGATCCTCCGCCTCGGCGGCAAGCATCTCGACGGCGACGGCTACGACCTGATCGGCCTCATGACCGGCTCGGAGGGCCTGCTCGGGGTCATCACCGAGGTCACCGTGCGCATCTTGCAAAAGCCCGAGACCCAGCGCGCGCTGCTAATCGGCTTTCCCACCGCCGAACAGGGCGGCGATTGCGTCGCCGGCATCATCGGTGCCGGCATCATCCCGGCGGGCCTGGAAATGATGGACAGGCCGGCGATCCACGCGGCCGAGGCGTTCTGCCATGCCGGCTATCCGCTCGATGTCGACGGCCTGCTGATCTGCGAGCTCGACGGGCCGCAGGCCGAGGTCGATCACCTGATCGGCGTGGTCGAGGCGATCGCCCGCCAGCACGGCGCGACCTCCATCAAGGTCAGCGACAGCGACGAGGAACGGCTGACCTTCTGGGCCGGGCGCA
>JBHJHH010000014.1:0-48244 GCA_050331015.1 Geminicoccaceae bacterium
CAGCAACCAATCTCTAGGAGACGAAAATGAACGCCATTGCTCTTTCCATGTTGGCCGCCGCTCTTGTCGTCTGTGTCATGTTCTCATCCGCGCCGGCGGAAGCTCGTTCCCAGAACGAGGTCCGTGTCAAGAACTGCTCAAAAACGCTCAATGTCACCGTCAAGTCCCGCCCGGAATGGCGCACCGACGGCCTGCCGCATCAGGGTCAGTACGGCACCCGCTATCCGGTCAACTATGGCGAGGTTGCGCACATGAAGTGCAATGCCAAGCGGCACTTCTGGGAGCGCCGCAAGGACAATTGCAATATCAGCGTCGAGAAGTTCCAGATGGATACCACAACTGGACTGGTCCGAGGCAACGTATCCTTTGTCGAGCCAGGCTCGCCGCTTCAATGGGGTCATCAGTGCTGAGCAAAAGGCCCTGAAACGACAGTCGACGCTTGCTGACTAATGGGGAGCCCTGATCCCCATTTTCTTTGCAGCCCAATGCCCACAAAGATCTGGGGGGATCTCTCTTATGCCACGCGGCAACGCCCTCGGCCTCACCGCCGGCGGCGTTTTGCTTTCGCCGGCACCAGCGCTTTGGCTGGCTCAAGGCTAAAGAAACTCGCTGGAAAAACGTGCAAGGTGTGAACCAGTTCACATCCAGCCAGCCAGTACGCGCCTAACCTGCGCGCACAAATCGACGGCGCACCACAGCCATCAGGCGCCAACAGATGAGGAGGGGAACGATGGCCAGTTCCATGACCTGGGGCGATCTCGTCGGCGGCTTTGCCTTGGCCGGGGCGATCGTCGGTCTGAGTTACTGCGCACTCGCGGCTGCGCCGGCGCAACAAGCGCCGCAGCTTTGCGTTGACCCGGCATCGTACGCGCAGTGCGCATGTGTCGGCGATGACCCCTGGCTGCACGCCATGGCCGCGCGCAGCTCGCATGCACAGGCGCTAGCCGGCACAAGCTGAGCCGCTCGCCACAAACGTTTCGCTCGCAAGGCGATCTGACGCCCTCGGCCTGCCCGGCCGGGGGCGTTTTCGTCTCTGGGCCGGGCCCTGACGTCACTGTCAAAAAAAAAAGTGGCCCCGACGACGGGTGGACGCCGGGGCCGCAATTGCGTTCGGCGGCGACGACGGGTGGAGCGCAATCACCCGGCGTCGGCCAGGCCTAGGGAGCCAGGCCCTCCCCCTCATCAATAAGGAGCCGAACGGCCGTCCCTGGGAGACAAACGCATCAACCGACGGTGAGCACCGGGATGCGTCGTCCGAGGCCCCACCACCTTAGGCCGCCGGCTTCGATGCATCTGTGATTTTTGCCACACCGGGCTGACCTTGCGTACCGCGTTGCAAAAAGCGGGGGCTAGGCGCGCAGAACGCGAAAAGTGTGAAGCGCTTCACATCCAGCCTCGGGCGGCGCGGCTAGGGTCCCCTCATCAACTCGGGCACAGGTTCGCCCCCACAGATGGAGACCTGACATGACCAAGACCGTTACCCGCTTCGCCGCCCTCGCCGTGACCGTCGGCGGCCTGCTCTATGCCTTGCCGGGCGAGGCCTTTGACTTCTCCAACTACCCGATATCGCCCGGTGGCATGCCGACAGCGACGTTGGGCAAAGACATGACGTGCAACAAGGGCCAGGCCCACACTGGTGAGACCTGGTCGTGTGATTTTACGGAATCGCTCGGGGCGGGAGAGAGTGAGAACTTCATCGGCCGTTGCGAGGGTGATGATCCGAACGTGTGGTTTGACGCCAAGGTCAGCGCAATGGACACCAAAGCGGTCTATTGCGCTGGCCGGTCGACGACGCTGATGTGCCGTCACACCTCTCTATTAGGCTCAGTTGCCGCCACGACGGCAAGCTTCACGGTCCGGGTCGACTGCGCGCCGTCGAATCGCATGCTGCGCCCCGAGCCGATCGACATGAGCGGCCTTCCCGGCCGCCCGGGCTAAGCCTCGGCGCTTGCCGCCAGCAGTCCTGACCCCCTCAGCCAGCACGTCTGTTGCCAGACCCGTGCTGGCCCTGATCGCCACCATGCCCTGCCATTGGCAGGGACCCGGCGAGGACGCCCTCGGTCACCCCCCGGACCGAGGGCGTTGTCGTTGCACCGCTCGTCTTGGCGCGGCATTTGCGCCATAACCGCGGCGTGCGCGGCGCGAGGGGAGCAGAGCCATGGCGGAGTATGAGACGGTCGTGCGCGGCGGCATGGTCGTCGGACCGGACGGGCGCGGCGTTGCCGACATCGCCATCGCGGATGGGCGCATCGTGGCGCTGGGCGAGGGCCTGGCCGCAGGCGCCACGGAACTCGATGCGGCCGGCAAGCTGGTCCTGCCCGGCGGCGTCGATCCGCACTGCCATATCGCGCAAATCAGCGGCGACGGCGTCGCCATGGCCGATGATTTCGAAAGCGCCACGGCGGCCGCGGCCCATGGCGGCACGACCACGGTGATCTCCTTCGCCGCCCAGGCCAAGGGCGGCTCGCTCAAGGCCGTGGTCGAAGACTATGCGGCGCTGGCAGAGGCCGGCGCGCGCATCGACTATGCGTTTCATCTGATCGTCAGCGATGCGCGTGCTGAAATCCTCGATGACGAGCTGCCGGCCCTGATCCAGGACGGCCATCGCTCGATCAAGATCTTCACGACCTATCCGGGCACGATCCTCGACGACAGCGCCGTGCTCGCCACGCTGGCCTGTGCCAAGCGCCACGGTGCCTATGTCTGCGTGCATGCCGAGAACGATGCCATCCTGGCGCACGCCAAGGCGGCGCTGCAGGCCGAGGGCCGGGTGGCGGCGGCATACCATGCGCGCTCGCACCCGCGCGCGGCCGAGATCGAGGCGATCGGCCGGATGATCGCCCATAGCGGCTATCTGGGTCAGCCGGTGATGATCTTTCACGTCAGCACCGCCGAGGGTGCCGGCCTGATCCGCGCCGCCAAGGCCGCGGGCGTGCCGGTCCGGGGCGAGACCTGCCCGCATTACCTGGTGTTTACCAAAGATGATCTGGACCGGCCGGGCAATGAGGGCGCCAAGTTCGTTTGCAGTCCGCCCTTTCGCCTGGAGGCCGATCAGCAGGCGCTCTGGCAGGCCCTGGCCCAGGGCGATCTCGAGGTGGTTTCGTCTGACCATGCGCCGTTCAGCTTCGATGCGTGCGGCAAGCTGGTGCACGGCGACGCTCCGGCCTTTTACGACACGCCCAACGGCATGCCCGGGCTGCAATGGCGCTTGCCGCTGATGCTCGATGCCGCGCTGCAAGGCGGCCGGCTCACGCTTGAGCAGGTCGTGCGGCTGTGCTGCACGGCACCGGCCGAGATCTATGGTCTGGCCGGCAAGGGTCGTCTCGCGGTCGGCAGGGACGCCGATCTGGTCGTCTGGGAAAGCGGTCTCGAGCTGCGTTTGAGCGATGCCATGGTGCAGGACCGCACCGGCTATTGCCCGTATGCCGGCCGCAGCCTGTCGTGCTGGCCGGGCCTGGTCATGAGCCGCGGTGCGGTCATCGTCGATCAGGGACGGCTCAGCGCCGCGCCCGGCCGCGGCCGCTGGCTGGCGCGCTCGAACCGCGTGTGCTGACGCGCGCGCCGATCGCCCGGAGCGTTCGCCGCTCTGGCAGGGCGTGCAGCCCTGTCGTCGGGCGACTCTATGCTAAGGTTACCGAATGTTGCGCGAGGATAGGCGGCGGCCATGGCGGATGTGTTCATCTCGTACAAGCGCGAGGATCGGGCCAGGGCGGCGGCCTTGGCCGAGGCTTTGGCGCGCCGGGGGATGGATGTCTGGTGGGACATCGATCTGCTGCCGGGCGTGCAGTTCGCCGATGAGATCCAGGCGGTCATCAAGCGGGCGCGCGTCGCCATCGTGCTCTGGTCGGCGCTGTCGGTGCGCTCGGCGTATGTCCGTGCCGAGGCCGATCTGGCCAGGCGGCGCGAGATCCTCGTGCCGGCGCGCCTGGACGATGCCGAGCTGCCGATCCCGTTCAACCTTTTGCACACCGAGGATCTGCGCGGCTGGTCGGGCGATGCCGCCGATCCGGGGCTGAGCCGGTTGCTGGACACGGTCGAGGCCAAGCTCGGCCGCGCGCCGCGCCAGGCGCTGCTCGAGGACGAGGCGCTGGTGGCCGCCAAGATGCACGGCGACGATGCCGAGGCCGAGTTCTGGCGCGCGATCACCCAGAAAGCCACCCCGGCGGTCGAGGAGTACCGCTTGTATCTCCAGCGCTATGGCGCGGCGGGCAAATTCGTCGATCTGGCGCAGATGCGCATCGCCGAGCTGGAGGCGCAGGTGCGCGCGGCGAACCGGCCCAGGCCGCTGGCGGCTGTGCTCAAGCTCGGCGCGCTTGCCGGTGCCGTCGGCGCCGTGCTGGCGCTCGGCACGCAGTTGGGCGGTGTCTGGCAGATGGTCGCGCCGGATCGACCGGACGCGACGCTCGGGGCCGGATCACCCAGCGCTTCGACAACTAATGAGGCATCCTCGTCAGCCGAGCTGCCGCTCTCGATGGGCGGCGATGGGCCAACGCCGCTCAACCCGCCTGCGAGCGTTGACGGTGTGCCCGGTTTAGAGGGCGAACCCGGCGCCCGGCTGAAGTCTGCCGATGCCATGTTTGAACAGGTCGATGAATACATCCGCTCAGGCGGCGATGCTGCGTCCGATGGCGAGCCGGCGGCCAGCCCGCCGACGGCTGCATCGGACCGCCCGACATTGCCCGACGGCAGCCCGTTCGAGGAGTTCTTCTCGGAGTTTTTCGATCGTGAGCGTGCCGCGTCCGATGAGGCGGGCGGCTCCCTGGCGGCGCGGGCGGTCGAGGACAGTGTCGCCCGCTCCGAAGGCGTCAAGCTGGGCATGAAGATCGCGGACATTGCCGGCGACGGCGTGCTGGTGAGCGAGGTCACCCCGGGCGGCCTCGCCGATAGCCGCGGATTGCGCGCTGGTGATGTCATCCATGAGGTCGGACAGGTCGAAGTCGTCGACACCATCGCGTTCCTCGAAGCGATGCAACGCCTCCTCGACCAGGGACGGCCGAGCGCGCTCCTGTTGGTGCGTACCAACGGTGAACCCCGCTTCGTCGTCATACCGCTCGAGGACTGAGGCCGCGATCGCGCACCATTGCGTTTGGTGCGCAGATGTCGGTCTTTGTCACCGCCTGCTGCTTTCAGTCACCGCCTGCTGCATTCAGTCACCGCCTGCTGAATTCAGTCTACGCCTGCTGTATTCAGTCATCGCCGAGTTCGTCCTTTTTGAGCAGATAGAGCGCGTAGGCGGCGAGCGAGGCGTTGTCGCGAATGCGACCATCGCGAAACCAGCTGGCCAGCTCGGCGAGCGCGATGTCGAAGCTGACCAGATCGAGCTCGTCCGGCTCCATGGCCTTGCCGACGGCGTGCAGATCGGTGGCGACGAAGCTGTGCATGCGCTGGTTGGCCATGCCGTAGCAGGGAAAGGTGCTGCCGAGCGGGATCAGGCGGCCGGCCTCGAAGCCGGTTTCCTGGCGCAATTCCTCGCGCGCGATGAATTCCGGCTTGGCGATCTCGTCGCGACCGAGGGCGCCTTGCGGGAATTCCACCTGGCGCAGGCCGATGGTGTAGCGATACTGCTCGACCAGATGCACACGGCCGTCCTGGATCGGAATGACCACGGCAAAATCCGCCCGGTCGATGACGCCATAGAGCCCTTCGCTGCCATCGGCGCGCTGGAAGGTGTCCTCGCGCACGGTCATCCAGTTGTTCTGATAGGCGATGCGGCTGTGCAGGGTCTTGAAGCGCTCGGCGGAGGACATGGCGGCTCCTTGGCGGGGTCGGCGGGCGAAACCCCTGGCTAGCAGGGCGGTGTGGGCGATCCGTGACAAGAGTTTAGCCATCTGCGCACATGCAAAGCTTGCCCGGCAACCGCTGATCGGGCTTGATCAGACGACCAACCGAGGATGCGCCCATGCCAACCATCGCTGCGCCCAGCGCCCGTCTGATCCTGGACTTCTCAAAGATCGACGACTTCGATCCGCATGAGATCCGCGTCGACCTGTCCGCCATCGCCATGCGCGGCGACCGCCTCTGGCTGGGCAATGACGAGCGCGTCGCGATCGAAGAGCTCACCCGGGTCGGCTTCGGCACCTATGGCGAGCACCGCTCGGTGCGCCTCGATGCGCATTTCCCGCATCTGGCCGATGACGACAGCGAAATGGACATCGAGGGCCTGGACTGCGCCGGCGATCGCTTGTGGTTCGTCGGCTCGCATTCGCTGCGCCGCCGCCGACCGAAGGACAAACACATCGAGAACGGCGAGGTGCGCGACCGGCTGCTGCGCGTCGAGCCGCAGGTCAACCGCTTCAGCATCGGCTTCGTACCGCTGGCCGATGACGACAACGGTCCGCGCGTGGCCGACGCCGACGATTGCGATGAGCCCGGCCGCATGCTCATGGGCAAGCGCGGCGTCATCGATCTGCTCGAGGACGAAAAGCTGCTAACACCGTTCTTCGAGGTCCCTGCCAAGGAAAACGGCTTCGATATCGAGGGCCTGGCGGTGGCCGGCAAGCGCCTGTTTCTGGGCCTGCGCGGCCCTGTTTTGCGCGGCTGGGCGGTGATCGTCGAGCTCAAGCTCAAGCCCGACGGCGATGCCGGCCTGAAGGCCAAGAAGATCGGCCCGAATGACGAGCGCTATCGGCTGCACCTGATCGAGCTGGATGGCCTCGGCATTCGCGAGCTGGCCATCGATGGCAAGGACCTGCTGATCCTGGCCGGGCCGACCATGGATCTCGACGGCGCCTTGCGCGTGTTTCGCTGGCGCCACGCCTTGAAGGCCGATGCGCCGACGGTGCTGCCGCGCGCGGACATCGCCTATCTGTTCGATTTGCCCATGGGCTATCGCTGCGACAAGGCCGAGGGCATCGAGATCCTGCCCGGTGAGGACAGCAAGCGGATCGCCGTCGTCTATGACAGCCCGGCGCCGGCCCGGCTCTTGCGCGATGGCGTCAGCCTGCTCGCCGATGTGTTCGATATGCCGGACTGAGCCCCAGCACCGCGAGACAAAACCATGCGCGCTGCCCTTTTCGACCGTTTCGGCGGTCCGATCGAGGTCACCGATCTGCCCGAGCCGGCCCTGCCGGACGATGGCGTCATCGTCGAGGTCGCCGCCAACGGCATCTGCCGCAGCGACTGGCACGGCTGGCAGGGCCATGATGCCGATGTGCGTCTGCCGCACGTCCCCGGTCACGAATTCGCCGGCCGGATCGTTGCCGTCGGCCATGCGGTCAGCCGCTTCAAGGTCGGTGATCGCGTCGTGGTACCGTTCGTTCTGGCCTGTGGCCACTGCCCGATGTGCGCCCGCGGCGAGCAGCAGGTCTGCAGTGACCAGCGCCAGCCGGGCTTCAACCTCTGGGGTGCCTTCGCCGAACGGGTCGCCGTGCCGCGCGCGGACGGCAATCTCGTGCCCTTGCCGGCCAGCATCGATGTCGTCGCGGCCGCCAGTCTCGGCTGCCGCTTTGCCACGGCTTTTCGCGCGACCGTCGATCGGGCGCGGCTGGCGCCCGGCGCCTGGCTGGCGATCCACGGTGCCGGCGGGGTTGGCCTGGCCTGCCTGATGATCGCCAGGGCGATCGGCGCGCGCACCATTTTGGTCGATATCGACCCGGCCAAGCTGGCACTGGCCAGCCAGTTCGGTGCGACGCACACGCTGAACGCGCGCACTGTCGATGATGTGCCGGCGGCGATCCGCGACCTGACCGACGGCGGCGCCGACGCCAGCTTCGATGCGCTCGGCGCGCGTGAGACCTGCCGCAACAGCATTCTTGGCCTGCGCCGGCGCGGCCGCCATGTGCAGATCGGTCTGCTGGTCGGCAGCGAGCAGGACCCGCCTTTGCCGATGGACCGGGTCATCGGCTACGAGCTCGAGCTTTACGGCACGCACGGCATGGCGGCGCATGCCTATCCGCAGATGCTCGGCCTGATCGCCGCCGGCCGGCTCGATCCGCTCGCGCTGGTCAGCGAGCGGCTGGACCTGGAGGCCGGCGCCAGGGCGCTCATGGCCATGGACAGCTTTGCCGGCCACGGCATCCGGGTGATCACCTTCTAAAGGGCCGGGTTGCCGGTGCGGGTTCAGGCCCTGGCGTAGCGCGTGACGAACGCGCGGAAGCCCGGTGAGGCCGCCAGCGCGGCGAAATCGTACAGATTGAGCTGTTGGCCCTGCTGTCGGCCGGTCGGGCGATGGTCGTCATAGCGCGCGATCAGGCCGTCGCTGAAGCCAAAGGGTGGGCTCTGCAGATCGCAGCGGAAGAACTGGCCATACGCGATGTCGCGGTTGTCGCCGCAGCCATTGAACGAGGTGAGCAGCAGGTAGCGCGGCGCGGACAGAGCGAAGCTGCGACAGATGCCGGCGATCGCGGCATAGGGCAGGTGCTGCAACGCATCCCGGCAAAGGATCAGATCATAGCCCGGCCATGCTTGCGGTTCGGTCAGATCGGCGCAATCGAAGCGGTATTGCGGTGCACGCAGGCGTGCGCGGTTGGCGTCGATCACCGCCGCCACGATGTCGATGCCGTGATAGCGAAAGCGCGGATCGCGCGCGATCTGGGCGGCGATGACCTGATCGGTCCAGGCGAGCGCGCCGCAGCCGGCATCGAGCAGGCTGTGAATGCCGTGGTCCGCCATGACCTGGCTGAGGACCGCACGCGCCTGAGCGGTGTTGGCCACGCTTGAGCCGCGGCCGCTGCCGCCGCCCTCGCTGCCCCATGTCTGCTCGCGATAGATGCGCGTGAACGCAGTCTGCGCCGAGCCGGGCCAGAAGCGCCGGTAGAGCTGGCGCAGGCCACGGCCAGCGCTCATGCCAGCGGCGCCAGGCAGGCTTGCACCAGAGCGCTGTCCGGCGCATCGAAGGCCTGCAGGACGGTGAAATGGTTGGCATCGGCGACGCGCCGATCGGCGCAGACCAGGCCGTGCGCGCGCCAGGCGGCGACCATGCGGCTGCTTTGCTCAAGGAAGCCGTGGCTTTCTTTAGCGCCGACGAAGCTGGTGAACGGCACATCCAGCGTCGGTCTCTGGCGGATCGGGCTGAGCGCGCGCGCCGTTTCCGGTGTCAGGCCGAGCTTGGCGTTGATCGTGGTATCGACCAGCGGTTCGAGATCGAAGAGGCCGCTGATGGCGACGCCGCCGCGGATCGTGCCCGGTGCCAGATCCGGCCAGGGGCGGCAGAGCAGGCTGGCGACCAGATGGCCGCCGGCGGAGTGTCCTGAAAACGACATAGGCAGGCCGAGGCGCTGGTCGAGGAAGCGCACGGCCGTGCACATTTCGTCGATGATGTCAGCAATGCGGACATCCGGGCAGAGATCATAGCTCGGAATGGCAACACTCATGCCGGCAGCGTTCAAATGTCGGGCGATATGGCTGAAGAAACGCCGGTCCAGGCCTTGCCAGTAGCCGCCATGGATGAACAGGTGCACGCCGCGCGGGATGCCGTCCGGATGGAACAGATCGAGCTGCATGCGCGCGCCGGGGCCATAAACCAGGTCGCATTCGCTGTGGGCCCGGGCGCGGTACGCTTGTGCGGCTCGGGCCCAGCCTTCGATGATCGCCGGGTGTTCCGGCACCAGCTTGCGGTTATTGTACAGGGCTTCGTTGCTCATCGGCCCAAGGCTCCGGGCGCAGCCGGTCTGCGCTCTGGCTGGCAAGGATCGTCGCATTCGCCATGACCGGTTCCGATCCGAAACACTTCCTGCGCGCGTTGAACGGCCGGTACCGGCAGGCCCTGGCCGGCGGTGACGGCCAGCTCGGGCCGTGTCCCTTGTGCGGACGGCCGATGATCGACGGACCGAGCGTCGATCGCCACCATCTGGTGCCGAAAAGCCGCGGCGGCCGCGAGGTCTCGATCATGCACCGCATCTGCCACCGTCAGATCCACGCCCTGTTCAGCCATGATGACCTCGCCCGCGGCCTGGCCAATCCGGCCGCGCTGCGCGCCGATCCGCGCCTGCAGCCGTTCTTGCGCTGGATCGCCCGCAAGCCGCCAACCTTCTGGCAGCCGACCCGGTCCGGGCGGCGTTAGGCCCGATCGGGCGCATGACGGTCCAGCGCGTCGCGATAGTGCGCCAGCGTTGTGGCGTCAAAGCAGCAGAACACGATCAGCTCGATGTCAGCCGCTTCGGCGACGCAGGTGCGTACCGCGATATCGCTCGCCTGCTCGAGCGGATAGCCGAAAATGCCAGTCGAAATCGCCGGAAAGGCCAGGCTGCGCAGGGCGTGTGTGCGCGCGAGCTGCAAGGCGGCGCGATAGCATTGCGCCAGCAGGGCGGCTTCGTTGGCCATGCCGCCTCGCCAGACCGGTCCGACGGTGTGGATGACATGGCGCGCCGGCAGGGCGTAGCCGCCGGTCAGCCTGGCGTCGCCGACCGGGCAGCCGCTGAGCGTGCGGCATTCTTCGAGCAGCTGCGGACCGGCGGCGGCATGGATCGCGCCGTCGACGCCACCGCCGCCGAGCAGCGAGGCGTTCGCAGCGTTGACGATGGCATCCATGGCCAGCGTCGTGATGTCGGCGTGGCGGGCTTCAAACCGGCTGCGGGCGTTGCGAGCGGTCATGGTCAGGCACTTTTGAACAAGGCGATCAGCTCGTCCACCGCCAGGCCGGCGGTGACGCTGCCGGCGGCGACCTCGGCTTCGAGCGCCCCGAGCCGCCGGCTGACGGCCGGATGGCTGCGCAGCTCACGCATGAGGCGGTCCTCGAGCAGCCGCCACATCCAGCGAACCTGCTGCTTGCGGCGCTTGTCGGCGAACTCGCCGGTCTCGGAAAGCTTGGCGCGATGCTCGACGACGTGCCGCCAGAGCGCATCCAGGTTCCAGTTGTGCAGGCCCGAGCACAGGATCACCGGCGGCCGCCAGCTCGGTGTCTGCGGCTGGATGATGTCCAGCGCCGTGCGGTAGTGGCGCGCGGCCGCCTTGGCGCGCAGGTCGTCATCGCGCTCGTCCGCCTTGTTGACGGCGATCATGTCGGCCAGTTCGAGAATGCCCTTCTTGATGCCCTGCAAATCATCGCCGGCACCGGGCAGCATGAGGACGAGGAAGAAATCGACCATCTCCGCGACCATGGTCTCGGACTGGCCGACGCCGACCGTCTCGATCAGGACGACGTCGAAACCGGCCGCCTCGCACAGCAGCATCGTCTCGTGCGTTTTGCGCGCGACGCCGCCGAGCGTACCGGCCGAGGGTGACGGCCGGATGAAGGCGCCGTCATCGGCGCTCAGACGGGCCATGCGCGTCTTGTCACCAAGGATCGAGCCGCCGCTGCGCTGGCTGGTCGGATCGACGGCGAGCACGGCGACTTTCTGGCCATCGGCGCGCAAGTTGCAGCCGAGCGCCTCGATGAACGTGCTCTTGCCGACGCCGGGCACGCCGGTGATGCCGACGCGCAACGCCCTGCCGGTCGCCGGCAGAAGGCGCTGCAGCAGGTCTTGTGCCGCTTGCTGGTGATCGGCCCGCCGGCTTTCCACCAGCGTGATCGCGCGCGCCAGGGCGACCCGGTCACCCTGCAGAATGCGCGCTGCCAAGGCCTCGCCGGTCAAATCCAGGACGGCACTGGTCACTCGATCGTTCCCCTTCGCTGCAGATCCGCACAGCCAGCCCTGGGCGGCTGGCGTCAACGCCGATCTGTGCAGGCCTGCGCCCGGGCGGTCAACCGGCGCCGGCGGTTTGATCGACGATGGTGTCCGATGTCGCCTTCGGCTCGCTCGGCAGGCCGGGCCAATCCGGCGGCAGCGGGCGGTAGAGGCCGGGGCGGCGGGCATCGCGATGGGGCTGGGTGAACTCCATCCAGTCGACGAAGCCGTCATGGTTGCGATCGCGGCGGCCGAACGGATAGGGCGCGAAATAGCCCCATTCGCGCAAACTCAAAATGCCATTCTCGTCCATGTCGATGGCCAGAAAGCGGCTGGGCGCGGAATCCAGGCGATGCGGGTAGAACAGGCCGTGCACGCTGTCCGGGCCGACGCCGTCGGCTAGGAACTCGTGGAGACTGACCCCCTTGTCGCCATTGGCGTCGACAGCATCGAACAGGCGGTCGCGGTAGCGATCGATTTCCTGCGCCTCCAGGCCGTTGTTGCCGTCGAAATCGGCGGTAAGGAACACGGCGCGCACCAGATCGAAGATCTCGCCGGTGACGCCGTGCGGGTGGGCGTGCAAAAAGCGCTCATGATAGCCGGCGTCATAGGCGGCGATGCCATGATAGCGCTGGCTCAGGCCCTTGGGCTTGGGCGTCGCCGGCCGCAGCACTTCACCCAGGAAATGCTCGCTCGGCTCATCGATCAGCCGCGGATCCTGCGGCGGTGGCGGGGCCACGTCGCCGGCCTCGAAGCCGTCGACGCGCGGCCGTTTGCCGGGCCAGTCCGCCGGGCCGGGTGCCCGGGTCGGTGGCGGCTGGGCATCCGGCGGCGGCCAGCACGGTGCGGCGGCCGGCTCGACCTCGAGCGAGAGATCGAACTCGTCGAAGAACACCTCGCGATCATCGGCCGCACGGAGCTCGCTGGCAGTGCCGAACCAGACGGCGAACCCAGACAAGACGGCGAGCAGGCAAGCGAGATGACGCACGGAACCCATAACCTTTGCGCGGCGCTCCTGTTTGGTGAACGCTCAACGCCGGCATTTAACCACCAAGTGGTTAACGAAGCGTCAATGCTAGCGGATTTCGCGCATTTCGCTCAGGCCGGGGTTTTCGCGTAACCGCGCGCCGAGCTCAGCTTGTCGAGCAGGTCGGCCGCCGCGTCGGCGATCACCGTGCCGGGCGGGAAAATCGCCGCCGCACCGGCCTCGCGCAAGGCATCGAAGTCCTGCGGCGGGATGACGCCACCGACCACGATCATGATGTCCTCACGGCCGAGCTTGGCCAGTTCGGCGCGCAACTCGGGCACCAATGTCAGATGCCCGGCGGCGAGCGACGACGCGCCGATGATGTGCACATCGTTGTCCGCCGCCTGGCGGGCGGCTTCGGCCGGGGTCTGGAACAACGGGCCGATATCGACGTCGAAGCCGAGATCGGCAAACGCGGTGGCGATCACTTTCTGGCCGCGGTCATGGCCGTCCTGGCCCATCTTGGCGACCAGGATGCGCGGTCGGCGGCCCTCGGCCTCATCGAAGGCTTCGACCATCTTGCGCACACGGACCAGGGCCGCGGCGTCATCCCCGAGTTCGCTGCTGTACACGCCGGAAACCGCCTTGATGCTCGCCGTGTGGCGATTGAACACTTTTTCCATGGCTGCACTGATTTCGCCAAGGGTGGCGCGGGCCCGGGCGGCATCGACGGCCAGGCCGAGGAGATTGCCGGTGCCTTCCTGCGCCGCGCGCGTGATGGCATCCAGGGCCTGCTGGCAGGCGGTCTCGTCACGCTCGCTGCGCAGTCGCTCGAGCTTGGCGATCTGCCGGGAGCGCACGCTGCGGTTGTCGACCTTGAGCACATCGATCATGCGGTCATTGGCGACGCGGAACTTGTTGACGCCGACCACGGTTTGACGGCCGCCGTCGATGCGCGCTTGGGTGCGCGCGGCGGCTTCCTCGATGCGCATCTTCGGAATGCCGGCCTCGATCGCCTTGGCCATGCCGCCCTCGCGCTCGACTTCCTTGATGTGCTCCCAGGCGCGCGCGGCCAGATCATAGGTCAGGCGCTCGACATAATAGCTGCCGCCCCAGGGATCGATCGTGCGCGTCGTGCCGGTTTCTTGCTGGATGAACAGCTGCGTGTTGCGCGCGATGCGGGCGGAGAAATCGGTCGGCAGGGCCAGGGCTTCGTCGAGCGCATTGGTGTGCAGCGATTGCGTGTGGCCCTGGGTGGCGGCGAAGGCTTCGATGCAGGTGCGCACGACATTGTTGAACACGTCCTGCGCGGTCAGCGACCAGCCGGAGGTCTGGCAATGGGTGCGCAGCGACAGCGACTTGGCGTTCCCGGGTTCGAAATCCTTGACCAGCTTGGCCCAGAGAAGGCGCGCGGCGCGCAGCTTGGCGACTTCCATGAAGAAGTTCATGCCGATCGCCCAGAAGAACGACAGCCTGGGCGCGAAAGCGTCGACATCGAGCCCGGCGGCGCGGCCGGCGCGGATGTATTCGACGCCATCGGCCAGGGTGTAGGCCAGCTCGAGATCGGCCGTGGCGCCGGCTTCCTGCATGTGGTAGCCGGAAATTGAGATCGAGTTGAATTTGGGCATTTTCTCGGATGTGTAAGAGAAAATGTCCGATATGATACGCATGGAGGGTTCAGGCGGGTAAATATAGGTGTTGCGCACCATGAATTCTTTGAGGATGTCGTTCTGGATTGTGCCTGACATCTTCTCCGGCGGCACGCCTTGCTCTTCCGCTGCCAGGATATACAACGCCATGACCGGGATGACAGCGCCGTTCATGGTCATCGACACGGACATCTTGTCCAGCGGGATGCCGTCGAACAGCGTGCGCATGTCGAGGATCGAATCGATCGCCACGCCGGCCATGCCGACATCACCGGCCACGCGCGGGTGGTCGCTATCGTAGCCGCGATGGGTCGCCAGATCGAAGGCGATCGACAGGCCTTTCTGGCCGGCGGCGAGATTGCGCCGGTAAAAGGCGTTGGACTCCTCCGCCGTGGAGAAGCCGGCATATTGCCGGATCGTCCAGGGCTGATTGACATACATGGTCGGGTACGGCCCGCGCAGGAACGGCGCCAGGCCCGGATAGGTGTCGAGGAAATCGAGGCCGCGCCGGTCGTCATGGGTGTACAGCGGCCGGACGTCGATGCCTTCCGGCGTCGTCCACGGCTCGCCCGGCGCCAGCGCGCCGCCGGCGGGTGCATCGCCATGGGCGAGGTCGATCTTGGTGAAATCCGGGATCGTGCTCATGCGGGCAGCTCCACACCAATGGCAGCATAGGCCTGACGCAGGCGTTCGAGCACATCGACGCCCTGGTGGATGAAGGCATCCACCCCGGCTTCGCGCCAGGCGGTTTCGTGTTCGCCCGGTCGGCCGGCCAGAAAGACGCAGGCGGCACCCGCCGACTTCAGCGCGCTGGCGGCGCTGGCGGCCTGGTCGACATAGACGGCGTCGCTCGAACAGATGCAGGCGATGCGGGCGCCGCTGGCCGCGAAGGCCTGGGCGAGGCTGGCCGGGTCATCGAAGCCGCCCGTGTCGCGCGCGAGGATGCCGCCGGCTTCGAAAAAGTTGCGCGCGTAGGTGGCACGCACGTTGAACGCGGCCAGCGGGCCGAGATTGGCCAGGAACACTGCCGGACGGTCGCCGGTCTGCGCCTGGGCGGCGTCGCTCAGATCGCGCAGATGCTCGAACGCTTCTGCCAGGCGATGGCGCGGCAACGGCGTCGCCGTCGTCACGCTGGCGCCCATCGCGCTGGCAAGCTGGCCGATCGAGGCGCCGGCATCGTCGGCAACGATCAAGGCCTTGATCCAGTCCACGCCTTCCTTGCCGTTCATGGCTTCGAGCGCGAAGGCGGCGCTGCGCTGCAGCTTGTGCGCCTTGATGCGGTTCACGGCGCCGGCGCGCAGGGCGTGCAGGTCGAGCGCCGCCGTTTCGACCGGCTCTTCGGCCAGATTGGGAAATTCCGAGACGCCGGTAATGGCCTCCTTGCGTTTGGCCAGCGCCTTGGCACGCTCCTGCCAGACCGCTTCGATCTTGCCGGCGAGGTAACCGTTTTGCAGCACGGTCGCCATGCCGCCGTCGGCCTCGATGTCCTGGAACAGATGCCAGGCGCGGCCGCACAGCTCGTCAGTCAGGCTTTCGAAGTAATAGCCGCCGCCGGCCGGGTCGAGGACATGGCCGAGGGCACTCTCTTCCTGCAAGATGAGCTGCGTGTTGCGCGCGATGCGGCGGGCGAAATCGTCCGGCACGCCGAGCGCGGCATTGAACGGCATGAGCGTGACGCTCTCGGCGCCGCCCAGCCCGCCAGCGAACACGGCAGCGGTGCCGCGCAGCATGTTCACCCAGGGATCGCGCTTGGTGTACATGCGTGTTGCCGCACGGGCATGCACGCGCATGGCGCGGGCCGGCTCGCTGGCGCCGCAGGCTTCGGCGACGCGTGCCCACAAGCGCCGTGCGGCGCGCAGCTTGGCGATCGAGCTGAACAGATCGGCATCGACCGCGAGGGTGAAGGCGATCTGCCGGCAGGCGGTATCGATGCCCAGGCCGGCCGCCTCCATGGCGCGCAGATAGGCCACGCCGGTGGCCAGGGCCGCGGCCAGTTCCTGTGCCTCGCTGGCGCCAGCGGCGTGATAGCGCTCGGTATCGACAGCGAACGTGGTCACCTGGGCGTAGCGCGCGGCCACATGAGCGGCCAGATCGCCCGCCCTGCGCAAGGCGTCGTCAATGCCGCCCAGCGCCTTGCCGTCGCGCGCCAGACCGCCGAGCGGATTGACGCCGAGGCGGGCTTGCACCTGCGAGTCATCCAGGGCGCGCCGCTCGATCAGGGCGAGCAGCATGGCCGCCACCGGCACGCCGGCGGCACCGGCATTCAGGCCGAGCGGCGCCAGATCGAGCATGACATTCGAAAGCGCACCGTCGAGATCATCGATGGTCTGGACAATCAAGCCGCCGTCACCCAGGGCATCGCCGGCAGCTTCGGCATCCAGGCCCTGGCGGCCAGCCTGGTCGACCGCCAGCTCGATGGCGCTGACGCCGTTCTCGAGATCGTCGAGCAGGGCGGCATTGAGCGCTTTCGCCGACGGGTGAGCGTAGAGCTGCGCGATGTGCCAGGGGCGTTCGCGCGCACGGGTCGCCGAGGCGCCGCGCACGAAGGGCGCTTCGCCGGGCAGGCCGATCGGCTCGACATCGGGGCGCTGGTCACGGCGATAGAGCGGCTGGATGGTGATGCCGTCATAGGTACGGCTCACCAGGGTCTTGGTGAAATCAGCGCCTTTGAGCACCTTGTCGACGGCCGCCAGCCAGGCCGCCTCGCTGGGCGCCTCGAATTCGCCGGCCAGGCTCAAGCCATGTTCGCTCATACTCAAGAACTCCACCAAGCGCGCTGCAACGCCATCAACCGGGCGCGCACGCCGGTTGACCCGGCCTGCACGGCACCAATGGCTCACAAGACCCGCTTGTACTTAAGTTGGCGTGGCGGCGCAAACGGGCCGCCGCGTCGCACAACGACGCAGCGGCGTGTCAGTCCGGACAGGATCGCGGCGAAACCGCCGGTTTCAGGCGGCGCTGCCGACCTCGGCATGCAGATGCGCGACCAGTTTCGGATCGAGGCCGAGCTTGCCGGCCAGATCGCTCAGATAACGCTCCTCGGCCGGCGTGTCCGGCTCGATCGCCAGCATTGAGGCGAGATAGATTTCCGTCGCGGTCTGCGGGTTGTCGGCCAGGCCGGCGATCTCGTCGATATCGAGCGGCTTGGTCAACTCGTTGTTGATGAAGCCTTTCTCGTCGTCATCGAGCGCAGCCTCGTCGATCTTGGCGGTGATCTTGGCGCGCTCGGTAGCGTCGATGTGGCCATCGGCCTTGGCGGCGGCGATCATCGCCTGGACCAGCGCCAGGCTGATCTGCTGCTCGCGCGCCTGATCGTCTCTCGGCAGGAAGGCTTCATCGGGGATCGGCGGCGGTGCGGCGGCGTCTTGCAGCGCCGATGCGGCATCGCCCAGCGTGCCGGTCGAGGGCTGCGCCTGCGGCTGGGCCGGCGGCTCCTTGCCGGCCTGCCAGTTCTGATAGGCCTTGTAGCCAAGGGCGGCGATGCCGGCCAGGGCGCCGACCTTCATGGCACCGCCGGTGATCTGACGGCCGGTGCCAGTGCCGAGCAGGACGGCCGCGAGACCACCCACGGCGGCGCCGGCAGCCAGACCGCTATAGGGGCTCTGCGACGCCTGGCCGGCCATCTCGCTGACCTGTTCGCGCGCCTGCTGGCCGTATTGCTGCGCCTGCGTGCCGATGTCCTGGCCTGCGTTGAGAAACGCATCGAGGAGCTTCTTGCCGTCGATCATACGCTTGGTCCTCCCTTGGTCGGCGTGCCGCTGATCCCAGCTATGCCGCTCGCCGACGACAGTAGCGCGACAATGACACGGTTCGGTTACATGCCCGAATAGACCGGCCCCTCGCCACCCTGCGGCACGATCCAGTGGATGTTCTGCGTCGGATCCTTGATGTCACAGGTTTTGCAGTGCACGCAGTTCTGGGCGTTGATCTGCAGGCGCGGATTGCTGCCGTCGTCATCGCGGACGATTTCGTACACGCCGGCCGGGCAATAGCGCTGCTCGGGCGCATCGTAGATCGCGAGGTTGTGCTGCACCGGGATGGTCGGGTCCTTCAGCGTCAGATGGCAGGGCTGATTCTCTTCATGATTGGTGTTCGAGATGAACACCGACGACAGCTTGTCGAAGGTCAGCTTGCCGTCCGGCTTGGGATAGCTGATCGGCGTGCACTCGCTGGCCGGCTTGAGCATCTTGTGGTCGGCCTTGTGGTGCAGGGTCCAGGGTGCTTTGCCGCGCAGGACATAGGTGTCCAACGCGGAATAGGCCATGCCGGCATAAAGGCCCCAGTGAAAGGCCGGACGGATATTGCGGACCGCCTTGAGCTCGTCCCAGACCCAGCTGGATTCCAGCTTGCTGCGATAGCCGGTCGGCTCGATCGGCGCCGTGCTGTCGCCAGCCGCCTGGATCGCGTCGAACACGGCTTCGGCGGCCAGCATGCCGGACTTCATGGCTGTGTGGTTGCCCTTGATCTTGGGCACGTTGAGAAAGCCGGCGGCGCAGCCGATCAAGGCCCCTCCCGGGAAGGTCAGTTTGGGGATCGACTGCAGGCCACCCTCGTTCAGGGCGCGCGCGCCATAGCCGATGCGCCGGCCACCCTCGAGCACGGCGCGCACGGCCGGGTGCGTCTTGAAGCGCTGCAGCTCGTCGAACGGCGACAGATAGGGGTTCTGGTAGTCCAGGCCGATGACGAAACCGAGCGACACCTTGTTGTCGTCGAAGTGGTAGAGGAACGAGCCGCCATAGGTCCGGCTGTCCAGCGGCCAGCCGATCGAATGCCAGACCTTGCCCTTGACGTGCTTGGCCGGGTCGATCTCCCACAGCTCCTTGATGCCGATGGCATAGGTCTGCGGATCGACGCCTTCGCGCAGGTTGAACCTGGCCTCGATCGCCTTGGTCAGCGAGCCGCGGCAGCCCTCGGCGAACAGGGTGCAGCGGGCGTGCAGTTCCATGCCCGGCTCGAAACTGTCCTTCGGCTCGCCGTCGCGGCCACGGCCCATGTCACCGGTGGCGACGCCCTTGACGCTGCCGTCCTCGTGATACAACACCTCGGCGGCGGCAAAGCCGGGATAGACCTCGACGCCGGCGGCCTCGGCCTGTTCGCCCAGCCATTTCACCACGTCCGACATCGACACGATGAAGTTGCCGTGATTGTTCATCTGCGGTGGCGTCGGCAGCTTGCGCGCGCTGGTTTCGCCCAGCCACATGAAGTTGTCCTCGGTGACCGGCGTGTTCAGCGGCGCGCCCTTGTCCTGCCAGTCCGGAATGAGCTCGTTCAAGGCGTGCGGCTCGAGCACGGCACCCGACAGCGTATGCGCACCGAGCTCGCCGGCCTTTTCCAGGACGCAGACGCTCAACTCGCGGCCGGCCGCTTCGGCGAGCTGGGCGAGGCGTATGCCGGCGCACATGCCCGCCGGGCCGCCACCGACGATGACGACGTCGAACGCCATGGATTCACGCTGCATGATGCCTTACTCCGTTCACCGCCGGGTCAGCCGGCAGACATATCCACGTGGGTCACCTACATAGCGACTGTGTCGGTCCCGCCAATGCGCGCATATGATGCGGTGTAGCGATGCCGGAGCGTCGCACTGTCGGCTGCCTGATCGATGACGCCTGGTCAAAGAAGGGAGCGCGCGAGCACGTTCCATGCCCGAGAGGTCTGAACCCGAGCACGCCTGGCTGAGCTGGTACGCCGCGATCGGGGCGGATGAACCGATCCAGGACGCACCGCAGTGCCGCTACCAGAGCCGGGCCGACGCTAACCCGCCTGCGCGCGCGCCTCAAGCACAGCCGGACGCAGTCGCCGGATCTCCCGGGCCTGCCGAGGGTTTGTCCAGTGCCGCGCCAGCGCCCGTACCGCCAAAGTCTGGCGACTTGCTGCCCGTCGGACGGGCGGTCGATGCCCGCGCGCTCGCCGCCACGTGCCACAGCCTGGACGCCTTGATCGCGGCGCTCGAGGTGTTCGATGGTTGCCCGTTGAAGCAGGCCGCGCTCAATCTCTGCGTCTACGACGGCAATCCCCAAGCGCCGGTCATGTTGATTGGGGAAGCACCGGGCGCGGAAGAAGATCGCCAGGGTAAGCCTTTTGTCGGACAAAGCGGCCAGCTACTTGATCGTATATTAGCCTGTATCGATCTTGACAGAAGCGGCTGCTTTATCACAAACACGATTTTCTGGCGGCCTCCGGGCAACCGCACGCCGACGCCTGAGGAACTGGCAACCTGTCTGCCGTTTCTCGAACGTCAGATCGCGCTGTTGGAACCGAAGGTCCTGATGTTCGTCGGTGGCACGGCAGCGCGGGCACTGTTGGGCTTGAACGAGGGCATCACGCGCATGCGCGGCCAGCGATATACGTATCGCGTGAATGAAACGCTCAGCGTACCAGCCTTTGTCACGTTCCATCCGGCCTACTTGCTACGGCAACCTGGGCAAAAACGCTTGGCTTGGCGCGATTGGGTGAGCTTGCGTCAGTGGCTTGATGCCAATGTCTGAACGCCTGACCCAGACAACGACACCAAACGCGCCCCAGCGAAGGTAAGGACAAAAAAATCGTGAGTCTTTTGAGCGTGCTGGCACGCATAACAGCGATTGTACTTGTGGCTTGGGTCGGGTCGGCGCACGCGATTGGCATTGCGCCGCCGCGCGCCTGGAACGGCGATACCATGTTCGCCGGCGACCTGGTCGGACCGCTGCGCCGCGACGAGGCAGCCCTCTACCAGCGTGTTTTCCAGCTCCAGGCCGACGGTCGCATGGACGAGGCCGGGCAGCTCTTGCGCTATGTCAGCGATCCGCTGCTTATGGGTCATGTGCTGGCGCAGCGCTACCTGCATCCGACGGCCTACATCTCCGAATTCGAAGAGCTGAAAGCCTGGCTGCAGCTCTATCCCGATCATCCCCAGGCGCAGCGGATCTACAGCCTCGCCTTGCGCAAGAACCCGGACGGCGAGGCCCAGCTGGCCGAACCGATGGCCGGCTATATCGATCGGCGCGCGCGGCCGGCGCGACCAGATGCCGCGATCGAGCGGGCGCAGGGCGGCAACCCGGTGCTCAACGCCGCGATCGAGGAAGCCGAGGCGCTGCTCGACGCCGGTGAGCTGCGCAAGGCGCTGGCGGTCATCGAAGCGCGCGAGGTTCGCCGCCATCTGGGCAGTGCCGAGCTCGATCTCTGGCGCTGGCGCATCGCTTCGGCGTTCTTTGCCGCCAATCGCGACCTCGAAGCCCTCCAGCTCGCCAACCACGCCGCGGCACGCTCCGGTGTGATCGAACCGCGCATCAACTGGACGGCCGGCCTGGCCGCCTGGCGCTTGAACCAGCCGGCCCTGGCGGCGCGCCATTTCGAAGCGCTGGCCAAGGCCGAAGACCTGCCGCGGAGCGAGACTGCGCGTGCGGCGTTCTGGGCGGCGCGGGCGTTGATGAAAA
This sequence comes from Geminicoccaceae bacterium, assembly GCA_050331015.1. Taxonomy (GTDB): domain Bacteria; phylum Pseudomonadota; class Alphaproteobacteria; order Geminicoccales; family Geminicoccaceae; genus JBHJHH01. The sequence goes on from JBHJHH010000014.1 coordinate 21,575, forward strand.
GCGGCAAGCCGCAGGAAGTGCGCCACTATCTGCAGATCGCGGCGCAGAACTCGCTCGGGTTCTACGGCCTGCTCGCCCGCGCGACCTTGAGCGAGGACGCCAGCTTCGATTGGAGCGAGCCGCAGCTCGATCGCACGACCTCCGCCCTGCTGCTCGGCCATCCGGCGACCCGCCGGGCGCTGGCACTCGTGCAGGTGCACCAGCTCGAGATGGCCGAAGACGAGCTGACCAAGCTGGTCGAGGTCGCCGATCCGCCGATCATGCAGGCGACCGCGCAGCTCGCTAAGCTGATGGACCTGCCGATCGCGCGCGAACTGGCGCCTGAGCCGTTCGACTTCGCCTCCGAGCAGATGAGCGAGGACCGCATGGCGCCGCTGCCGGATTGGCTGACGCGTATCGGCGGCCTGGATGTCGATCGCGCGCTGGTCTATGCCTTTGCCAAGGCGGAAAGCACGTTCGATCCGGACGCCATATCCAGCCAGGGCGCGCGCGGCCTAATGCAGATCATGCCGGTGACCGCGGAAGAAGTCGCCGAGTCCGAGGGCGTTCAGCTTGCCACGGTCGATGCCCTGCACGATCCGGAGGTCAGCCTGCAGCTCGGCTCGACCTATCTGGACAATCTCATGGACCGGCGCTGGATCCGCGACGACCTGATCAAGCTGGCGATGTCCTATAATGCCGGGCCGAGCCGGCTGAGCGAGGTGCTCGACGACATGCCGGTCAAGGATGACCCGTTGCTGCTGATCGAGGCCTTCCCGATCGCCGAGACGCGCCATCACGCCAAGAAGGTGCTCGCCAATCTCTGGTTGTACCGTCTGCGCCTCGGCCAGCCGACGCCGTCGCTGGATGCGCTGGCGGCCAACGAATGGCCGCGCTATGTCGCGCTTGATTGAGGCGGGTGCACACGCGCACCGTGCGACAAACGGGCAAGCGCCATGGCCGGCATTGACACCTCGCTGACCTTTCATCCTCTGCGCATCGCCGTGCTCACGGTGTCGGACAGCCGCGATCTGTCGAACGACGCCAGCGGTGACCTGCTCGTTGCGCGCCTGCAATCGGCCGGCCACAGCCTGGCGGCGCGCGCGCTGGTCAGGGATGACGCCGCCGTCATCGCCGCGCAGTTCAACGCCTGGATCGATGATCCCGCGATCGATGTCATCGTCTCCACCGGTGGCACCGGTGTCACTGGCCGTGATGTCACCCCGGAAGCGCTGGCGGCCGTGGTCGAGAAAGACATCGCTGGCTTTGGCGAGATGTTCCGCTTTCTCAGCTACCAGAAGATCGGCACCTCGGCGCTGCAGTCGCGCGCCTGTGCCGGGGTCGCGCGCGGCACCTATCTTTTTTGCCTGCCCGGCTCGAAGGGCGCGGTGAAGGATGGCTGGGACGATATCCTGGTCTATCAGCTCGACAACCGGCATCGGCCGTGCAACTTCGCCGAACTCATGCCGCGCCTGCGCGAGCACGAGCGGACCTGAGCCTGCGCGCGCCGGCGCGCGGATGATCTTGCCGTCGGTGCCCGATGCGCTTAGCTCCACATGAGCCCCCGGCTTTGGAGCTTCGCATGGACGCTGCCAGCGCGCCGAGCGTGTCGCTCGAGGACATCCCGCGCCTGTTGAAGGAAAACCCGCTGCTGATCGATCCGATGCAGGATCGACCGGATGCCGGCATTCCCTTCGAGCTGCAATCGGACTATCGGCCGGCCGGCGACCAGCCGCAGGCGATCGAGGCGCTGGTCGACGGTGTCGGCAACGGCCTGATCGATCAGGTGCTGCTCGGTGTCACCGGCTCAGGCAAAACCTTCACCATGGCACAAGTGATCGAGCGCGTGCAGCGGCCCAGCCTGATCCTGGCGCCAAACAAGATCCTCGCCGCGCAGCTCTACGGTGAGATGAAAGACTTCTTTCCGAAGAACGCGGTCGAGTATTTCGTTTCCTATTACGATTACTATCAGCCGGAAGCCTATGTACCGCGTACCGACACCTATATCGAAAAGACCTCGAGCATCAACGAACAGATCGACCGGATGCGCCATTCGGCGACGCGCGCGCTGCTCGAGCGTGATGACGTTATTATTGTCGCTTCCGTCTCGTGCATTTATGGCATTGGCGCGCCGGAAGTCTATGCGCGCATGGTGCTGGCACTAAAGAAAGGCCAGCGCGTCGATCGCAGCCAGCTTTTGCGCGCCCTGGTCGAGCTGCAATACAAGCGCAACGAGATTGATTTTCATCGCGGTACGTTCCGCGCCAAGGGCGACAGCATCGAGATCTTCCCGTCGCACATGGAAGACCGCGCCTGGCGCCTGTCGTTATTTGGCGATGAGCTGGAAAGTATTGTCGAATTCGATCCGCTTACCGGCGAGCGCACCGACACCTTCGAGCGCATCCGCCTCTATCCGAACAGCCACTATGTCACGCCCAAACCGACCCTGAAGCAGGCGATCGAGCGCATTGGCGAAGAGCTGCAGATCCGGCTTGAGGAGTTTCGCGCCGCCGGCAGACTGCTCGAAGCCGAACGCCTGGAGCAGCGCACGCGCGCCGATCTGGAAATGCTGGTCACCACCGGCATGTGCCAGGGCATCGAGAACTATTCGCGCTATCTGACCGGCCGTGCACCCGGCGAGCCGCCGCCGACCTTGTTCGAATATCTGCCCAATCACGCCCTGGTGTTCGTCGACGAAAGCCACATGGCCGTACCGCAGCTAGGCGGCATGTATCGCGGCGACTATCAGCGCAAGAACACCCTTGCCGAGCACGGCTTTCGCCTGCCGTCCTGCATGGACAACCGGCCGCTCAAATTCGAGGAGTGGGATGCCATGCGGCCGCAGTCGGTGTTCGTCTCGGCGACGCCGGGGTCCTGGGAGCTCGAGCGGACCGGCGGCGAGTTCGTCGAACAGGTCATCCGTCCGACCGGCCTGGTCGATCCGCCGGTCGAGATCCGCCCGGTCGAGCACCAAGTCGACGATCTGCTCGGCGAGTGCCGCGTGGCTGCGGAAAAGGGCCTGCGCGTGCTGGTGACCACCCTGACCAAGCGCATGGCCGAAGACCTGACCGAGTACCTGCACGAGCACGGTGTCAAGGTGCGCTACATGCACAGCGATATCGACACGCTCGAGCGCATCGAAATCGTCCGCGATCTGCGCCTGGGTAAGTTCGATGTCCTGATCGGCATCAACCTGCTGCGCGAGGGCCTGGACATCCCCGAATGCGGCCTGGTCGCCATTCTTGATGCCGACAAGGAGGGCTATCTGCGCTCGCAGACCTCGCTGGTGCAGACCATCGGTCGTGCGGCGCGCAATGTCGATGGCCGTTGCATCCTGTACGCCGATACCATCACCGGCTCGTTGAGGAGCGCCCTCGACGAGACCGAGCGCCGTCGCGCCAAGCAACTCGCGTTCAATGCCGAGCACGGCATTACGCCGGAGAGCATCAAAAAGAAGGTCGGCGACATCCTGCAGCATGTCGGCGAACGCGATTACGTCACCGTCGATACCGAGGCCGACGTGCCGGCCGCGCTGATCGGCGACAATCTCAAGATGCACATCAAGGCGCTCGAGGAGCAGATGCGCGAGGCCGCGGCCAATCTCGAATTCGAAGAGGCGGCGCGGCTGCGTGACGAGATCCGCCGCCTGGAAGCCGGCGATCTCGGCTTGGCCACCGAGCACCGCCGCGCTGTAGCCGATCGCGCCGAGACGTCGGGCGGCAGGCGAGCGGGGCGGGGCAAGGGCGGCCGTCCAAGCAAGCAGCAAAACCTGCGCCGGCGCAGCCCGAAGTCCCGGGGCAGCTTTCACTGATGGCCGACCCTGCGGAGCGCTGGCAGCCCGATGCGTATCTGCGGTACAGCGATCAGCGGCTGCGCCCCGGCCTCGATCTGCTCGCGCGCATAGAGCTGGACACGCCGGCGCGGATCGTCGATCTCGGCTGCGGGCCGGGTAATCTCAGCGCGTTTCTGGCCAGGCGCTGGCCCGACGCGTCGTTGACCCTGGTCGACAGCAGCCCGGCCATGCTGGCCAAAGCGGCCAAGCACTTGCCGGAAGCGACGTGTGTCGCGGCCGATATTGCCACATGGGTGCCGGCAGAGCCGCTCGATCTGATCTTTTCCAATGCCGCGCTGCACTGGCTGGATGACCACGCCAGCCTGTTTGCCCGCCTGCTCGGCTATCTGGCGCCGGGCGGCGTTCTGGCCGTGCAGATGCCGCGCAACTATGGCGCGCCCTCGCATGCGCTGGTGAACGAGACGGCGGCGGATGGGCCATGGGCATCGGCTCTCGCGGGTGTCCTGACGCGCTGGCCCGTGGCCGCGCCTGAGGCCTACGCCGATTGGCTGTCGCCGCATGCACGCGCGCTCGATTTGTGGACAACGACCTATTATCAATGGCTTACCGGCGAGGATGCGGTTCTCGCTTGGATGCGCGCGACGACCTTGTTGCCCATCCGTGATGCCCTCGACGCCCAAACCTATGCCCGGTTCGAAGACGCCTTGGGGGCGCGCCTGCGTATCGCCTATCCGCCGCGCGCGGACGGCCGCACGCTCTTTCCGTTCACCCGTCTGTTCTTGCGGGCAGATGCCGCTTGAGTGCCTGCAGCCTGGCGGCCAGGTCGGCCGGCAATGCCTGGCGCTCGAGGCCGACGATCGCCTGATCGAGTGCAAACCGGCCGAGCGTGCTGATCTGCTCGGCGTCATCGCGTTCGCCCAGCGCGACACGCAAGTGGTTCTCGATATCCAGGCGCTCCTGTTCCGGCAGCGCCAGCGCCGGCAGACGCTCCAGGAGCGACGTGATCGCAGCGCCAAGCGTGGCCGCCTGCGCCTCGGTGGTGATCTTGACCATGCTGAGGCTCGTCAGCCTGCCGGGCGGTTCGACCTCGGCGGCCAGCCGCCTCTCCAGTGCCGAAAACCCGGTCGGGCTGCCGCTCACGCCCACAGCCGCAAGGCGCAGGGCCCAGTCGCGCAGACGCTGCAGCACGGCTTCGCAGATGCGTGTGTGCGCGGCGTGCCTTGCCGGGTCGCGCAGATGCGGTATGCCCGCCCGCTCGGGCTGGTCGAGCGACCTGTAGGCCGGCAGGGCGGCCGAGCGTTCATAGCCATGCAGCTCCGCATCGATCCAGGCCAGCGCGTCGCGGCTGTCGAGCAAGAACGCAAGGCTGCGTGATGCCCGCAAGGCGTCGCTGGTTTTCGCCGGATGATCGGTCAGCGCCAGCAGCTGGTCGACCGGGCCGACAGCCTGTCGCGACGGCGTGGCGGCGGAAGGGCGCTCAGGGGGCGGCGGGCTGGTCATGGCATTCCAGGCTGACGCGCACCGCGGCTGGCTGTTGCCATGCCGACGGGCGGTGCAACTCATGATAAAGGCCATCATACCACCGCCTTAATGCGCGTGCAGCGGTCGCGATTTGCCGGATGGCTGCTGGTGAATAGGTGTCGAGCCGCTCGGGTGAGGCCAGCAGGTCGTACACCAGCACGGCCGGAATGAGCGTAACCACGACGCTGCTGGTATCCGGTGGATGGATGATCAGGGTTTCACGAAATCCCCGGCAGATGCGCGCGAAGGTTGCCTGAAGCAGTCGATCGGTATCGGTGCGCGACATGCCGCTGCTGAGCAGGAACTGCCGGTACAGGCGGTAGACATCGCCTTCGAGCAGCCAGACCGCTGAAGGCCTGTCACGCTGCAGGGCGCGAACGGGGTCGGCTCTGGCCAGCAAGCGTGCCGTTAGAAAGATGCCTTGCTCTGGTTTAACGCGAGGTTGTGCAGACCGGTCAGTCACGGGCGCGCACTTTGCCGAGTCCCGGCCCGGGCGCGTGGGTTCACCTCGTGTCGGTCGAGCGCGCTATCCGCCCCGCGTCGCACATTCAACGCCCCGCATGCGATCGAGTCGTGTTTGATGAGTGCTGTTCTGACAAAATTCTATAAAGTTAATGATTAGAAAGAAAGTGCAAATGCATGAGAATATTATGATTTTGCCGATTTCATATGACACTTGTTGGCGCCGTGGAAGCGACGTAACGTGGCACCGGCCAAGGAGGGGCGATGGCAGCGATCGACGAGACAAAAGCTCTGCGCGTGCACGATTTGCACAAGCGCTTCGGGCCGTTGGAGGTCTTAAAGGGCGTTTCGCTTGAAGCCCGGGACGGTGAGGTGATCTCGATTCTCGGCAGTTCCGGGTCGGGCAAGAGTACGTTCTTGCGCTGCGTCAACCTTTTGGAAATGCCCGATGCCGGCGACATCGAGGTCGGCGGCGAACGTGTACAGTTGCGGCCAACCAAGCGTGGGCTGCGGCCGCATGACCGTCGCCAGGTCGACATGATCCGCGCCCGGATCGGCTTTGTCTTCCAGAGTTTCAATCTCTGGTCGCATATGACGGTCCTGGAGAACCTGATCGAAGCGCCGGTTCACGTGCTCAAGGTCGACCGGAAGACGGCGGTCTCGCGCGCCGAAGCCCTGCTCGCCAAGGTCGGCATCGCCGACAAGCGCGACGTCTACCCGATCCAACTCTCCGGTGGTCAGCAGCAGCGCGCCGCGATTGCCCGCGCTTTGGCCATGGAGCCGCGCCTGCTGCTGTTTGATGAGCCGACCTCGGCCCTCGACCCGGAACTGGTGGGCGAGGTGCTCAAGGTCATGCGCGCCCTGGCCGAGGAAGGCCGAACGATGGTCGTCGTCACGCACGAGATAAATTTCGCCCGCGATGTTTCGAACCGTGTGATTTTCTTTCACGAGGGGCAGGTCGAGGAAGAAGCGCCGCCAGCGCAGTTTTTCTCCCGCGCGACGTCTTCCCGGCTACGGCAGTTCCTGAGCCGCCACAGCTAGCGCACGGCCCGAGGCTCGGTACCGGCCACCGCTCGCCGCGATGGGCGAGGCGTTCATCGGCATGGTGCCGGTAAAGCCCTACGCAATGAACACCTTCGCGCCCGGAGCTCGTTCCCGGCGCTGCGTGATTGGCCCATCGCACGGACCTCCCGTACCGGCGCCACGCGTTCATGGCTCAATCGACAGCCCTGACATCCGCTTGTTGCGTTGGGTCGCGCGCTGGCTCGATGTTGGTGCGTCGAACGGCACGAGACAGCGCCGTGCCGCTTCGACCACCCGCTGATCATAGCGCTCGCGCAGGTCGCGCAGGATGTCGAGAACGCGCGCCACGTCCATCGCTTCGCGATAGGAGCGCGGGGCGGTTCTGGCACAGATGACATCAGCGACGGCGAGAATGCGCGCCTCGATGCCAATCTCATCGCCGGCCTTGCCTTCGGGATAGCCGCTGCCATCGAGGCGCTCGTGCATGTCACGCACGGTCTCCTTGATCGGCAAGTCGAAGTCGATTCCGGCGAGCACGCGTGCGGCGTGATCGATATGCGCGCGCATCTGCATCTGCTCGTCGGTATCGTGACGCCCGGCAGATTGGACCAGGTCCGCTGGCAGGAAGAGCTTGCCAACCTGGGAAAGCAGCGCGGCGTCACCAATCGTGCGTTGCCTCTGCTCGTCGAGCGCCAGCTTGTGCGCGATCTGCCGGCCGAGGTCGCTCATCCGCTGGGCGTGTCCGGCCAGATAGGGATCTGCCATCTCACTCATGCGGACAAAGGCGGCGATCACCTGCTGTTTCTGGCGGGCAAGGGCCGCGCGCATCGCCACGGAGTCGCTGACGTCGCGCATGAGGACAATGCCACCAAGCGGGGCCGTGTGCGCCGCTTCTCGCAACGGCGTCAGGCTAAGCTGGACGACGCGACCGTCAGGCAAGACGGTTTCTTCGCAAGCGACGCTGCTTGTCGGGTGGCAGGTCCCCCCGACGGTCTCGCATTGTCTCGCCAGGGGTCCAGGAAGCCGCCCGTTGGGCAACAAGATCTGCCGGGCCGCCTGGTTGGCGAGCACGAGATCGCCACGCGTGTTCCAAACCGCCAAAGCCTCGCCCATGCTGGCGCAGACGTGTACGAGCAAGGCGCGATGCTGCGCCACAAGGGCGCTGAATGAGCGGAATTGTTCGAGCAGCTTGCCGCCGAAGTAAAGCCGCGCCCAACCCCAGATCGATGCGACGAGCAGTCCTGCGCTCAGGGCGGACATGGCCACGAGCAGGCGGAGCTGCTGGCTGAAGGCGTGCGCCGGCGCGACCACTTCGGCCTGTGGACGGTAAACGCCGACAACAAGATCGCTCTCATCGACGGCCGCTTCAGCCTGCATGAACGCATTGTCGATGCGGACAGCGCGCTCGCCGCGCCAGACCAAGGCTCGCCCTGGAGCATACACCCGTGTGTGCTGCGCGGGCGGTGCGGAGGGATCGCGCGCGAGAAGCTCGGAGAACGGCTGGTCGAGGGGTATCTGGAAACCAAAGCGGCCGATGGCAGTTTCGGGATCATCAGACGTGCTTTGCAGCGGCAAGACCGGCAGGTAGAGCCGAGCAACGGGCGTGCCGTCCGGTTCGGTTGGCTCCGTGACCACCGCCAGCCAACCCTGAGAGGCCAAACGGGCGGTTTGATCTGGCCGCAAGGGCGCCAGAGGCGGCAGGGTTTCGCCCCGGGACACGCGCAAGAGCGGCGTTCCGTCGGCCGCTTCAAGCACGGCTGCACGCGCACCGTAATCGAAGGTGAAATCGGCCAGTGCCTGTCGAATGTACGGCGCCTGTGCATCGAGCGAGTCGGCCAAGTCTGCCGAAGGCACGGCCAGCGCCTTTTCTTGAAGGAACATGCGCACGAGGTCGGCGCGAGCAAGTCGTTGGCCCAAGGCGGCCCGGCCTTCAAGCCATGTGCCGATCAGGGCTGCTTTGGCGTCGGCCACAGCTTCGAGCCGTTGTTGTTCAGCGGCAAGCGCCGAGTCGCGCCTGCTCGCAACCAGCGTCTCGGCAATCACCGCCCCCAAGACGGTGACCAGGACGGCGACACAGGCGACCGCCAGCACCAGACTTCGCCAGGATAAAGGCGGCGCGTCCTTCGGGGGTGTCAACTCTGCGTTGAGAAGGTCGTCGGATCGGGTCCGCAGGTTGCTCATCGAAGAGGCCATGGCGCTCCGTCCGCAGGCATGTCTATGCGGGTCATTTTCAATCCGGCACTCGGTCCATGTCGGCTTGAAGACAGAACCATGGTTGGCGCAACATGCGCCCAGCGCGCCTCTTCATTGACGGAATAGTACGGCACATAGCTGCTGAGCCGCTCATGGCTCAAGACGGCGTCGGTCAGGTTGTCCAGAATCCAGACGTCATCGTTGTTGTACACCGCGAGGACTGCATGGGCCTCGTCGCGGAGGGTATCCTGCAAAACCACGAGGCGCAGTGTTTCCGGACCGTAACCCATGCTCCGCAGCGTGGCGAATTTGGCGATGGCGTAATCTTCGCAGTCGCCGGCGTTTGACATGAACTCGAAGGGCGTGGCCCAGTAGTCGCTCCGCCCGTAGACATCGCGATCTGTTCGATAGCCCCAGCTGTTGAAGAACCGATTGACGGCCTGAAGCTGATCGGCCGGCCGCGCGTCATCATACGCACGTACCATCGCCCCCCAGGCCTTCATCGTCCGGTTCTCACACGCTGTGAGCGAGCTGGCGCAGGCGTTCAACTTGGGCTGCTCAGACTTCAATGCATCCAGTACGCGTTGCCACTGCGGCAGCGCTGCATGCGACGCGGCCCGAAACTCGACGGTGCCAAACAGTCGCGTGTCGGCCGCTTCTGCAGGCCCGGTAATGCCGGCAAGGACCGCCAGTGCGGCTGCGGCAAGGCCTAAGGTTGCTGTATTCACGTTCCCGTCCCCTGTCTTTCGAAGCAGGCGACCACGAAGTCGGGCTACTTCCATGACAGAGGCAAGGCTAAGGAGAATTCCTAAAGAAAAGGTTAGCGGATCGATGTTTTTATTTCGGTCTATTTGCCATTCGCATTAACCATTTATTAACGATTTTCTGCCAGGCTCATCTCAGCTGCCAGCCGCATTGACGTGCGCCGGTGCTGCGCTTAAGGAGGCGGCATGACGGACGTCGGCTTGATTATGGGTAGCCAGTCGGACTGGGCGACCATGCGCCACGCAGCGCTGGTCATGGACGAACTGGCCGTACGCTACGAGGCGCGGATCGTTTCGGCACACCGTACGCCGGAGCGCATGGCAAGCTATGCGACGGGGGCGGCGTCGCGTGGACTGCGCGTGTTGATTGCCGGCGCCGGCGGCGCGGCCCACTTGCCAGGCATGCTCGCTGCGATGACCTGCCTGCCGGTCTTTGGTGTGCCGGTGCGCAGTGAAGCGCTCTCGGGTTGGGATAGCCTGCTGTCGATCGTGCAAATGCCAGCCGGTGTTCCGGTCGGTACTTTGGCGATTGGCCGCGCGGGAGCGGTGAACGCGGCGCTGTTGGCGACATCCGTTCTCGCGCTTCAGGATGACGCGTTGCGCGGCCGGCTCGAGGCCTGGCGGCGCGCGCGCAGCGACGCTGTTGCCGAAATGCCGGCCGACGATGGCGCTTAGGCAGGCTGCTGCACAGAGGTCCGCGTACGCCGCTCGTGTGGCTGGCTTCGTGATGCTTGTGGAAACGCCTTGGGTATCGGGCCGGAACGCCCTCCTTTACGCAAGCTGCCGACCGGCCGTGAGGCTTGGCCGGCTGACAACGAAGCAGAGGCTTGCGAGCAACCCTCAGAGCCGCTCCCGTGATCGATGTGGCACCTGCGCCGCTACCGGGCCGACATCGCGCATTCCTCAATCTGCCGGTTGGCCGTGAGGCCTGCTCGGGTTGCAGAGCAGAAGCGACCCATGAGCCGCTCGTGGAGGCACCGTCGCGATGAGTGGGTAAGCAGCTTGGAAAGCGGCGGCACCTGGACGCGTTGGCAGGGCTTCTGCCGAACCGAGGGACGTGGCAAGGTTGCTGCTATGCAGTTGCTGATGCCGATGCGCCGCTTAGCCTGGCCCGGTTCCTGTAGGTGTCGAACGTCTTGGGGAATGAGCCGACGACGTGCCGTACGACATCCGCACCTCGACCCTGATGCGTGGTTTGTTCGCAGCGCCGCAGCGACCCGTAGGCTTTGGCCTGTAAACGCTCGTTTTGAGTGCAGGGGCTTCGGATCCGTGGGTACGCTCTGGCGTTGCGGCGCAAACGCTGGCCGCTCAACCTGTCTTCCGCCGCTGGCCTGCTCACCAACGCAAAAAGCGCGGCTAAACACGCACACGCATTGCTTGCACTGCGGCGTTCCTGACGGGTCAGGGAAACGCCGGAGCATTGCTTGCGCGGCAACAGCTTGGGCGAAACGGCGCCGATGGCGACAACCGTGCCATGGCGAGCGCGCGTGAGCATCGGCGTACGAACCACATCCGAACGCGGCGGGCGAGACCGACATGCGGTGGCGCTTGTCTGTCCTTGCCCGGCAGGCTAACCGCGCACAAAGGCGTTGGTCTGGCGTTTCGGGTGAGATCGAGGACAATCGAATGGCGAACACGCAGTTCGGGCTTGGGGGCCTGACCCGATTGGGCATCCTCGGTGGCGGTCAGCTTGGCCGCATGACCGCACTCGCAGCCGCACGTTTAGGCATTCGCTGCCATGTCTTCGCACCGGAGACGGAAGCCGTGGCCGCGGATGTCTGCGAAAAGCACACGCGCGCGGATTACGATGACGAAGCCGCTCTCAAGCGTTTTGCCGCAAGCGTCGATGCCGTCACGCTGGAATTCGAGAACGTGCCGATCAGCGCGCTCGCCTTTCTCGCCGAACACGTGCCCGTGCGGCCAGGCGCGCGCGTGCTCGAGGTCTGTCAGGACCGCGCCTTGGAAAAGGCGACGGCGCAGCGCTTCGGCTGCGCTACCGTGGCATGGCGCGAGGTCTCGGACGATAGCACCGCGCGGGAGGCGCATCGGGCGCTTGGCGGCGACACGGTTTTGAAAACCGCGCGGCTCGGCTATGACGGCAAGGGCCAGGTTCGCTTGCGTCCGAACGATGACGCGGCCAGCGCCTATGATGCCTTGGGCGGTGTGCCGTGCGTCATGGAGGCGTTCACGCCGTTCGAGCGCGAACTGTCGATCATCATCGCGCGAGATGCGCACGGTCACAGCCAGTGCTTGCCGCTGGTGGAAAACCGCCATCGCGATCACATCCTCTACCAGACGCTTGCACCGGCCGTTGTCGCGCCGCCGATCGCCGCCAAAGCGCGCGCCATGGCCCAGCGCCTGGCTGACGGCCTCGATCTGGTCGGCGTTCTGGCGATCGAGCTGTTCGCGTGCGCCGACGGCAGCCTGTTGCTCAATGAAATGGCACCGCGACCGCACAATTCCGGCCATTGGAGCATCGATGCCAGTGCCTGCAGCCAGTTCGAGATGCTGGTGCGTGCCGTCACGGGCCTGCCGCTGGTCGAACCTGTGCTGCTCGCCCGCGCCGAGATGACCAATCTGATCGGCGATGACATCGCCCTGGCCGCACAGGCGCTGCACGAGCCGCACGCACGCGTGCATGTCTACGGCAAGAGCGAGGTACGTCCGGGGCGCAAGATGGGGCACATCACGCGCCTGCAGCCCATCGACGTGATCCAGGCTTGAGCAACGCCACCCTTGGCGCCGCCAGCGTTTCAGGCAATGATGTCCGGCGTGATCTGGTCTTCCAGATGCGTGATCTGGTCTTTCAGCTTGAGTTTGAGCTTTTTCAGCCGGCCGATTTCCAGCTGGTTCGGGCCGGTCTCTTCACTGAGCATGCGAATGCGATTGTCCAGCGCGCGATGCGCAGCCTTCATTTCGCTTAAGCGCCGCAGGGGTTCGTTGGTGAGATCAATAACGCTCATGACAGACGGTTCTCGCGCGTAGGCGCAACGCTATACTCCGAAGCGAAGTCAAAGCCAACCTAGGGGATGATGCGGGTATGCGGATTGGCGTTCTCACCAGCGGCGGCGATTGTGCCGGACTCAACGCAGCCATTCGAGCCGTGGTGAAACGCGCCGTCATCGGGTACGGCTGGCAGGTGTTCGGCATTCATCATAGTACGCACGGCTTTGCTGAACGTCCGGTTGACGCGATCGAGCTGACGCCGGAAACGACCGCGGGCCTGCTCGTGCGCGGCGGCACCATTCTCGGGTCGACCAACAAGGGCAATCCGTTCGCCTACCCCGATGGCAAAGGCGGCACGGTCGATCGCAGTGGGCAGATCATCGACGGCTATCATCAACTTGGCCTGAACGCGCTGATCGGTATCGGCGGCGACGGCAGCCTGGCCATCTTGCGCAAGCTGGCCGCGCTCGGTGACTGGAAGCTCATCGGCGTGCCGAAGACGATCGACAATGATCTGGGTCAAACCGAACGCGCCATCGGCTTCAGTACGGCCGTAGTCACGGTCACCGATGCGCTCGACAAGTTGCATGTCACGGCGGCCAGCCATGACCGGGTCATGGTCCTCGAGGTCATGGGCCGCGACGCCGGCCATATCGCGCTGACGGCCGGCATCGCCGGCGGCGCGGACGTCATTTTGATCCCGGAGATCGAGTACGACATCGACAAGGTGTGCGCCAAGGTCATCGCCCGGCGCGACAGCGGCCGGCCGTTCTCGTTGATCATCGTTGCGGAATCGGTCAAGGCACCCGGCGGCGACATCCAGACCTATCTCGATGCCCATGGCCAGTCGCGCTATGGTGGCATCGGCGAGGCGATCGCCCGCGAGGTCGGCGAGCGCACCGGCGCCGAAACGCGGGTCACCGTGCTGGGTCACGTCCAGCGTGGCGGCACGCCCGTGCCGCTGGATCGCGTGCTCGGCTCGGCATTCGGCGTCTACGCCGTCGATCTGGTCGCACAAGGGCGCTTTGATCGCATGGTTGCCTGGCAGCATCGTGAGGTGGTCGACGTGCCGATTGCCGAAGCGATTGCGCGCTATCGCGCCGTCGATCCCGAAGAAACGCTGGTGCATACTGCGCGCGGCCTCGACATCAGCTTCGGCGATTGATCCAGCCATGGCTATGCTGATTGCCGATATGGGCGGCACCAACGCCCGCTTTGCGCTCGCCTTGGGCGATGGCTCGATCCAGGATGCGCGCAACTACGCCGCGGCCGATTTTCCGGGCGTGCTCGAGGCGGCGTATGCGTTCTTGGCCGGGCGCAAGGTGAGCGAGGCGGTGTTCGCCGTGGCGACGCCGGTCGACGACGACGAGATCCTGTTCACCAACAGCCCGTGGAACTTCTCGATCCGCGCCCTGAAGCGCGAGCTCGGCGTCGAGCAGCTGAAAGTGGTCAACGATTTCGTCGCCCAGGCGCGCGCCATTCCTGACCTGCGCAGCACCGATTTCGCGCTCATCGGTGGCGGCACGACGCGCGAAGACATGCCCAAAGCCGTGATCGGCCCGGGTACGGGCCTGGGCGTCGCCGGTCTGGTGCCGTCTTCCGATGGCTGGGTCGTGGTCGCCACGGAAGGCGGCCATGTCAGTTTCGCGCCGGCGGACGAGCTGGAAATCGAGATTCTGCAGGTCGTGCGGCGGCGTTATCCGCATGTCTCCAACGAGCGGCTGCTCTCGGGGCCGGGCCTGCTCGTGCTCGCCGAAGCTCTGGCCGACATCCACGATGCCCCGCTGGCCGCACGAACGCCGGCGGAAGTGACCATGGCCGCGCGCGGCATGCCCGAGGGCCTGTGCGCCATGGCGGTGCAGCGCTTTGTCGCCATGCTTGGCGGCGCTGCCGGCGATCTGGCACTGACCTACGGCGCGCGCGGCGGCATCTACGTCACCGGCGGCGTCCTGCAGCATTTCGGCGAGCTGTTCGACGACCGCCTTTTCCGGCAACGTTTCGTCGCCAAGGGCCGCTTTCGCGCGTATCTCGAAGCCATCGCCAGCCTGCGCGTGGTGCGTGGTGACACCGGTCTGATCGGTGCCGCTGCGATCGCGCGCGATCTTCAAGGGAGCCAGACGTGAGTGTCACCTGCGATCCGTCCCGCTACGAGCGGCTGTGGAGCGACGTACAGGCGGCCTATGCGCAAAGCGACATCGCTTCGACCTGTTTGCGCCTGCAAGAACAGCATAGCCGCGACGTGGTCTTGACCCTGGGCGCCATCTGGCTGGGCCTCGACGGGATCAGCCTGGATCGTCATGGCGGCGGCGCCGTGCGCGATGCCCTGGCTGTCTGGCGTGACGACGCCATCTTGCCGCTGCGCCACGTGCGGCAGGCAATCAAACGTCATCTGACCCGCTCGGACGATCCGGTGGTTGCCGTCGATCGCCCCGGCCTCGAAGCGCTGCGCGATGCCGTCAAGCAAGCCGAGCTGGAAGCGGAACGCCTTGCCTTGCGCGCGCTGGTGCCGTTGGCGGAAAAGCATGGCGAGAAAGCCGATGCCAGTGCCGAGACGGTCGCTGCCAATCTGCAGGTCCTAGCGACGCCGGCCGCCGGCGAAGCGGACGGCCTGGCGCAGATCGCCGCCAGTTTTCCGGTCGCCGAGCCGAAAGCGGCCTACAAAGCCGCCATCGAAGCGCTCTAGTCCGGCTTGCCGAAGCGCGTGCGGGCGATGCCCTGGGGTCCGTCATCGCCCCAACGCCGGGTGCGCTCGCTGTTCAGATCGAACAGATCGAGCAGCCGGCCGACGCTGTGGTCGATGACATCGTCCAGGCTCGCCGGCTTGGCATAAAAGCCGGGCATCGGCGGCGCGACGATGCCGCCCAGCTCGGTGACGGTGAGCATGTTGCGCAGATGGCCGGCGTGCAGTGGGCTCTCGCGCGCCATGAGCACCAGCCGCCGGCGCTCTTTCAACATGACGTCGGCGGCGCGCGTGAGCAGATTGCTGGTCACGCCGCTGGCGATCTCGGCTAGCGTGCGCATGGAACAGGGCGCGATGATCATGCCGCGGCACTGGAACGAGCCCGAGGCAATCGCGGCGCCGACATCGTTGATCGGGTGCCAGGCATCGGCCAGGGCGCGCAGATCGGCGACCGAGAACGGCGTCTCGTACGCCAGGGTCATTTCGCCCGGCTTGCTCACGACCAAGTGTGTCTCTAGGTCAAATCCGCGCAGTGTCTGCAGCAGGCGCACGCCGTAGATGGCGCCGCTAGCGCCCGAAATTCCCAAAACAATCCGGTCGCGCTGGCTAGCCATGGCGGCGGGTTTGGCTGGCGCACGCAAGGGCGTCTGGAAGACAAAAAATCTGGCGTTCGCCGCGCAATGGTCTTACCTTCGGAAGGTTCACGGCACAACGTCCGGTAGGAGCAACCGACATGAGCATGCAGGACTATTTGGAGAGCCTGAAAAGCAAGCACGCGAGCCTGGAGCGTGCCATCAACGAGGAAATGCTTCGCCCGGCTCCGGATAGCTTGCAACTGAGTAGACTGAAACGAGAGAAACTCAAGATTAAAGAACAGATCGGCAAATTGCAGCCGGCCGAAGAGCGCGAACTCGCCACCGTACACTGACACGACATCGCTTAACCCACTGATTTCCCTCAGCCAGCAACGCGCTGGCTGTCGAAAGTCCCGGGATCTCCCGGGCTGACGAGCGCCCATCCCGACTGTCGGAGATGGGCGCTTCGCGTTTGCCGGGCCACCTCGCGGCCGCGTCCCTGCGACCCTTGGCGCCGCGCGGTTGCATTGCACCACCATATCGGCTGCGACTAATGTGCGCCAAATCGAAACGAGGAGGCCCCCCGAATGTCCGGCGAGTTTGATGCGCTCTATGCCAAAGCCATGGCTGATCCAGCGGCGTTCTGGGCCGAGGCCGCCGAGGGCCTGCATTGGGACAAGCGCTGGGACAGCGTGCTCGATGACAGCCAGGCGCCGTTCTACCGCTGGTTCAAGGGTGGCCGGCTGAACACCTGCTACAATGCCATCGATCGCCATGTCGAAGCGGGTCGCGGCGCGCAGCCGGCGATCATCTACGACAGCCCGGTCACCGACACCAAGCGCACGATCTCGTACGCCGCGTTGCAGGACGAGGTCGCCCGCTTCGCCGGCGTGCTGCGCGCCCAAGGCGTCGAGGTCGGCGATCGCGTCATCATTTACATGCCGATGGTGCCGGAAGCCCTGGTCGCCATGCTCGCCTGCGCCCGTCTGGGGGCGGTGCACTCGGTGGTGTTCGGCGGCTTCGCCCCGCACGAACTGGCCACGCGCATCAACGACGCCAAGCCGGTGTGCATGGTCTCGGCCTCCTGCGGCATCGAGCCGGGCCGCGTCGTCGAGTACAAGCCGATGCTCGATGCTGCCATCGAGCAGGCGGCGCACAAGCCGCAGCGCTGCGTGATTTTGCAAAGGCCGATGGCCGAAGCGGACATGACCGCCGGCCGCGATGTCGACTGGTCGATCGCCATGGCCAGCGCCGAGCCGGTCGATTGCGTCCCGGTCGAGGCAACCGATCCGCTCTACATCCTGTACACCTCGGGCACGACCGGTGCACCCAAGGGCGTCGTCCGCGACAATGGCGGCCATGCCGTGGCCCTGCTCTGGTCGATGAAAAACATCTACAACATCGCACCGGGCGAGGTCTTCTGGGCCGCCTCCGATGTCGGCTGGGTGGTCGGCCACTCGTACATCTGCTACGCGCCGCTGCTCAACGGCAGCACGACCCTTGTGTTCGAAGGCAAGCCGGTCGGCACGCCCGATCCGGGCACGTTCTGGCGCATCATCGAGGAGTACCAGGTCGCCTCGCTGTTCACCGCGCCGACGGCTTTGCGCGCGATCCGTAAGGAAGACCCCGAAGCGAAGCATCTCGAGCGCTACAATCTGGGCGATTTCCGTGCGCTGTTTCTCGCCGGCGAACGCTGCGATCCGGAAACCCTGAACTGGGCGCAGGACAAGCTCAAGGTGCCGACGATCGATCACTGGTGGCAGACCGAGACCGGCTGGGCGATCTGCGCCAATTGCCTCGGCATCGAGCACTTGCCGGTCAAGGCGGGCTCGCCGGCCAAGGCCGTGCCGACCTACGAAGTCCAGATCCTCGACGATGAGGGCCAGCAGGTCAGCGCGCCGGGCACGATCGGGGCGATCTGCATCAAGCTGCCGCTGCCACCGTCCTGCCTGCCGACGCTCTGGCAAAACGACGAGCGCTTCCAGGCGTCCTATCTCTCGCGCTTCCCCGGCTACTACCTGACCGGTGACGCCGGCTACAAGGACGAGGACGGTTACCTCTACATCATGAGCCGCATCGACGACGTCATCAACGTCGCCGGCCACCGCCTGTCGACGGGCGCCATGGAAGAGGTCATCGCCACCCATCCCGATGTCGCCGAATGCGCCGTGTTCGGTGTCGCCGACCAGCTCAAGGGCCAGCTGCCGCTGGGCGTCGTCGTGCTGAAAGCCGGCGTCGAGCGCGAAGAGGGCGACATCGTCAAGGAATTGGTCCAACTTGTGCGTCAGGAGATCGGTCCGGTCGCGGCTTTCAAGCATGCCAAGATCGTGCATCGGCTGCCCAAGACGCGCTCGGGCAAGATCCTGCGCGGGACCATGCAGAAGATTGCTGATGGTGAAGACTACAAGATGCCGGCGACCATCGATGACCCGGCCATTCTCGACGAGATCACCGAAGCCCTGCAGGAAGTCGGCTTCGCCAAGAAGTAACGCGCGGCCAGCGCCAGCTCGTTTGACGGTCTGGAACCGATCATGAGCTGGCGCATCGGCCTCGCCGGCTTGATCGGCCTCGCCGTGGCCGTGGCGATCATGGTTTTCTACGAACCGAATCCGTACGCCTACATCCCGGGCACGGTGTCACCCGAGGCGCAGGAGCACCTGAGCCTCAGCAGTGACCCGGCCACACGCGCCTCGCTGCCGGCGCCGCGCAACGAGGCCGGCTGGCGCAAGCTGCGCCAGCAGCTCGCCCAAGCCCGCGAGCGCTACACCGCGCAACATATTGACAGGTTCGACGTCTTGGTCAGCGAGCGACAGCTCGGCCCGCTCAGTGCCCTCGAGGTGACGCCCGAGGGCTATGTCGAAGACGGCCACCGCCTGGTCTACTTCCACGGCGGCGGCTACGTCGTCGACAGTGCGCGCAGCAAGCTGCTCGAGGCCGCCTTGATGGCCGATGGCACCGGCTGGCCGGTCATTTCCGTCAACCACCCGAACGCGCCGGAAGCCCGCTGGTGGGAGATCCTCGATGCCAGCTCGGCGGCGTTGATCGCTCTGGAACAGCAGGGACTGGCCATGTCCGAGCTCGCCCTGGTGGGCGACTCGGCGGGCGGCGGCCTGGTCACCGGGCTGACACTCAAGCGGCGCGATGAGGGCTTTCCACTGCCGGCAGCGCTGGTCCTGTGGTCACCCTGGACGGACCTCAGTACCGCGGGCGACACGCGCGAGACGCTCAAGGATGCCGATCCGGCCGTGAGCGAGGCCCGGTTGCTGCGCCCGGCCGCCGAGGCTTACGCGCCGGAGAGCGAGTGGCGGCGACCATATGTATCGCCTGTCTATGGCGAGTACAGTGCCGACTTCCCGCCGACCTTGATCCAGGGCGGCACAAAGGAGATCCTGCTCAGCGATTTCGTCCGGCTCTACCGGGCGATCCGCGACGGCGGCGGTCATGTCGAGCTCGATCTGTACGAGGGCATGCCGCACCTGTTCCAGCTGCCGATGACCCTGGACGGTGCGCCGGAGGGCGAGATCGCCATGCGGGTCATGCGCGACTTCCTGCGGACGCATTTGGCTGACACCCAAGCCCATGCTCAGCCATGAGCCGGCTGACGTCGATCGCCTCGAAGCCATCCTGATCGACGCGGCGCGCCAGGGCACGCCGCTCACCTACAGCCACACGCTGTTCCTCTTGGGCCGGCACTTCTCAAGGCCGAAGGTGCGCTGGCTGGTCAATCTGCTGTCCCTGGTCGGTGAGCGCACCAAGGCCCGCGGCGAACCTGATCTGGCCGTGCTCGTTGTCCGTCAAAGTGATGGCTTGCCGGGTGCCGGCTTTTTCGACTGGCTGAAGCGTTTGGGGCGCTATGACGGTCCGTCGACCGGCGCGCCGGCGCGCGCTATCGTCGAAACCATGCAGCGCCAGGTGTTCGATTACTGGCGTGCGCGTTGATCCCCTGAGGTTGGAGGTACATCCCATGCGTTTCACCGACCAGGTCGTGATCATCACCGGTGCGGCGCAGGGCATCGGCTTTGCCTGCGCCGAGGCCTTTGTCGCCGAGGGCGCGCAGGTCGTTGTCGCCGACGTCGATGCGGACAAGGGCGCGGCGGCGGTCGAGCGGCTGCGCGGTGACCAGGGCCACGCGCTGTTTGTGCCCTGCGATGTCGGTGCGCGCGCCGATGTCGATCAGTTGATTGCCCAGACAACGGCGCAATTCGGCAGGCTCGATGTCCTGGTCAACAATGCCGCGATCCTGCGCGCCGCCGACGCCTTGGACCTGAGCGAAGACGATTTCGACGACGTCTTGCGCGTCAATCTCAAGGGCGCGTTCCTGTGCGCGCAGGCCGCGGCCAAGGTCATGGTCGCCCAGGGCAAGGGCGCGATCATCAACATGTCCTCGGTCAACGGCGTGCTGACCATCCCGAACATCCTGCCCTATAACGTCGCCAAGGGTGGTCTCGATCAGCTCACGCGCGGCCTGGCCCTTTCGCTCGCCGACAAGGGCGTGCGCGTCAACGGCGTCGGCCCGGGCTCGATCATGACCGACATGCTGGCGCAGGTGATGACCGATGACGCCGCGCGCGCCAAAATCCTGTCACGCACGCCGATGGGCCGCTGCGGCGAACCGCAAGAGATCGCCTCGATCGTGACCTTCCTGGCCAGCGATGCCGCCAGCTACATTACCGGGCAGACGGTCTATGCCGACGGCGGCCGCCTGACCTTGAACTACACCGTGCCGGTGCCGGCCAGCGACTGAGCCCCTGCCGGCGTCAATCCTGAGGCGGTTGCGCATCAAAGCCAAAAGCCGCATGTATCGGCGCTAGCTGTACGCCAACAAATCAACACGTCTTATGTGCAAGGGGCCTGGCGCACGCCACTGCGCTGTGCCGGGCTGTTGCGGAGTATCGTCCATGGACCACAAGCCCCTCATGCCGAAAGCGACCGCCGTCTGGCTGGTCGAGAACACCGGCCTGACCTTCGAACAGATCGCCGATTTCACCGGCCTGCACAGCCTGGAGATCCGCGGCATCGCCGATGGTGAGGTGGCGCAGGGCATTCGCGGGCTGGATCCGGTGGCCGCTGGCGAGCTCGATCGGGCCGAGCTGAAGCGTTGCGAGGCCGATCCGAAGGCGCGTCTGGTCATGGCCAAGCGCCCGAGCGACATCGTGCCGGCCAAGCGCAAGGGTCCGCGCTACACGCCCTTGTCCAAGCGTCAGGATCGCCCGGATGCGATTGCCTGGCTCTTGCGCAATCATCCCGAGCTGAGCGATCAGCAGGTCTGCAAGCTCCTGGGCACGACCAAGACGACGGTGCAGGCCGTGCGCGATCGCACCCACTGGAAAAGCACGGAGATTCGGCCGCGTGATCCGGTCTTGCTGGGCCTGTGCAGTCAGCTCGATCTCGATCAGGCGGTCGCCAAGGCGCGCGAGGCCAAGGAAAAGGCCGGCGAGCCGATTCCCAAGGCGATCCCGACGCCGTCTTACGAGCCGGAAAGCGAATTCGACTGAGGCGTTGGCCGAGCGGCGCGCCTTGAACACGCGCCGCCCCGATCGGGTGCCTAACTGGCCTGGCGCTGTTTTTTCTTGGCGACACCGACCAGTGCCGGACGCAGCAAACGGTCGGACAGCACATAGCCATGTTGCAGCACCTGGGCGATGCAGCCCGGCTCGTGCTCGTCGGTCTCCACCTCGAACATCGCCTGATGCAGGCCGTGATCGAAGCGCTCGCCCGGTTCCGGTGCGACCTTGGCGATGCGCTGCTTTTCCAACGCCGCCTTGAAGGCCTTTTCCGTCATGGCGACGCCCTCGACGACCTTGGCGAGCGTGGCGTCCTGCTCGGCTTCGGGCGGCAGATTGGCCAGCGCCCGCTCGAGATTGTCGCTGATTTCCAGCATCTCGCGGGCGAACTGGGTGATAGCGTATTTGCGCGCCTCGTCGGTCTCGCGCTGGGCGCGGCGGCGGGTGTTCTCGGCATCGGCCAGCGCGCGCAAGAGCTTGTCCTTCAGATCGGCGATCTCGGCGTCCTTGGCCTCGATCTCCTGGCGCAACGCCACCTCGAGATCGCCGGGCTCGGCCTCGGTGACCTCAGACGGCTCGATTGCCTCGGCCGCGCCCTGAGGTTCTTGTGCGGCGTCGCCGCCGTCCTGGCTTTCCGGCTTGGGCGCGTCGTGATCGTGCGGGGCGTTCGGGTTACTCATGCCAACGTCTCAGAAGTTCGAGGGTCAAGGAGGCGGGAGATCACCTGAGCGGTGTAATCGACCACCGGGATGATGCGGGCGTAGTTCATGCGCGTCGGGCCGATGACGCCGATGGCACCGACCACGCGCGAACCATTCTCTTCCAGGTTGCCATACGGTGCCACCACCATTGCGCTGCCGGACAGGCCGAAGAGCGGATTGTCGGCGCCGATAAAGATCTGCACACCGTCGCTGCGCTGCACCCGGCCGAGCAGGCTGAGCATGTTCTGCTTGGTCTCAAGGGCCTGGAACAACTTGCGCAGCAGCTCCAGATCGGCCAGCGAGTTGACATCCTCGAGCAGGTTGGCCTGACCGCGCACGATCAGGACACCGGAATCGTCCTTGTCCTGCCGATCGGCGCTCCAGGTCGCCAGGCCGGCCTCGACCACGCGCGCCGCCAGGCTGTCAAGCTGCGCCTGGTTTTCTGCAACCTCGCGCTCGATCAGCTCACGCGCTTCGACCAGCGAGCGGCCGACCATGCGTGAGGTCAGGTAGTTGCCGGCCTCGATCAGGGCGCTTTGCGGCAGGCCGGCCGGCAGCGTGATCAGCCGATTCTCGACCATGCCGTCATCGGTGACCATGATCGCCAGCGCGCGCTCGGCGCTGAGCGGCA
Source organism: Geminicoccaceae bacterium (assembly GCA_050331015.1). Classification (GTDB taxonomy): domain Bacteria; phylum Pseudomonadota; class Alphaproteobacteria; order Geminicoccales; family Geminicoccaceae; genus JBHJHH01. The sequence continues at coordinate 44,347 of JBHJHH010000014.1, forward strand.
CGAATTCGACATGCTTGAACGGCCGCTCGCGCTTGGGCGCCAGGACGACGCCGGCATAATGGCTCAAGCCGGACAGCAGTTCGCCAGCCTCGTTCAGCACGCCCTCGACGCTCCGGCCCGAGGTGGCGCAGCGGATATCGATATCGGCGCGCTCGTCATCGGACAGATTGCCGAGCTCGAGCAGGCCATCGAGGTACAGGCGCAGGCCGGCGTCGGTCGGCAGGCGACCGGCGGATGTGTGCGGCGCATACAGCAGCCCGGCTTCCTCGAGATCGGCCATGACATTGCGTACGGACGCCGCTGACAGGTTCTGGCTCAGGCGCCTGGAAATCGTGCGCGAGCCGACCGGTTCGCCGGTGGCCACATAGGCATCGACGATCTGACGGAAAATCTCGCGAGAACGGTCGTTGAGCTCAGGAATCATCAAAAATCAGCGCAACCTTGCGGCCCGTGCCGCTACCCAAGCGCATGTAGGCGACGTGGCAACCACGTTCAACGTGCCTGGTATCCGGCGCCAGCGCCAGCGTGACGATGCAATTCGTTGCTCCTGTTTAAGACTTGCTGCATAAACAGTCGATCTTCGGACTATAGAAGTGTTTGCTCTCAAGCGAACCCAAGGGGAGGTAATCCATGGTGCGTGCCCTGATCGCTAGCGGTGTCGTGTGCGGCCTCGTTTGGGCCGGTCACGTCAGCGCTGAAGACCGGATCGAGCCGCTGGTCAATGAAGACGGCATGTACAGCCAGACGTGGTTTCTGGACTCGTTCCTCGAGATGCAGCCGGATCTCGAAGACAGTGCAGCCGAAGGCAAGCGCTTTGCCATAATCTTCGAGCAGAAAGGCTGCATCTACTGCAAGAAGATCCACGAAGAGGTTCTGAGCGATCCCAAGATCAACGCGTATATTCGTGAAAACTACAACATCGTCCAATTGAATCTTTGGGGCGACCGGGCGGTCGTCGATTTCGACGGCGAAGAACTGCCGGAAAAGGACATGGCGCGTAAATGGGGTGTTGCCTTCACGCCGACCATCCTGTTCTTCCCGGACGACCCGAGCGTCACCGAAGGCAAGGCCGCCAACGAGATTGAAGTCGCGCGCATGCCCGGCGCTTTTGGTAAGATCACCTTCTTGGGCATGTTCGAATGGGTGGCCGAGAAAGGCTATGAGGGCGATGAGCACTTCCAGCGCTACATCATCCGCAAGGCGGAGGAAGCCCAGGCAGGCTGAGCCGCGGGGCGCTCATGGCTGATCGGGTGATCCGCCCGGCGCGCGAAGCCGACAGCCGGTTCATCGCTGAGATGTTCCTGATCTCATCGGATGGTCTAGCCGCCTATATCTGGCGGCAAGACCAGGGGCCGGACGAGAGCCTGATCGATGCCGGCGCCAGGCGCTATGCCAGGCGGGATCAGTGGTTTTCCTACGAGCATTGCCTGATCGCCGAGGACGACGACAGGCTGCTCGGCATGGCGCACTGCTTTCCCATGAGCGTCGATCCGGGCGCGCCGGCGATCGATGACCCGGTGTTGCAGCCCTATATCGAACTCGAGGACGACGGCAGCCTGTACCTCTCCGGCCTGGCGGTGATCGCGCCGATGCGGGCACAAGGCATCGGCAGTGTCCTGCTGGCGGCGGTAGAGGCCGAGGCGAGGCGAAAAGCGTTGCCGCGCGTCAGCCTGATCTGTTTCGATGCCAATGAGGGCGCCATGCGCCTGTACCGCCGGCGCGGCTATGTCGAACGCGATCGCCGGCCGCTCGTGCCGCACCCGTGCCTGCACTACACCAGCGGTGACGCCGTTCTCTTGGTCAAGGCGGTCGCGTAACGTTGCTGAATTGGCAACAATTATCTTCCATGTAGCCGGATTGTTCGATCCGGGCCCGTGACGTATCTCCCGCGCATCAGCAAGGGCGCATGCGTCGCCATCAGTCACGGAGGACACTGTCATGACCTCGATCGATCCGGTTCTGGACACGCGTACGGCGCCCTATGCGGCGCTCGTGTTGCGGCTCGCGCTGGGCATCATGTTCGTTGCCCACGGCCTGTTGAAAGTGTTCGTGTTCACCATCCCTGGCACGGTCGGCTTCTTCGAAAGCCTCGGCTATCCGGGCTTTGTCGCCTATCTGACCATCCTTGCCGAAGTCGGCGGCGGTCTAGCGCTGATCGTCGGCTTTCAGGTCCGGCTGGTCGCGCTGGCGCTGTTGCCGATCATGCTCGGTGCGGCCCAGGTGCATCTCGGCAATGGCTGGCTGTTTTCCAATGAAGGTGGCGGCTGGGAGTACCCGGTCTTTCTCGCCAGCGCGCAGGTCGTGCAGGCGCTGCTCGGCAGCGGGCCGTTCGCGCTGCGCTTTGGCCAGCGTCAGGAAGCGGCCGTCGCGGCCTCCTAGGCCATTTTGCAGCGCAAAGAAGGGAGGCCCTGTACGTGGGCCTCCCTTTTTCGTTGGCGTGGTACCTAGTTCAGAATGTCAAGCACGACACCGCTGGCGGCACCGGCGGCGGCACCGCTGAGGGCCGCCTCACCGACATCACCACCGGTGACCAGACCGGCGGCGGCGCCACCGGCAGCACCCACGGCTGCGCCCTTGAAGGCGCTTTCACAGGCGGCAAGGCCGAAGCCGGCGACGCAGATCAGACCGATCAGGGCATAACGCAAGCTGCCCAACTGGTTCATCATGGCAGAGGTTCCTTTCTGGCGCAGGATTACGCGTCGCACGGCCAGGTGGCGATGGCGGAACGCAGGAAGCTGTCGACCGGCGAGGCGTCGCCGGCATCGGGGTTGGCTTCGGCCCAGGTGAGGAAGGCCACGCGGATCTGATCGACGGTCAGCTCCTCATCCGAGCACACCTTGCTGGTGGCTTCACCGGCGCGCACCAGCTCACCGTAGAACTCGGCAATACCGCGGATGAAACCGTAGCAGGCGCTGCGGCCTTCGAGGAAGAAGGTCTCGCCCTCTTCGGCGGCGCACAGGGTCTGCATCTGCGCCGTGGTTTTCATGGCGAAATCGGCCTCGCTGATCGCTGCAGCCGGTTGGGCATAGAAACTGGCCAGGACCAAGGCGGCCCCTGCAACGCTGGCTCTCAACATCATCCTGCTCCCCTCATGGCGGCGCTGGCGCGCATCACCACCATGTCTTACCCGGGCTTGGTGGCAAAACAAAGGAGGCCGGTCGGCCGGCCTCCCGATAACCAGTCTTGCGAGTTCGACACCTAGCCTAGCTGGCGCGGTTATCGACCAGATCGTCGACCACACCCGGATCGGCCAGGGTCGAGGTATCGCCCAGCGCATCGGTCTCGTTGGCGGCGATCTTGCGCAGGATGCGGCGCATGATCTTGCCGGAACGGGTCTTCGGCAGGCCCGGTGCCCACTGGATGACGTCCGGGGTCGCGACCGGGCCGATTTCCTGGCGGACCCAGTTGCGCAGCTCTTTCTTGAGCTCGTCCGAAGGCTCGATCTCCTCGTTCAAGGTGACATAGCAATAGATACCCTGACCCTTGATGTCATGCGGGTAGCCGACCACGGCGGCCTCGGCCACAGCGGCATGGGCAACCAGGGCGCTTTCGACCTCGGCGGTGCCCATCCGGTGACCGGAGACATTGATGACGTCATCGACGCGGCCGGTGATCCAGTAATAGCCGTCCTCGTCGCGACGCGCGCCGTCGCCAGTGAAGTACATGCTCTTGAAGGTCGAGAAATAGGTCTGCACGAAGCGCTCATGGTCGCCGTAGACCGTGCGCATCATGCCGGGCCAGCCATCGGTGATGACCAGATTGCCGTCGGTCGCGCCTTCGAGGAGGATGCCCTCATTGTCGACCAGGGCCGGCTGGACACCGAAGAACGGCCGCGTCGCCGAGCCCGGCTTGAGCGCCGTGGCACCCGGTAGCGGCGTGATCAGGATGCCGCCGGTCT
>JBHJHH010000015.1:0-45454 GCA_050331015.1 Geminicoccaceae bacterium
TCATCGCCGTAAGCGGTGACATAAGTCTTGGTGTAGTGGATGATGAAGGCGTCTTCGGCCGGCTCCCAATAGGGCTGCGGCTCCATGTGAAAGACATAAACCCCCGGTCGCTCGAGCGCATGGTCGAGCGTGAACCCCGGATGGTCCATGATCGTGGCCGGCTCGAGCTGGTCGAGCAGATCAGCCTCGCCCTCGCCGGTTGTGACACCGAACGACACCGGCGCGACCAACTCCATGCCCTCGCGCTCGAACGGATGCGAGAACGACACGCTCAGCGCAACGCTGCGCCCGTCTTCCTGCGCGATCATGTTGTCTGACGGGATGATCATGCCGTAATGCGCCTGCGCCCATGGCGCAACCAGCATGGCCACAGCGAATGCCGCGGCAAAGGTCTTCGTCACGTCGATACCCCCGTTTGTCTGTGTCAGTTTCCAAGCCCGAGCAGCCAGGCAACCCAACCTTGGGCGTTGCGCCGCACCAACGCGGCCGAAAAGACTGCGAGGCCCAGCGACGTCAGGAGAATGATGACGACTTCCGCAGATATCAAGCGAACAACCATACCACTTCGGGCGCCAAGCTTGACGGCTGTCTCGATTTCTCTGGCACGCAGGCGGTAGGACAGAAACATCGCAAGCCCGATCGCCGCCAGGGCCGCGAGGCCAATCACGAGCGTGACCGCATCGAGGATCGACTTGATCCGGAAGATCCGTTCGATCAGGCCCTGAACGACATCGCCAGGCACGACAAGCTGGACCGGTGCCTCCGCGTCGAGGTAGCGGCCGCGCAGGATCGTCGACGAGCGCTGGTCATGCGGGACGACGACCACGGCTGACACCGGATAGTCGCCGGGATCGCCGTGGAAGTGAAAGCTGTCGATGTTCTCCGGCGTGATGCGATTGTATTGGACGATGTCCGGAGCGGCTTCGACACCGCCCACGTCCGGGACTTCCGTGCTGACCACGTCATCATGGCCGTGGCCGATCCCGGAAATCACCCAGGCCGTCTTGACATCGACGAAGACGGCATCGTCGTCGGGGCTGTTGGAGCGCGCGAGAATGCCGACGATCGGCATTTCCAGCGGATAGACGCCATCGAGATCGAACAGGTTTTGCGGCGCGGACACCAAGCTGTCGCCGACGCGCTTGTCCAGCCGACGGGCCACGCCGGCACCGATAACGGCCTCGCCGAGCACGGCCAACTGGCGTCCCTGGTCGATGTGTAGCTCGCGAAAATGGAAATAGTCGAGACTGGTGCCGACGATGCGAACGCCTTGTGTCTCGAACGCGGTGTGCAGCGGTATCGGCACTGCCAAGCCGCTGTCCCAGATCTCTTCCACCGAGCCCATGGCGACCGGCGGCGGGCGTTCATCAGAGAAATACAGCGCATTCATGGTCAGATCGAGCGCGCTGCCACGCCGGCCGAGCAGCAGCGGCGTCGTGTCGGCCCGGACGGTGAGCTGTCGCTCGGTGGTCGACAGCAGGATCTGCGTCGCCATCGGCACGAGCAGAATGAGCGCGGCAACGCCAATCAAGATGAGGCTGCGCGCCCAGTGAAAGCGGAGATAGGCAGAGGCGAGATACAGGGCGTTCACGCGCTGGCCGCCTCGTGAAACGCGGCGAAATCGATCACCCGGTCAAAGCGCGGCAGGAGATCACGATCATGGGTCACGCCAATGACCGTCGCCTTCACCTCCGCCGCACGTTCGAAGAGCAGATCGAGAATGGCCTGCTTGTTGTCCGGATCGAGATTGCCGGTCGCCTCGTCGGCCAGGATGAGCTTCGGCTGCGTCACCAGCGCACGACAGATGGCGACGCGCTGCTGCTCGCCCTGGCTCAACATGCCGGGATAGTGCGTGTCCTTGCCCGCCAGGCCGCACGCTACCGCCAGCGCTCGGGCGCGTTCCCGGGCATGCCGGTCAAGCGGCAGATTGTCGGTGATCCGCAATGGATAGAGGATGTTGTCGTGCGCCGTAAGGTAATCGAGCAGGGCAAAATCCTGAAACACGAACCCGATCCGGCGGGCCCTGAACCGTCGTCGCTCGGTGTCGCTCAGGCGCGTCATGTCGGTGCCGGCGACGCGCACGCTGCCGGCGGCCGGCAACAACAGACCGGCGATCAGGCTGAGCAGTGTCGTCTTGCCGGTACCGCTGGGACCGACAATCGCGATGCGTTCGCCCTCCGCCGCGCACATCTCATTGACCGCGAGCCGAAAGCGTGAGCGCGGGTAGGCGAAGCGAAGCTGCTCGATCTCGATCATGACTGCGGCACCGGCACGCCGGCCTGCGTGCGATCGACATCGCGCAGATCAAAGCCTGTGATCCGCCAGGCACCTGCAACCGGTTCGATGCGTAAATCAGCGCTGTAGGCGTTACCGCGTACATGCGCGTGCTCGCCATGCTCGACCGAGCCGATTACCTGCCATTGCGCGGCCATTTCGAGGCCCTCGCCGGCGTACCTGGTTTCGATGCCGATGATGCGCATTTCATGAATGCTCTGGCTGCTCGTGAGACCGCTCTCGGCCACGGCCCCGGCACGCTCCAGATACAGCTGCTCGAGGGCGTCGCCATCGGCGACCCGTGCAAGGCCATCGTAGATCGCGGCCTCGTCGGTCTTGCCGAAAGCCTCATAGACGGCGAGCAACAATGCTGCGGCCAGCGGTTCGGGGTCACCGGCGACCGCCTCGGCCGACATCGGCAACACGCCGGGCGCGGTGTACTCGCCGATCCGGGCGGTGCGCGCATACTCGGCGGCAAACCAGAATGCACCGATGGCGCTGAACATCAGCGCGGACAGGCTGGCGATGATCGTCATTCTGTTCATCGGCTGGCTACGCTCGCTGCCCCGGGCATGGTGATCTGCGCAACGAGATGATGCCGCAAGGTCGTCCGCGTCAACGCCACCAAATGCCGTGCCGGACGAAATCCTAGGGCCGGCAGTTGGCAGGTAGGTTGCTTAGCGGTGGCGTGTGAAGACACGACATCGAGCCAAAGCAATGCTGCCGCGCTGCCGAAGGACACGTGCCGCTCGGGCACGACCTCGGGAAAGGTCCCCGAGGACGTCCAGATAGCGCTCAGTCCGGAGGGTCGGCTGCGCGGCGAGGCACGCGGTGCCAGCGCCCGGCGCCGCCAACCTCACAGAGCTTCGGGCGGATGGGCCACAGCAACGCCGGCTGCTTCGAGTAGCCGTGCCGCCTGCAGGCATAAGGCCTCCCGCCAGGGCGCCGCGATCAGCTGGACGCCGATCGGCAGTTGGTCCGGGGCAGACATCGGCACACAGACCACCGGCAGGCCGACACAGGAGATCGGCTGCGTGTACAGGCCAAGATGCGGTCGCAGCAGCACATCCTCGCCCGCGATGTCGAGCGTTTTCTGGCCAATGGCGGGCGCGCTGCAGGGTGTCGCCGGCGCGAGCAGCAGATCGAAGGTGCGGAAGGCGTCGGCGAGCTGCCCGGCCCACCAGCGCCGTACCTGCTGGGCACGGACGTACCAGCCGCCCGGCAGCATGGCGCCGGCCAAGAACCGATCACGGGTGTCGGGATCGAATGCGTCGGCGCGTGTACGCAATCGCTGCAGATGAAATCGGGCGCTCTCGACATTGGTGATGATGAAGGCCGCTGCACGGCCGGCTTCAGCCCCGTCGAGGTTCACCCGTCCTGTCGCCCCAAGAGCTTGCGCCGCTTTGGCAACTGCACGGCATGCGGCGTCGCTGGCGCCGGTCGCGAAATAGCCGCCCAGCACACCGACGCGCAGGCGGGCTGGCGCCTGACTCAGCAACGGCGTCACCGGCGTGTCATCCGGCGGCCGGCAGGCGTGATCAGCCGGATCGGCACCCTGCATGACGTCGTAGGCGAGCGCCAGATCGGTGACGCTGCGCGCCAGCGGTCCCAGATGGTCGAGGCTGTCGCAAAACGGAAAGCTGCCGGCCCGGCTGAGCCGGCCATAGGTCGGTTTCAGACCGAACACACCGCACAGCGACGCCGGCACGCGGATCGAGCCATTGGTGTCCGAACCGATCGAGATCGGCGCCAGCCCGGTCGCGGTCGCCGCGCCTGAGCCGGAGGACGAACCGCCGCTCATGCGCGTGAGATCGTGCGGGTTGCGGCAGGCGCCGTCATGGATGTTCTCACCCGTGAAGTCATAGGCGTATTCGCCCATATTCAAGCCACCGAGCAGGATCGCGCCGGCACGTTCCAGGCGCCGGATCAAGGTGGCATCGGCGCTGGCCGGCGGTCGGTCACGGTTGATCTTTGACCCCGCCCGGGTCGGCAGGCCTTCGATGTCGCACAAGTTCTTGACAGCGAACGGCACACCGGCGAGCGGGCCCTTGTGCGCACCGCGATCGAGCGCCTCGGCCCGCTGACGAGCGCGATCGGCGGTCACATCGGTATAGGCGTTGACCGCCGGGTTAATCGCAGCGATGTGCGCCAGCGTTTGCTCAACCACCTCACCGGCGCGCCACGTGCCGCATTGAACCTTGCCGGCGATCTCGGCCGCGAAGGCAAACCTGGTCACGCGTCGTCAGCCTCCGGCGTGAATACCGGCGCCGGTTCGAACGCGGCGTCATCGAGCTGCACGGCGTCGAGCTTGTCGGCCATCGCCTTCGCCAGCGTCAAAAACGTGCGCACGCCTGGGCGCTGATCGTCCGTGACGCTCAGGCCCAGGACCGGCGCCACCGCCGCGATCCAGCCATCGGCATCGAAGCCGTCGGTGTCAGCCATGTGCTCCCTACTCGGCAGCGACCGGTTCCGGTTCGACCTGCTCGATCCACTCGAACTTGGCGCAGGCAACGAGCAGGCCACCGACCATGGCATAGGCGAAGGCGACCTCCGGTGTCACGGCAAAGCCGACGGCGGGACCGTGCATGAAGCCGAAGAAGGTCAAAATGGCACCGGCAAAGGCGAACGCAGCCGCCGTGAGGAACTGTTTTTCGATGACAAACACACCGATCGCCGCCAGTACCAGCCCGGAGAGGATGGCACCATTGCCAAGCAGGCTCAGGCCCTCATAGAGCACGCCATTGGTCGCCATGGCGTCCATGCCGACAGCGGCGGCACTGGTGCCGGCTGCGCCCAGCGCGCCATCGATCAGCGTCTTGGCCCAGGCGGCCAGATGCGGCACGAGACCGAGGATAATGGCCGGCGCATGGCTGTGCGGCGAGGTCTGGAAGGCCTGCGCACCAATCAACATGCCGATATAGAGCAGGATCGGCGAGATCGCGACCACAGGTACCAGGTTCAAGAACACCGCTAAGATGCCGAGCCAAGTGGCAATGATCACGAAAAGACCGGTGGCGGCGGAATAGCCGATGCGGCCACCCATCTGCTTCCAGCCCGGATGGCCGATATAGACAGCATTGGCGAACGGGCTGCCGAGCAGCGTGCCAATCAGGCTGAAGGAGCCCTCGGCGGCCAGCGCCTCGGTGGTGTTGTAGCTGTCGCCGGCCGCCTCGGCGCTTTCGACATTGTCCATCGCCTCGACCAAGTCGTAGACGCCGAACGGAATGGCCGTCACTAGGATGAAGCCCAGGAACTCAAAACCGCTGAACACGTGATCGACCGCCGGCAACGGCACGGTGAAGCCGAAATTGGCGAACGAGGCCGCCAGTTCACCGAAGCTCATGCCACCCATGTCGAAGCCGAGCAGGGTCGAGCCCCACGCGAGGACCATGCCGACGATGATGGCGATCAGACCGGCGGGCATGCCTTTGGGATAGCGGACGCCGCCGAACCAGCTGACCATGATGATCGCCAGACAGGTCAGGCCGATGATCGACGTCATGTAGATCACCATGGCCGGACGCATGGAGATGAAGGCGATCGACACGCCGGCCAAGGTGCCGAGCAGGGCGGCACGCGGCGTGATCTGGCGGATGTACGGCGCGATGAAGCCGCCGCCGATCAGAATGAAGCCCTGAATGAACACCCAGGCCAGGCCCGCTTCCCAGGCTTTCACCGGATCGCCGGTCTGCCCCAGGATCGGCAGCATGATGACGAAAACGACGATGAACATGTGCGGTACGGACGGCCCGGAGGGCAGCGCGCAGACATCGTCGCGGCCTTCCTTGCGGCCCAGCCGATAGGCCATGAAGGCATAGTAGACATTGCCCAAAAAGAGCATGAGACCGACGGCCGGCAGGATGCGCCCGAAGGTGATCTCATCAGGCATGCCGACGACGAACTTCAAAAGCCCGGTCATGACCAGAAGGTTGACCAGCACGTTGGTGCCGAGACCGAACAGGGCGTTCCAGTCCCCAGGCGTCCACAGGCGCAGACTTGCCGTTGTCATCTTGAGGTCCCCTCTCGCTTACCCGGTGCGCGCGACGCGCGGTGTCGCCAAGGCCGCGGCGAGCGCAGACGTGCTCGACACCCAGCCGAAAATGCCGCCCTGGGCCTTGATCATCTCAAGGCCGACGCGGTGAAACTCCGGAAAGTATGAGCCGCAGGCATCCGCCAGCGCGATGCAGCGATAGCCGCGATCGTTGGCCTCACGGATCGTCGTGTGCACGCAAACTTCGGTGGTCACGCCGGCGACCAGCAGCGTATCGATGCGGCGATTGCGCAGCATCAGATCGAGATCGGTCTGGAAGAAAGCACCCTTGCCTGGCTTGTCGAGCACGGGCTCGCCATGCGCCGGCGCGAGATCGTCGGCGATGTCATGCCCGGGCTCGCCACGTATCAGGATCCGGCCCATCGGACCCTGGTCGCCGATGCGCAATGACGGCACGCCGCGTTCGACCTTGGCGCGCGGCGCATCGCTCAGATCCGGGCGGTGCCCCTCGCGCGTATGGATCACCAGCAGGCCGGCGCGTCGCGCGAGCGCCCGGGGTTGGATTCAGCCGGCAATGGCGGGCCGCAACTGGCCGACATCATTGCCCAACGTCGCGCCGAAGCCGCCGGGTTCGAGAAAATCCCGCTGCATATCGATGACGATCAGCGCCGTGCTGCCGGGATCGATCCGGATCGGCCCCGGTTCGGCGCTGAGGGTGACCGTGTGCTCGCTCATGGGCGTCTGGTCCAAAGGTTGCTTGACCGGTGCAGCAAAAGCCTTGCCAACCGCCGCCGGAGCGGTGTTTGCCGACATGGAGCCCGGAACAGGTGCCGATTTTTGCAGCAAACGCGCGTACGCAGGCGGCACCTGATGCGCAGACCGTGGAAGCCGAAGTTCGCCTCGCGTTCGATCGCTACGAGCAGGCGCTGGTCAGCAATGACATCGCGACCCTGAACGAGCTGTTTTGGAACGATCCGCGCACGATCCGTTTCGGAGTGCAGGAGAGCCTCTATGGCTACGACGCCATCACCGCCTTTCGCGCCGCACGCCCTGCCCGCGATCTCGCCCGCGTTCTCGAGCGCGTGACCATCACGGCTCTTTCGCCGGATTGCGCCGTTGCGTTCGCCGAGTATCGCCGCACCGGATCGGGCCGACGGGGCAAGCAAAGCCAGACCTGGGTGCGCCGGGCCGAAGGCTGGCGGATCGCTGGCGCCCATGTCAGCCTCGAGCCGGCAACGGGCCCGGCATGATGGATAAGACCGTGCCCGCCGCCTTCACGCGCGCGGCCTTGCACGACGCCTATGCTCAGGGGCTGTCACCGGCAGCGGTCCTGACCGAGGTCTACCGGCGCATCGACGCGCTGGCCGATCCGGGCATCTTCCTGCACTTGGCGGCGCACGAGCATATGCTGGCACAGGCCAACAACCTGCCGCCCTTCGATCCGGAAGCGCAGCCGCTTTGGGGACTGCCGTGTGCCATCAAGGACAATATCGACGTGGCCGGCATGCCGACGACATGCGCTTGCCCGGCCTTTGCCTACTGCGCCTCGCAGGATGCCGCCGCCGTCCAACGCCTGCGCGCGGCCGGTGCCCTGATCCTCGGCAAGACCAATCTGGATCAGTTCGCGACCGGCCTGGTCGGGGTTCGGACACCCTATCCGGTGCCACGCAACGCCATCGATGACCGGCTCGTCCCGGGTGGCTCGAGTTCGGGCTCGGCCATCGCGGTCGCCCGCGGTCTGCTCACCTTCACCCTCGGCACCGACACGGCCGGCTCCGGGCGCGTCCCGGCGGCTTTGAATGGCATTGTCGGCTGGAAACCGTCCTGCGGCTCAGTGTCGACGCGCGGGGTCGTGCCGGCCTGCCGTTCGCTCGATTGCGTCTCGGTGTTCGCGGGCAACGTTGATGACGCCTGGCAGGTCTATGCCAGCATCGCCGCCTACGATGCCGACGACCCGTTCGCCAGGCGGCGCCCGGCGCTCGGCTGGCACGCCCTGCCGGCGGGATTCACGGTCGGCGTGCCGCGTGAAGACAGCCGTCGCTTCTTCGGCGACCCAGTCCAGGCGGCCGCGTTCGCGCGCGATCTCGATCACCTGAGCGCGCTTGGCGCCGATCTGTGCGAGATCGATTTCACGCCATTCTACGAGGTGGCCGATCTGCTCTACGGGGGCGCCTGGCTGGCCGAGCGGCTGGCGGCCATCGTGCCGTTCGCCGATGCCCGTCCGGGCGCGTTGCACCCGGTCACCGCGGCGATCATCGAGCCCGCACGCGCGCTGTCGGCGCAAGATGCCTTCGACGACCTGTACCGTCTGAGGGCGCTCACGCGTCTGGTCGAACAGCGCATGGCTGCGTGCGACGTCCTGGCGGTGCCGTCGATCCCACGGCCGGTGACGCTTGAGGAGATCGCCGTCGATCCGGTCCGGCCAAATCGCGAACTCGGCACCTACACCAATTTCGCCAACCTGCTGGATCTGTGCGCCGTCACCCTGCCGAGCGGATCGCGGGCCGACGGCCTGCCGGGCAGCCTGACCCTGCTCGCCCGTGGCGGCGAGGACGGTCGGCTGCTGCCGCTGGCCCGGGCCCTGACCGGGGCGCCGGCACCATCGCCCCAAAAAACGCGTGGCGATGCGCATGAACTGGTCGTAGTCGGCGCACATCTTTCTGGTATGCCACTCAACCACCAGCTGACCGCGCGCGGCGGCCGGCTTCTACGCGCAGTGCGCACCCAAGCCTGTTACCGCCTCTACGCCCTGCCCGGCGCGCCGCCACGGCCCGGCCTCATGCGCGTCGCCGAAGGCACCGGCCACGCCATCGAGACGGAGGTCTGGGCTCTGTCGCCGGCAGCCTTCGGTGATTTCGTTGCGAGCATCGGCGCGCCGCTCGGATTCGGCCGGGTGCGTCTCGAGGACGGCAGCGCGCCGACCGGCTTCATCGTCGAGCCGGAAGGCATCATCGATGCCGAAGAGATCTCGCATTTCGGCGGCTGGCGCGCCTATCGGAGCAAGACGGCCGCGTCCTGATCAGACAGCGCGTATGCGCGCTTCGGACCGGGCCGATGCCGCCTTGATGCCGACGACGCGATCGTCGATATCGGCGAAAGACGGGCTGCCGAGCTGGCCGAGCGCGCGGTTGAGCTCGAGAACGAGAAGTTCGAACGCTCGTTCGGCGCCGGCGGCACCACCGGCACCCACACCGTAAGCGAGGGCACGTCCGGTAAGAGCAAAGTCGGCGCCCAGCGCCTTGGCGCGGATCACGTCGGCGCCGCGCCGGATACCGCTGTCCAAAACGATCTTCATACGTCCGCCGACGGCGCCGGCGATCGCCGGCAGAACGTCAATCGTGGCCGGGCCGAAGTCGACCTGGCGGCCACCATGGTTCGAGACGACGATGCCGTCACAGCCGAGTTCGGCACACCTGGCCGCGTCGTCAGGGTGCAGGATGCCCTTGACCAAGAGCTTGCCCGGCCAGCGATCGCGCAATCGTCGCAGGTTGTCCCAAGTATAGTTGGCAGAAATCAGTGTCTTTTGCACATCGGCATAAGACGTGGCGTTCTTCAACAGATCGGCGTAATTGGCGATGTTCGGCTTGCCATGCTGCAAGGTCGCCAGCGACCAGGTCGGATGGGTGGCCAATTGCCAAAGGACTTCGGGCGTGATCTTGAACGGCACGCTGAGCTGGTTGCGAATATCGCGATCGCGCTTGCCGGCCGCCGGGACATCGGCCGTGACCATCAGGATCTCATAGCCGGCCGCTTGCGCCCGGGCGACCAGGCTCTCGGAGACCGCTTCATCGCTGGAGGCGTACAGCTGGAACCAGCCCTTGCCGGCAGCCGCTTCGGCCAGCGTCTCGAGGCTGGTCGAGGCGGCCGAGCTGGCGACATAGGGCATGTTCCTGGCAGCACACAGCCTGGCCAGGATGAGATCGGCGTCGGGCCAGAAGGCATTCAGCATGCCGATCGGCGCCACGCCGAACGGTACGTCATAGACGTGGCCGAACATCTCTGCGCGTGTGTCGATCTTCGAGGAATCCACCAGATAGCGCGGCACGAGAACGACGTCGGCGAAGGCGTCGACATTGCGCCGGAGGTTGCTCTCGTTTTCCGCGCCGCCGTCCACCAGATCGAAGGCAAAACGCGGGATGCGCCGTCTGGACAGCGCGCGCAGATCGTCGATACAGGCAGCGCGATCAAGGTTCATCAGATCGACCAGCCGCCGTCAATGGCGAAGGCCTGCCCCGTCGTGAAGGCGGACAGGTCGCTCGCCAGATAGCACACCACCGCAGCGATCTCTTGCGGCGTGCCGAACCGGCCCATGGGCTGGCGCGCGGTGAAGGCGGCGTGCGCCTTGTCGAAATCGCCCGTGGCCGCCAGCCGTTCCTTCAAGGACGGGCTCTCGACCGTACCCGGGCAGATCGCGTTGCAGCGGATGCCGTCTTTGACGAAATCGGCCGCCACCGACTTGGTCATGCCGATGATGGCCGCCTTGGACGCACCATACGCAAAGCGGCGCGGGGCGCCCTTAAGGCTGGAGACCACTGAGGCGATGTTGATGATCGAGCCTGCCTTGCGGTCCAGCATGCCCGGCAAGACCGCCTTCATCAGCCAGAACATGGCTTTGGCATTCAGATCGAAGGCGCAATCCCAGTCCTGATCGCCGCAATCCAGGATCGTGCCGTCGTGAACCCAGCCGGCGCAGTTGACCAGGACGTCGACCGGCCCGGATCGACCGACCAGATCGGTGATCGAAGCGGCTTCAAGGACGTTCAGCACATCGCCCTTGATGTTGGCAGACGCACCGGCGGTGTCGTCGATCGCCGGGCGATTGATGTCGGTAGCGATCACCGATGCGCCCTGCGCCGCCAGGGCTTCAGCCGACGCGCGGCCGATCCCCTGGCCAGCGGCCGTGACCAGCACGGTCTTGCCCGTGAGTGATGGTTGCATGATTGCTCTCTCAGCGGGCCAGCCAGCCGCCATCGACCGTCACGACACTGCCATGGCAGTACGAGGCGGCATCGGACGCCAGAAAGACGGCAGCGCCGGCCATTTCCGATGGATCGGCGAAGCGGCCGGCGGGGATGCGTGCCAGAAGCTCCTGCGATCGGTTGGGATCGTCGCGCAGTGCCTGGGTGTTGTCCGTGGCGGTGTAACCCGGGGCGATGGCATTGACGTTGACACCGAGCGGCGCCCACTCGTTGCACAACGCCCGGGTCAGGCCGACGACCGCATGCTTGCTCGCGGTGTAGGCCGGCACGCGCAAACCGCCCTGGCTACTCAAGACCGATCCGACGATGATGATCTTGCCGCCGCCCTGGGCCACCATGCGGCGCCCTGCGGCCTGCGACAGCAGCCAGACGGAATCGAGATTGACGGAGAGCACGCGGCGCCAGTCCTCCAGCGCAAGCGCAACCGACTCCTCGCGATGGATGATGCCGGCATTGTTGACCAGGATGTCGAGACCGCCCAGCGCGTCGGTGGCAAAGCCGATCACCTGCTCGGCCGCAGCCCCGTCCATGCCGGTAAAATCGGTCTGCACCGCAGCCGCTTTGACGCCGAGCGCCTCGATGGCGCGCAGCGTGTCCTCGGGCTCATGGCTGCGATAGGTGATCGCGACGTCGGCGCCGGCGGCCGCCAGCCCAAGACTGATGCCTTCACCTATTCCGGTGGCGCCGCCGGTCACCAAGGCCCGGCGGCCGCGCAGATCAAATGGGTTTGTCATGGCTAGTACCGGTTGGCGATCGGCAGATCTTCGGCCGGGAATAGCGAAATGACCTCGCAGCCCTTATCCGTCACGACGACCTCTTCTTCGATGCGCGCCGCCGAATAGCCGTCCGCCGCCGGGCAATAGGTCTCCAGCGCGAACACCATGCCGGTCTTGATCTCCATGGGATTCTCGAACGAGCACACGCGCGAGATGATCGGCCGCTCGTGCAAGGCCAGACCAAGGCCGTGGCCGAACTGCAGGCCGAACGCGGTCAGCTCATCGGGAACGCCGTATTCCTGCGCTTCCGGCCATGCGGCGGCGACCTGATCGGTACCGACGCCGGGCTTGATCAGCTCAATCGCAGCATCCAGCCAGTCGCGCGCCTTGACATAGGCATCGTTTTGCGCCGGCGTCGCCCGGCCGACATTAAAGGTCCGGTAGTAACAGGTGCGATAGCCCTGATAGCTTTGCAGGATGTCGAAGAATGCCTGATCACCCGGGCGGAAATAGCGATCGGTGAAGTTGTGCGGATGCGGGTTGCAGCGCTCGCCGGAAATGGCGTTGATCGCTTCGACGTCGTCCGAACCCATCTGGTAGAGCATCTTGTTCGACATCGCGACGATGTCGCTCTCGCGCACACCCGGCTTCATCTCCTCATAAATCATGTGGTAGACGCCATCGACCATCGAGGCCGCCTGGTTGAGCAGCTGGATCTCGTCGATGTTCTTGATCTCGCGCGCTTCCAGCATGACCTGCTGACCGTCGACGATGTTCAGACCGGCCTTTTGCAGCTCGAAGAACATGGCGGTTTCGGCATAGTCCAACCCGACCGGCATGTCGGCCACGCCGGCCTGGCGGATCAGATCGGCGATCTCTTCGGCGTAGCGCTGCATCAGACCGAACGCCGGCGGAATGGTGCCGCGCATGCCGACCACGCCGGCCAGACAGTGCTCCGGGTTGAGCCAGTCGCAATACATGCGGTGATGGATCACGGCTGAGCCGAAATCCCAGACATAAGGTTCGGCGTCGCCGGCAAGCAGCGCGAAACGGCACATCTTGTCCCGTTCCCACTCGCCGATCTTGGTGCCGGTGACGTAGCGGATATTGTTGACGTCGAACAGCAAAAGCGCGCCGCAGTCGGAATTCTTGAGCGCCGCGCGCGCGCGCGACAGGCGATACTTGCGCAAACGGTCGAAGTCGACCCGGCGCTCGAAATCGACCGAGCGATGGCCGAGCGCCGGGATATGCCGATCCCACTGCCAGTTCGGATTGGCATCCTCAGGGCGCAGAATGCGTGGGGAAAGAGCGTTGTCACTCATGACTGAGCCTCCTGGCGCCCGGTGCGATCCAGACGCGGCCAAGGGTCGTGCGTTGCGGGGGTCGTCAGCGGCAAGACGGCGCCTATTGCATGATCATGCCGCCATCGATCATGAACAGCTGGCCGGTCATGTAGTCGGATTCCGCGCTGGCCAGGAACGCGGCGGTGCCGACGACGTCTTCCGGATAGGAGTAGCGCTTCATGAGGATCATGTTCTCGGCCAGCTTATCCATGGACTCGCCAGGCTTTTCGAACTTGCCGATGGCCACCAGATCCTTGTCGAGCTGTTCCCAGAGTTCGGTGCGCACCACGCCGGGGCCGTAGCCGTTGACGGTGATGTTGTGGTCGACCAGGGCCTTGGCGCCGCCATTGATCATCGCCAGCGTGGCGTGCTTGGAGCAGGCATAGGGCACGACGTCGTCGAAGGCCTGGCGCGACAGGATCGACCCGACATTGATGATCTTGTAAGGGCCGTTTTCCTTGCCCTGCGCGATCATCTGCTTGGCGGCCTCCTGCATGCCGATCAGCGTGCCGAGCGCGTTGACCTCCATGATGGTGCGGAAGTTCTCTTCGGTGACGTCGAGGAACATCATCGGCTTGTTGATGCCGGCATTGTTCAGCATGACGTTGAGTGAGCCGAAGGCGTCGACCGTGGCCTTGACCGCGGCGGCCATGTCGGCACGCTTGGTCACGTCCAGCTTGACGGCGATCGCCTTGCCGTTGCCCTCGGCATTGATGCGATCGGCCACGGCTTGCGCACCGTCGACATTGATGTCGCCCAGGCAGACATTCGCGCCTTGCTTGGCGTAGTATTCACCGACGGCAGCGCCCATGCCCTGGGCACCGCCGGTGATCAGGACGTGCTTACCTTTCAGCCTGTTCGGATCCATTGTTCACCTCCCTTACTTCTATTCTGGCTGGAGTCGCGCATCAGAGCGTCGGCACGTTCCTGCGCGTCGGAAAGTGCCACTGCGACGGTCTTCACGCCCCGCAGCATGTCGTGCAGCTCTTCCCCACAGATCATGATGATCGCCGTGATCAGCGGTGCCGGCGGCCGCGGCCAGAACTGCAACTCGTCGCGCCAGGCAATGCCATCGACGGCATCGAAAATATCGGAGAGACGGCGCACTTCGGGATCGGCACCGACCGAGTAGCGCGGCGTCGTCCGGCTGCCGTTTTGGATGTAGAGCTTCTGCGCTTCCGGCGAGGCGAACACGGTGATCGCTCTAGCCGCTGCGGCAACCCGCTCCTCCGGCAAGTTGGCCGGGATGCCGAGGACATAGCCGCCGACCGGCGCGATCGGCGCACCGCGCGGGCCGGCGGGCAACGGCAGATAGCCGGTCTGACCGTGCGCTGGCGACGACGGGTCGAGCTCGAAATAGGGAGCATGTTGGGTGAACGAATAGACCATCGCTGCCTGGCCCGAGCCATAGGCGCGGATTCGTTCGTACCAGGCCATCGAGAGAATGCCCGGCGGTGAAACATCGAGCAGGGCGCGCAGGTATTCGGCCGCCTCTCTCGCTGCCGGCACGTCGATCATCGGACGACAGAGCCCGGCATCCAGGCTTTCGGCATCAAAGCCGCCGGCCATGCGCGGCAGGTTGAGAATCGGCTGGCCGAAGGCGGCGCAGGCGAACAGAAAGCTGTGGCCGAGCGGGGTCCCCCGTGCCGCGTTCCAGGCGATGCCATAGCGCCGTCGTGCCGGGTCGTGCAGCGCTTTGGCGACGCGCAGCATCTCGGCCGTGGTGCGTGGCGGCGACAAACCGGCGTCGGCGAGCAAGTCCTTGCGATAGAACAGGAGTTCGGGCGTCGTCTGCAACGGCACGCCGTAGGGTCGACCGGCGAAATGGACGCCCCGCCAGCCGGCCGGGTGAAAGTCGGCGACGTCGATTTCGTCCAGATCGAGCAGATTGTCGAGCGGCCTCAGCGCGCCATTGACGGCGAATTCGCCGATCCAGGGCAGGTTGACCGCAACGATATCGTAACGGCTGACCTTGCGGGACGCGTTGCGCAAGCCCTCCTCGCGCAGGCGATCGATCGAGAAGGCGCGGTGGCTGATTTCGCACCCCATGACCTGCTCGAACTGACGTTTAACGGCATTCATGGCCATGAAGGTCGGATCGCCATGGATCAGAAAGCGCAGGCCGCCGGGCAGGCGCAGCGGCTCGCTCAACACGCCGGGCGGCTCGATGCTGCGCGTTTCGATATAGGAGCCGCCGAAGAAATAGTCGCGCTTGCTGGTGGTCGCCGCCGAACGCGCGAAAAAGCGCTCACCGAGCCGGCGGACCCGGCCCAGATAGGCCATCCAGTCGCTGAGCAGCGCATCGCTGGGGTGGAGCGAGAAACTCTTGCCGGTGGCCGTTCTGGGTCGCTGCTCGATCCAGCCGGCATCGAGCATTTCGGCGATGCGCCGCTTGGCCGTGGCATAGGGCAGGCCCGACACGGCAGCGAGCGATGTCGCGGTCACCGTCTTGCCGTCGAGATGCTGTCTGATCAGGTGTCGCGACATGTTGAAATAGCCGTCGGGCTCCGAAAGTTCGAAGGACGCGTCGCTCTCAGCCATGAGCTCCTCGAGAAACGCCACCATCTCGAGCAGGTCGACAGGCTCGATCGCCGGCTTGCGGGTGGGGCCTTGGTTAGACCCGTTTGACGCTGTCGATCGTGCTTGGGCTGACATCATCATCTGTCCTTGGGCTGATCGTTGCCAAACCATGCGGCGAGCGCATCAGGCAAAACTGTCATAATGGACATCGATAGTGTCCATTTTCGCTAAACTTTCAGCTTAAACCCGCATTCCTGACAGTTTTAGTCTTGTCGGTGACAGGACGGCCGAGCGACGCCGTCCGCCAACAAGATCACGACGGCTATTCAGGAGAGGCCAACATGACTGTTCGGTTCACCGCCGGAGCGCTGCTCGCCACGACCGCCTGCGTCTTTGCGACCATGGCGCACGCCGAGACCATGAAAATTGGCATCACGCAAAACAATGTCGGCGTCGACAGCTACCAGACCACCTACGAGCAGGCGTTCATCGCTGCTGCCGAGGCCAACGATAGTGTCGAGACCGTGGTGCTCGATGCCGGCGGCGATGTCGCCCGGCAGATCGCGCAGATCGAGGATCTGATCCAGCAGGAAGTCGACGCGATCATCATCTGGCCGACCAATGGCGAGGCCGTGATCCCGGCAGTGCGCAAGGCGCACAGTGCCGGCATTCCGGTGATCATCACCAATTCGAACATTGCCGAGCAGGGCTTCGATTTCGTGAAGTCCTTCTCCGGGCCGGACAACATCACGCAAGGCGCGCGCGCTGCGGAGATCATGTGTGACAAGTTCACCGAGATGGGTATCGCGAGCGAGGCCCAGATCGTGCAGATTTCCGGCCAGCCGGGCTACACGACGGCAATCGAGCGCGCCAAGGGCTTCGAGGACCGCTTGCCCGAGGTCTGCCCGGACGTGACCTTGATGGAGACCCCGCCGGGCGACTGGAACCGCGAGAAATCGCAAAAGGTCATGGAAGCCTTCCTCGTCAAGTATGACGATATCGATGGCGTCTATGCCGGCGACGACAATATGGGCGTCGGTGCGCTGAACGCCGCCACAGCGGCCGGCCGCGACGGCATCATCTATGTCGGTGCGACCAACTTTGCCGTCGGCTATGAGGCCATGGAGCGCGGCGAATACTGGGGCTCGATCTATCAGTCGCCGGTTGACGACGCCGAGGCCGCCCTGCAGACGGCGCTCGATATTCTCGAAGGCAAAGAGGTACCGTTCCTCAATTACTTCGACACGCCAAAGATCACCCAAGACAACATGGACGAGTTCAGCAAGCCCGTCTTCTGATCCGCGGGCGCTGCCGGGTGCACCTTTGCGTGCACCTGGCGGCCGCCATAAGGCGCTTGCGCCAATCACACCAAGCAGAAGATGGGCGGCACCTCAATGTCCAGGGAGAACGTCGTCAGCCTCCTGGCGCGACAAGGCATCTTGATTGCCTTTGTCTTCTTCATCATCGGCTTTACCCTTGCCAATGAGCGTTTTCTTGCGCCCGACAACATCATGGGTGTTGTGCGCTCGTCCGCCATTCTTGGGGTGATGGCCATCGGCGTCACGTTCGTGGTCATCAGCGGCAATCTTGACCTGTCGGTCGGCTCGATGATGTCGTTTTCGACAATTGTCGTGCTCGATCTACACGACAAGATCGGGCCGGCATTGGCCATCCCGGCCATGTTCGCCATGACCTTGCTGCTCGGCGCCTTTATCGGCTTTCTCGTCGGCTATCTGAAGCTCAATTCGCTCATCGTAACATTGGGCATGTTGTCGGCAATTCATGGCCTGACGCTGACCTATTCCGGCGGCAAGAACATGGATATCGCCGACAAGGAAGGCACCTGGTTCAGCATCTTCGGCCAGGGCGAAGTGCTCGGCGTCCCGGTACCGATCGTCATGTTCGCCCTGCTCGCCATCTTCTGGGGCCTGATCTTGGCCAAGACACCCTTCGGCCGCAAAGTCTATGCCGTCGGAGGCAACGGCGTCGCCGCGACCTTTTCCGGTATTCGCCGCGCGCGCGTGGTATTCTCCTGCTACCTGATCTCGGCATTTTGCGTCGCGACAGCAGGCCTGATCCAGGCAAGTCGCTCGCTCGGCAGCCAGAACACGGTCGGCCAGGGGCTTGAGCTCGAAGTGCTTGCCGCCGTCATTCTCGGTGGCGCGTCGCTCCTGGGCGGCTCGGGCACAATATTCAAGACCATTATCGGTGTTCTGATCCTGGGCTTCATCCAGAACGGCCTGTTGCTCGTGGGCCTGCAATTCTACGCGCAGTATGTCGTTACCTGGATCATCATCATCCTGGCCGTCTGGTTGGATATCGCAGCCAAACGCGGTCGCCTCTTGTCACCCATCGCCTGAGGACGGCGGCAGCAATGGCACCTGGCACGCTCAGCACGGCCCTGAAGAACGGCGCAATCTGGGCCTTCATCGCGCTCGAACTGGCGTTCTTCTCGATCGCCGGACAGTATTTCTCCTTGTCCGACACGGCCTTCATGGACGTCGACAACATGCTTTTGCTTTTGAAGCAGTCGGCGCCGATCGGCATCATTGCCATGGGCATGACGATCATCATGATCAATGGCAATATCGACCTGAGTGTCGGCGCAACATTCGCCCTGAGTGCCGTCATCCTGCTTGACAGCATGACCTGGCCGATCTTTGCCGGCCTCGGCGACTGGGTCATTCCGGTGTCCTGGTCCCTAGCGCTGCTGACCGGCCTGACGCTTGGCGCGTTGAACGGCCTGATTGTCTGGAAAACCGGCGTCGATGCCTTCATCGTCACCCTCGGTGCCATGCTCGGCTATCGCGGCCTGGTGTTCATGTACAACGGTGAGCAGCCGACCTCGCATCTCAACTGGACGCTGGTCGACTTCGCCGAAGCGCAGTTCCTAGGTCTGCACACGCCGACCTGGTTCCTGCTCGTGGTCACGGTGGTGATCTGGTTCGTCATGAACCGGACGGTGCACGGCCGAAACGCCTATGCCATCGGCGACAACCGGGAAGCCGCGGTCAATGCCGGCATTCGCGTCGGACCGCACATGATGATCAACTTCATGATCATTGGCTTTCTTGCCTCACTCTCGGCTGTGGTCTTCTATTCCGAAAGCGGCTCGGTCAATCCCAATGACGGCGAACTGTATGAACTGTGGACGATTACTGCGGTTGTTCTGGGCGGCACCAAACTGACCGGCGGCTCAGGCTCGATCATTTCGACCCTTGGCGGCGTGCTCGCCATTCAACTGCTGCGTAAAGGGCTCGGCCATATCGGCGCCGACACGGAAACAGTCAATCTGGTGATCGGCCTGATCCTCATCGCCGTGCTGTTCCTGGATCGTCAGCTCAACCTTAGAGGCCGGGAGGCGCTACGCGTATGACTGCTCAAACTCCGGCCCTGCAGCTTGCCCATATCACCAAGACCTTCCCAGGCGTGAAAGCGCTCGATGATGTGTCCTTCACCGTCATGCCGGGTGAAGTCCACGCGCTGATGGGCGAAAACGGTGCGGGCAAGTCCACGCTCATGAAGGTCCTGGGCGGCATTCACCAGCCGGACGCCGGCGAGATCCGGGTGGAAGACCAGGTCGTGGTGATGCGCACGCCGCTGGAAGCGAAATCGCGCGGCATCGTCTTCATCCACCAGGAGCTGAGCCTCGCCAACGAGCTCTCGGTCGCGGAAAACATCTATCTGGGTGAGTTGCCCAGACGATCGTTCGGTCGGGTCGACTGGCGAACACTTTTTGATCGAACCGACGAAGTCCTGGCCAAGCTCAAAGTCGGCTTCGATGCGAAAACCAGGGTCGGTTCGCTGTCGATCGCCAATCAGCAGATGGTTGAAATCGCCCGGGCGCTGACGGTCGATGCCAAAGCAGTTATCTTCGATGAGCCGACGGCCTCATTGACCGATGCCGAGAAAGTCGTGCTGTTTGACGTCATCGACGATCTGAAAGCCCATGGCGTCGGCATTATTTATATCTCCCATCGCATGGAAGAGATCTTCAAGATCACCGACCGTATTTCGGTGCTGCGCGACGGCCAGTATCGCGGCACCCTGCATACGGCGGCGACCGATGAAGATGAAGTCACACAATTGATGATCGGCCGCTCGCTCGATCTGTCCAGAAACGTGACCCACGCCGAAATCGGCGACGTCGCGCTCGAAGTGCGCAACCTATCGTGCGGCAAGCTCTTTCGTAACGTCAGCTTTCAGGTGCGCAGCGGCGAAGTCGTCGGCTTCTACGGCCTGGTCGGCGCCGGCCGTACCGAAATTGCCGAGACGCTGTTCGGTCTGCGCGAGCCGACCAGCGGCACGATCCTGCTCGAGGGCCAGGAAGTGCGCATGCATTCGCCGGTCGAGGCCATCGGCCACGGGATATCGCTCGTGCCCGAAGACAGAAAGGGCCAGGGGCTGGTTTTGGGCATGAATTGCCGGGACAACATGACCCTGCCGCAAGTCGATGACCTGCGCGCCGGGCCGTTTGTTGCCGAAGGCGCCGAAATCGCGATCTTCGATCAGTATCGTGACCGGCTGGACATCCGCACGCCGGGCTGGCGTCAGCTCGCCGGCAATCTCTCCGGTGGTAATCAGCAAAAAATCGTTATCGGCAAATGGCTGTCGATGCGGCCGAAAGTCTTGATCGTCGACGAGCCGACGCGCGGCATCGACATCGGCTCCAAATCCGAAATCCATAAGCTCATCCGCGATCTGGCCGCACAGGGCTATGCGGTCCTGGTCATCAGCTCAGAAATGCCCGAAGTGCTGCACGTCAGCGATCGGATCATCGCAATGTATCACGGGGAACTGGTGCGCACTTTCACGTCCGACGAGGTGACCGAAGACAGCCTGATCCAGGCGATTTCGGGCATTGCCGACGACAAGGCGGCCTGACCATTCCGCAGCGCTGCCATGCGCTTGCGCATGAGGCCGCCGGCAGGTGGCGTTCCCGGCACGATCGGCGACGTCAGTCCGGATCACCGACCATGCAAGGCATGCGCTCGCGCGGAATGATCGCGCCGGTTTCTTGGATCACCGCGGCCGCCAGGCGCGACGCCGCACGCGCTGCGTCCGCTGGTGGCATGCGCCGTCTCGCCGCCAGATAGCCGGCGGCAAAGCTGTCGCCGGCGGCCGTGGTATCGACCACACGGGCGACCTTTTCCGCCGGAATATCCTGCATGTGTCCATCGACGATCACGCGGCAGCCGGGTTCGGCCAGCTTCAAGACGATCTCCCGTGCACGGTTTGCCCGCACCCTTGCCGTGACAGCAGCCAGATCGGCGTCACCGTACAACGCACATAGGTCTTCCTCGCCTGGCAGCAAAATGTCGGTGCGCTCCAGGACGGCATCATAGGCGCTGCGGGCCGTATCCGGATCCGGCCAAAGGCGCGGCCGCCAGTTGGTATCGAACGCGACCAGACCGCCACGGGCGCGCAGCCGGTCGAGAAACGGCAGCAGGACCGCCCGCCCGCCCACGCCCCAGATCGCCAGGCTGATGCCGGACAGATAGATCATGCCGACCTGTTCGAGTGCTGCCATCATGGCCGGCGCAGATGGCAGGGTGAACAGCTCGCGCGCCGGCGCGGCATCGCGCCAGTAAAGAAAGGTGCGCTCGCCGGCATGGTCAGTCTCGATCATGTACAGGCCGGGCAGACGGCCCGGGATCTGGGTGACATGGTCACAGCCGACGCCCTCCTCGCGCCAGGCCGCGATCATGGCGTCACTGTGCGCATCGTTGCCCAGGGCGGTGACGTAGTCGACCGGCACGCCAAGGCGCGCCAGATAAACGGCGGTGTTCAGCGTATCGCCGCCAAAGCCCAGGCTGAGCGCGCCATCGGGCTTGCGTGTCAACTCCAGCATGCATTCGCCGAGCGCGGCGATGCGATCTGAGGCAGCCGAGGCTTCCGGCATGGCTCGATCGATCAGACGCGTTGAGCAGGACAAGCCTGCGCGGCCTCGCGGGCCAGTTGCTCGATGTCCCGCCAGCGCCGCTCGCGGACGAGGGCGACCGGCGCCAGCCAGCCACCGCCGAGCGCGAAAACGTTGGGCAGCGAGAGCATTTCGCGAATATCCGCGGCGCTGAGCCCGCCGGTCGGGCAAAAACGGATATCGGGCAGCAGCGGTGCCATGCCCTTGAGCGCCTTGGCGCCGCCGCTCAACGCTGCGGGAAAGAACTTCTGCTCGAAAAAGCCAAGCTCGCGCGCCGCCAAGGCCTCGCTCACGGTCGCAACCCCCGGCAGGTAAGGCAGGGCGCAGGCCGACGCCGCTTCGGCCAGACGAGGGGTCAGGCCGGGACTGACCAGAAACCGCGCGCCGGCGTCGCGTGCCTGGCCGAATTGCTCCGGCCTGGTCAGCGTGCCGACGCCGATCAGGGCTTCGGGCAAGCGCGTGGCGAGCAGCTCGGTACAGGCCAGCGCCGCCGGCGAGCGCAAAGTTACTTCGAGAACCCGCAGGCCGCCGGCGAGCAGGGCTTCCGCCAATGGCAAGGCCGTCTCCCGATCCTCCAGGACCAGCACCGGAATCACCCGAACATCCGACAACAAAGGTTCGATCTTGGGTACGGACATAGCGCCGTCCTCACACGCCAGAAGCCATCGCCGTCGCCATGATGGCATGAGTAACGCGCGAGGGCGACGGCTGGAACGACCATCAAAGGCGCTGCCGTCGTGGCGGCTGACGAGCGGCATCGAACCCGCTGATGACGCCGGCTACGGCTGACCGCTACGCCCGTCACTTTGTATACAAAATAGCTGCATATGACTGGTCGTCGCGCTTACCAACACAGCGCTTTTGCGGCGGCGCAGCATAATCCATGGCTTGACGGCGATCGGCGATCTGGTGAAATTGTATACGATCTGCAGCGGCGGATCAGGAAAAACAATCTGCGCCCCGAGCCGGACGGCCCGATGGCGCGGCAATGCACTGCGGCCACCCATGCGCCGACGTCGTGAAAAGGGAGACTATCGACGATGAAATACCCCATGCTCGTTCTGGCCGGCGCCGCGATCGTCAGCCTGGCCACCACGCCCGTCGATGCGGCCGACGAAATCGTCTTCGGCATTTCCGCCAATCCGGGCTCGCTGCAGGCGGTCACCGCCGCCGAGTTCACCAAGCGCGCCAACGAAAAGCTCGGTGACACGGCCGAGGTCGTCCTGTTCGACGGCGGCCAGATCGGCGACGACAAGGAGCTCATGCAAAAGCTCAAGATCGGCTCGGTGCATCTGGCCCTGCCCAGCTCGATCATGTCCTCGATCGACGGCGCGTTCGGCATTTTTGACATGCCGTTCATCGTTGCCGATCGTGCGCATGTCGCGCGCATTGAGGATGCTGTGTTCTGGTCGGATGTCGCGCCCAAGGCCGAAGAGAGGGGCTACAAGGTGCTGGCGGTCTGGGAGAACGGCGTACGGCACATCACCAACAACGTCCGCCCGATCAACACGCCGGCCGATCTCGACGGCATCAAGCTGCGCACGCCGAAAAGCACCTGGCGCGTGAAGATGTTCGAGGAATGGGGCGCCAATCCGACGCCGATGGCGTTCTCGGAAGTCTTCGTCGCCCTGCAGACCAACGTCATCGACGGCCAGGAAAACCCGCTGACCAACATAGCCGCGGCCAAGTTCCAGGAAGTGCAAAAGTATCTGTCGATGACCGGCCACGTCTATTCGCCGGCCTATCCCACCGCCGGCGCCGAGGCCTTCGCCAAGCTCGATCCCGAGATCCAGACGATCCTCGAAGAAACCGCCCGCGAGGTGGCGCTGTTCGCCCGTGAGCAAGGGGCGGCCAGCGACGATGCCCTGCTCGAGGAGTTGACGGCCGCCGGCATGGAGGTCAATCAGGCCGACCGCGCCGCCTTCGTCGAGGCCAGCCAGCCGATCTACGACCAGTTCGCGGCCGAGGTCGATAACGGTCAGGCCTTGATCGACGCCGTGCTCGCCAGCGCGGACGCGAGCTGAAGCCTTCGTCACGCAGCCCGCTGGCCAGACGACATGCCGTGCGCGCTGGATGTGCGCACGGCATGCATACGGCACCACACCTGACTGTTCGAGGCCATGCTGTCGGCATTGCACCTCTGGCTCAACCGTCTGCTCCAGGCGGTATCGATCACGCTGCTGCTCTCGCTGCTCGCCATGGTCGTCGCAGCCGTGATCATGCGCAAGGCCGGGCAATCGCTGGTCTGGTATGACGAACTCGCCTCCGTTCTGCTGGCGTGGCTGACCTATTACGGTGCAGCTCTGGCGGCCTTGCAGCGCGCCCATCTGGGCTTTCCGGGCCTGCTCATGGCGCTGCCGCCGGCATTGCGCGCATCGCTGTTCTTCCTGGCCGAAGCCGCCACCGTGGCGTTCTTCGTGCTCGCCGGCTATTTCGGCTGGAAGGTGCTTGATATCGTTGCTGGCGAAGCGCTGGTCAGCCTGCCGTGGCTGGGCCTGCCGCTGGTGCACTCGGTCATCCCCATCGGCGCGGCCCTGTTCGTGCTGGCCCAGCTCGTCAGCCTGCCCAAGGCCTATGCCGACATGCGCGCCGGGCGCACCGCCGAGGACGAGGAGATCGCCGACGCTCTGGCTGAGACCGCAGAGCTGCGCGCCGAAGCCGAGAGCCCGTCCACTGCATACAGCAGCGGAGGGCAGCGCTGATGGTCCTGCTCGGCGTGATCGTCCTGTTCCTCATGCTGATCGTCGCCAATGTGCCGATCGCCGTTGCCATCGGCGCTGCCGGCGCGCTCGGCCACTATCTGCGCTTCGGCGATCTGGCGCTCTACGACATCCCGCTCAAGCTCTACGAGGGCGCCACCAACTTCCCGCTGATCGCCATCCCGCTGTTCATCCTGGCCGGCGCCTTGATGAACACGACCGGCATTTCCAAGCGCCTGATCGCCTTTGTCATGGCGTTGATCGGTTTCGTGCGCGGCGGTCTGGCCATGGTCAATGTCGGCGTCTCGCTGTTCTTCGCCGAAATTTCCGGTAGTGCCGTGGCCGATGTCGCCGCCACCGGTTCGGTGCTGATCCCGGCCATGAAGCGCCGCGGCTACAAGCCGGCCTTCGCCGCCGCGCTGACCAGCAGCTCGGCGTCGCTGGCGATCATCATCCCGCCATCGATCCCGATGATCCTCTATGCCGCGCTGGCCGATACGTCGGTGGTCCAGCTGTTCGTCGCCGGCATCATTCCGGGGCTGATCGGCGGCCTGACCATGATGCTGCTCTGCTACTATTTCGCCGTGCGCTATGACCTGCCGCGCGAGGACGCCTTTGATCTCGGCCGTCTGTGGCAGGCAACCAAGGAAGCCAGCTGGGCGCTGACCTTGCCGCTGATCATCCTGGGCGGTATTTTCGGCGGCTTCGTCACGGCCACCGAGGGCGCGGGTCTGGCGGTCATGGCCGCGCTGCTGATCGGCGTGCTCATTTACCGCGATCTGGACTTCGCCAGCTTCTACAAGGCCATGCTCGATGGCGTGCGCCAGTCCGGTATCGTGCTGTTGCTGGTCGCCACCTCGGCCGTGCTCGGCCTGTATCTGACCCAATCACGCATCCCGCAGGAGCTGACCCAGGCGATCCTCGGCCTGACCGACAACCGCTACGCCGTACTGGCGATGCTGAACCTGCTGCTGCTCGTGCTCGGCGTGTTCCTGCATGGCGCGGCCGCCATCATCCTGGTCGTGCCGGTGGTCATGCCGCTGGTGAATGCGGTGGGCATCGATCCGGTGCATTTCGGCCTGATCGTCACGCTCAATCTGGCCATCGGTCAGCAGACCCCGCCGGTGGCCTCCGTGCTGGTCACCTCATGTTCGATCGCGCGCACCGAGATCTGGGCCACCACACGCGAGAACGTGCCGTTCATCTTGCTGCTTTTGTTCATTCTCCTGCTGGTGACCTACGTGCCAGCGGTGCCCCTGACGCTTGTGGAGGTGTTCTACCGATGACCGCGGAGCTTGATGAGAAGCCGCGCCTGGCCGTCATACCGGGCGATCCGAGCGGCATCGGCCCGGAGCTGATCGCCAAGCTGCTGCACGAGCCGCCCACGCTGGCGCGGGCCGACATCGTGTTGATCGGCGATCGCCATGTCTTCGAGCGCGGTGCCGAGCAGGCGGGTCTGTCCCTCACGGCGCTGGCGCCGGTTGACTTGGTGGCCAGCGGTCTGCACGCCCTGCCCGGCGGTCTGAGCCATCTGAACACCGAGTTGATCGCGCCGGAGGCCGTGGTCATCCGCGAGGTCAACGAGGCCGGCGGCCGGTTTTCCCTGCGCACCCTCGATATGGCGCTGGATCTGGTGCGCGAGGGTACCTGTGATGCGGTCCTGTTCGGTCCGTTCAACAAGGCCGCCTTGCACATGGCCGGCCTCGGCCATGACGATGAGCTGCACTACATGGCGAGCTATCTCGGTCATGAGGGCCATGTCTGCGAACTGAACACGCTGGACGGCATGTGGACCTCGCGCGTGACCAGCCACGTCGCCTTACGCGACGTCGCCGAATTGATCGATGAGCCGCGCATCTTGAATGCGATCCGACTGGTCGACCGCACGCTGAAGGCCAGCGGGCTGAGCCGGCCGCGCATCGCCGTGGCCGGGCTCAACCCCCATTGCGGCGACAACGGCAATTTCGGCCGGGAAGAAATCGAGGTGATTGCCCCCGCCGTGCGCAAGGCGGCCGAACGGCAGATCGATGTCACGGGCCCCTGGCCGGCCGACACGATCTTCCTGAAAGCCAAGGCCGGCGAGGTCGACGCCATCGTCACCATGTATCACGATCAGGGCCAGATCGCGCTGAAACTGATGGGCTTCGATCGCGGCGTCACCGTGCAGGGCGGCCTGCCGCTGCCGGTGGCGACCCCGGCCCATGGCACAGCCTTCGACATCGCTGGCAAGGGCGTCGCCGATCTCGGTGCCACCCGCGCCGCCTTTAACGTGGCTTGCGATTTCGCCGAGCGGCGTCAGCGCGCTTAGGACAAGAAAGGGAGCCAGCGCCCATGAAAATCAAGCACGTGCGCGCCAAGGTCTATGAGTGGCAGGGCAAGACCGTTCCGCCGCAAGCACATTTTTGCACCAACGCCATGGATCTCCTTTACGACAAAGGCGATAGCATGGGTACGTTCCGCTTCCACGGCTGGTGCGTCGTCGAAGTGGAGACCGATGACGGCATCGTCGGCCTGGGCAATTGCGCCCTGGCGCCGCGCATCGCGAAAGAGATCATCGATCTCTATCTGGCGCCGCTGGCAATCGGCGAAGACCCGTTCGATTACGAGTATATCTGGCAGCGCATGTATCGCTCGACCCATGCCTGGGGCCGCAAGGGCATCACCATGGTAGCGATCAGTGCGATCGACATCGCCATCTGGGACATCATGGGCAAGGCGACCGGCCGGCCGGTGTTCAAGCTGCTGGGCGGCCGTACCAAAGACAAGATCCCGTGCTATGCCAGCAAGCTCTACAGCCAGCCGCTCGACGATCTGGCGGCCGAAGCGCAACGCTATCTGGATCAGGGCTTCAAGGCGATGAAGATGCGCTTTGGCTATGGCCCGGCCGATGGTCCGGAGGGTGTCACGCGCAATCTGGAATTGGTGCGCACCGTGCGCGAGGTCATCGGCTACGAGATCGATCTGATGCTCGAATGCTACATGGGCTGGACGCTGGACTATGCCAAACGCATCCTGCCCAAGCTCGCCGAGTTCGAGCCGCGCTGGCTGGAAGAGCCGGTCATCGCCGATGACATCCGCGGCTATGCCGAGTTGCGCGCCATGGGATGCATGCCGATCTCTGGCGGCGAGCACGAATACACCCTGCACGGCTTCCAGCAATTGATCGATGCCGGCGCTGTCGATGTCATCCAATACGACACCAATCGCGTCGGCGGCATCACCTGTGCCCGCAAGATCAACGCGTTAGCCGAGGCGGTGTCGATTCCGGTCGTTCCCCATGCCGGCCAGATGCACAACTATCATTTGACCATGTCGGCACTGGCCTCGCCGATGAGCGAATTCTTCCCGGTTCATGACGTCGAGATCGGCAACGAGCTGTTCTACTACATTTTCAAGGGCGATCCGGCGCCTGAGAACGGATTTCTGGATCTGGCCGACGACGTGCCGGGGCTGGGCCTCACGCTTGATGACCGCTATGTGAGCGATTTCCGGATCATTGAATGACGGACGTGGTGACGGTGACAACCAAAGCTTGGTGGGAGGATGCGCCGCAGACCGGCGAGCCGGCCGGGCGCAACGAGAGCGAGCCTTTGTCGGCGCGCATTGCCGAGGCGATCCGCGCCATGATCCTGACCGGCGATCTCAAGCCCGGCCAGCGCGTGCCTGAACGCTTGCTGACCGAACAGTTCGCGGTGTCGCGCACGCCCTTGCGCGAGGCGTTTCGCACGCTGGCCAGTGAAGGGCTGCTCGAGCTCCTGCCCAATCGCGGCGCGGTCGTCGTCGTGCATTCGCGCAAGGTCTTGCTCGAATCGATCGAGATGATCGAGATCCTTGAGAGCGCTGCCGGCGCGCTCGCGGCCGAACGGGCCGACGATGAGCGCATCCGGCACATAGCCGCCCTGACCTTCGAGATGAAGTCGGCGTTCTTGCGCGAGGATCATCTGGACTATTATCGCATCAACAACCGCATCCACCGCGCCATTGTCGAAGCTGCCGGCAACAGCGTGCTTGCGCGCGAACACGCCTTGATCAACGCCCGTCTCTATCGTTTGCGCTTTGCGCCCAATCGCGAAATCGTCGGTCGCTGGCAGATCGCCATGAGCGAGCACGAGGCGATCCTCGAAGCGCTGCAGGCGCGCGACGGCGTGCGCTTGTCGCGTCTGTTGCGCGAACATCTCAGCCATGCCTGGCGGCGCACCGGCTTCGATGTCGAGCGCGCGGCCACCATCGAGGCGAGGCTCGCCGAGGACACCCCCTGACATGGCCAAGATCACCGACGTCACCGCTTACGACATCCGCTTTCCGACCTCGCGCCATCTGGACGGTTCGGATGCCATGAACCCGGCACCGGACTACTCGGCCGCCTACTGTGTGGTGCACACCGATGCCGGCGACGGGCTCGAAGGCCATGGCCTGACGTTTACCATCGGCCGAGGCAACGAGCTGTGCGTCGCCGCGATCCGCTCGCTGGCGCCCTTGCTGACCGGCACGGATCTGGATGCGCTCGACCACGACATGGGCCGGGTCTGGCGGCGGGTGACCGGCGATTCCCAGCTACGCTGGCTGGGCCCGGAAAAAGGCGTCATCCATCTGGCCGCTGCAGCCCTGTTGAATGCCACCTGGGATCTGGCCGCCAAGCGAGCCGGCAAGCCGCTCTGGCGCCATCTCGCCGAGATGAGCCCGCAAGCCCTGGTTGATCTGGTCGACTGGCGCTACCTGCGCGATGCCTTGAGCCCGGCAGAGGCACGCGAGCAGCTCGAGGCGGCGCAGGGCGGCCGCGACACGCGCACGGCCGAGATGCAGGCACATGGCTATCCGGCCTACACCACCTCGGCCGGCTGGCTCGGCTACAGTGATGACAAGATGCGCACGATCTGCCGTCGCATGCGCGCCGACGGCTGGCAGCATTTCAAGGTCAAGGTCGGCGCCGATGTCGAAGATGACGTCCGCCGCTGTGCCCTGATCCGCGAGGAAATCGGCCCGGAGGCGCAGCTTATGGTCGATGCCAACCAGGTCTGGGGAGTCGCCGAAAGCATTGCCTGGATGGAACGCCTGGTGCCCTTCGAGCCCCTATGGATCGAGGAACCGACCAGCCCCGATGACATTCTCGGCCATGCCGCCATCGCTAGAGCGATCGCGCCGATACGCGTGGCGACTGGCGAGCACGGCCATAATGCGGTCATGTTCAAGCAGTTCATGGCCGCCGGCGGCCTGCAATTCTGCCAGCTCGACAGCTGCCGGCTGGCCAGTGTCAACGAAATCCTCGCCGTGCTCCTGCTCGCTGCCAAGTTCGACATACCTGTCTGCCCGCATGCCGGCGGCGTCGGATTGTGCGAGTACGTCCAGCACATCTCGATCTTCGACTACATCGCGGTGAGCGGTTCACTTGAAGACCGCGTGTGCGAATATGCCGATCATCTGCACGAGCACTTCGTTCATCCGGTGCGCATGCGAAGCGGCCGCTACCTGCCGCCCGAGGCACCCGGCTACTCGGCACAGATGCACCCCGAAAGCCTTGCCGCCCATCGCTTTCCGGATGGCCGGGTCTGGCAGGAGAACCCCGCATGAGTGAACAGCTCGGCTTCATCGGCGTCGGTTTGATGGGCCATGGCATCGCCGCCAATCTGCTACGCGCCGGCCATGGCATGAGCGTGCTCGGCAACCGCAATCGGGCGCCGGTCGACGATCTGGTGAGCCAGGGCGCCCATGAGGTCAAGGATCATGCCGACCTGGCCGAACGCGCCGAGATCATCTTTCTATGCGTCACCGCCAGCCCGCAGGTGGAGAGCAACGTCGAGGCGCTGTTGCCGCATCTGCGCGCCGGCCAGCTCATCGTCGATGTCACCACCGCCAAGCCGGAATCGACCATGGCGCTCGCCGGCAAGCTGGCCGAACGCGGCGTCGGCCTGGTTGACGCGCCGGTGACACGTGGACCGAAAGATGCCGAAGCCGGTCGGCTGGTCGCCCTGGTCGGCGCCGAGGCTGCAGCATTCGCACGCGTGCGGCCCTTGCTCGAAAGCTATTGCGAAACCGTGGTGCACATGGGCGGCGTTGGCGCCGGCCACACCGCCAAGCTGCTCAACAATTTCGTCACCATGGGCTACGCCGCGCTGATCGCCCAGGCCTATGGCGCGGCGACGGCGGCTGGCGTCGACTGGCACGGCCTGCACACGGCCATGTCCATGGGCGCCGCCCGCTCCGGCACGCTGGAGAAAATGGTAAAACCAGCCCTGGAGGGCGATTTCCAGGGGCATCAGTTCGCCGTCGCCAATGGCCTGAAGGACGCCAGCTATGCCCGCGCCATGCTGCAGTCGCTGGGCCGTGACAGTGATCTGGCAGCCGCCAGCGAGGCCTACATGCAGCGCGCGGTCGACGTCGGCTTGGGCGATCGCATGCTGAGCGAGCTCTTGCGCGACGACCCCATGACGCGAGGCTAGATCCGACGGGGCCAAAGCGCTCCGGCGGCGCGCGGCTGTCGGGTGCGGCGCAAAAGGTTTGTCTGACGCGTGCCAATCCTCTAGCTAGCCGTTCAGGCGGCGGGCGTACGGTGACACGCCGGCACGGAACGACGGCTGGCCTCGGGAGGTTGGAATGATCGCATTGCGCCAGGTCGTGCTCGCCGGATTGAGTACGGCATTGATAGCGTCCTCGGCGCTGGCCGCGGAGGTGACCTTGACGGTGCATCACTTCCTGAGCCCGAAGGCGGCGACGCAGACCATGCTGATCGAGCCGTGGGCCGAGCGCATCACCGAGCAATCGGACGGGCGGATCGCCTTCGAAATCTTCCCCTCGATGTCCTTGGGCGGCAAGCCGACAGAGTTGTACCGGCAGGTCCGTGACGGCGTGGCCGATATTGTCTGGACGGTGCCCGGTTACACCCCCGGCATTTTTCCGCGCGTCGAGGTCTTCGAGCTGCCAACGGTGCATCGCGGCAGCGCGCTGGCGACCAATCTGGCGATTCAAGACCTCTATGATGACTTCCTGGCTGCCGATTTCGACGAGATCCATCCGCTGCTCGTGCATGTTCACAGCGGCAATGCCCTGCATCTTGCCGACCGCCCGGTGCGCTCGCTGGACGACCTCTCTGGCATGAAACTGCGCACGCCCTCGCGCACCGGCGCCTGGATGATCGCAGCCTGGGGCGCCGAACCGGTCGGCATGCCTGTGCCGGACCTGCCGCAGGCCCTGTCCAAGGGGGCGATCGATGGCGCCTTGATCCCATTCGAGGTTGCCATGCCGCTGAACGTACCCGAGCTGACCAGCTATGCGCTCGAGGGGCCGGAGGGTCGGCGCTTTGGCACGGCGATTTTTCTGCTGGCCATGAACAAGGCCCGTTATGAGGCCCTGCCCGAGGATTTGCGCGCCATCATCGATGCCAATTCGGGCGGCGCGCTGGCGCAAGAGATGGGTTCGGTCTGGGATCGTGTCGAACTCAAGGGCATCGAGGTCGCCGAACAGGCAGGCAACGAAATCATCCGGCTCAATCCCGACGACATGGCTGCGTTCGACGAAAGGGGCGACGACGTCGTCGCGCGCTGGATCGAGGAGGTCGCCGCGCGCGACATAGACGGCGCCGTCCTGGTCGACGCCGCGCGCGAAGCCATCGAGCGCCACACCCCCACCAATTAAGTCAAAGCGGAAAGCGCGGCGGTCGGGCGGGCCGGGAGGCGCGCTCCTGTTGTGCGGCGTTGCTGCTTGAGCCGATCAGCTCGCTGACCAGCGCCACGGCGAACGGCGTGATGACCGAGACGAGCGGATCGGCCGGCACCGGCGCGGGGCGCGGCTTTTGCTTGCGTGCCATGGCGAACAGACCGGCGCCGGCGCAAAGCAGGATGAGCCCGAGCAGCGCACATGTCAGCGGCGCACCCAAAGTCGGCGCCAGGGCCAGGCCAAGGGCCACCATCAGCAGCGCGCTCGCCGCGGTCAGGAAAGCGACCGCGAGCGCGCTTGCAGCCGTGCGGTCGATGAAGCCGTCCACCAGCCAGCTCCTGCCTTAACGGCGGTTGTGAAACTGGGCCAGGACGTAACCGATGCCGGCAGCGCACAGGATCGCGGTCAGCGGGTGCGCACGGATCCAGTCCTGGGCTTCGCCGGCCGAGCGTTGCGCCAGGATCTGCCCATGATCGACCGAAGCGCGGCCGCGTTCCAACGCGTCGCGCGTCTCCTCGCTTAAGCGGTCGACGACGCTGCCGACCTGCTGGCGGCCCTCGGTCTGCAAGGAATTGACAAGGTTGGCCAGATCGGCCCGAAGCGCAGCAATGTCCTGCTGCACATCATTGGCGCTGTTGCTGGTGTCTTTCGTCGACATGACTCTTCTCCTGTAAAGCCTGGCCTTGCGGCTCGGTAACGGCCGATCCGGGAACGCAATGCGCCATCGACCGGCAAGTTCCGCCGGCGGAACGGTTTTTCTTTCGCTGCCCGGTGCGATCTGGTTGGAACCTTGCCCGTGCCATCCCGTTCAGGCGCCATCCCACCACTCAAGAGCGGAGGAGCATCATGAACTGGGATCAGATTGCCGGTAACTGGAAGGAGCTCAGCGGTAAGGCGCGTCAGCAGTGGGGCAAGCTCACTGACGACGACCTCAGCGTCATCAACGGCCAGCGCGAGGAGCTGATCGGCCGTATTCAGGCGCAGTATGGCGTCACCCGTGAAGAGGCCGAGCGCCAGGTCAGTGACTGGGAGCGTTCGCTGAACGGCGTGTAAATCCGCCACCCGGGCGGCGAAAGCGCTGCCCGGGTTGCCCGATTTTCTGTCGAGGGCTCGCCACCGGCGCGAGGCCCCTACCCCTTGCCGACAACGACATCATCCATTCAGGCGCACGCTGCACGCGCAGCTCGGCGGTTCACAGCGCATGCGCTACCAAGAAGAGGGCAACAGCATGGATCTCATCAATCGCCAGCGCCTTGCCCTCGTCATCACGCTCGTCACGCTCGCCCTATTTTTACTTGCCGCCGGGCCACTGCTGGTGCCAGCGGCGATCGCGTTGATCATGGCGCTCCTGCTGTCGCCGCTGCACGGGCTTTTGTCGACGGTCGTCCCGTCGAAGGCGATGTCGGCGTTGATCATCACGGCAATCGGCTGCATCGCCGCGCTTCTGGTCATCTTTGGTGTCGTGCCGTTCATCATCGCGGACGCCGGCGCCCTGGTGCAAAAACTGATCGACAATGCCCAAGCGCTCGGTGACCGGTTCAACCGACTGTTTAATTTCTGGTGGCCGCACGCCGCACCCCTCGGCGAGCAGATCAAGGAACAGCTCAGCAATGGCGCGCCCCTGCCGGGCTCGCTGATGCCCGCACTCGGCCAGGTTGCCGCTCTGGGCAACGCCATCGTCGGCGGCATCTTCGCGCTGTTTCTCATCCCGCTTCTTTTGTTCTTCTTCCTGAAGGACGGTGCACGCTTTCAGACTTGGCTGATCAATCTGCTGCCGCGGCGCTTTCAGGCGGACGCCAGCGACCTGCTTGGTGCGGTCAGCCGCGGATTGAGCGGCTATGTTCGCGGCCAGTCACTGGTCTGTGCCAGCCAGGCGGTCTTTCATGCCGCCGGGCTAATGATCCTGGGGGTCCAGTTCGGTCTGTTGATCGGACTGCTTACCGGGTTGAGCGCGGTCATCCCGATCATTGGCAACGCCATCATGCTCACCCTGGCCCTGCTGGTCGCGATGATCCAAACGGACGGCTGGACGCTGGTCATCCTCGTCGCCGCCCTTTACGCCGCGGCCCAGTTGATCGAGACCGTTGTGCTCGTGCCGACGCTGGTGGGCACGCAGATCCGCGCGCATCCGCTCGTGGTCATCGGCGCCGTGCTCATCGGCGGCCGGCTGTTCGGCCTGATCGGCGCGCTACTGGCCCTGCCGGCGACCAGCGCCCTGTCGGCGACCGCCTGGTGGCTGTGGGCGCGCTACCGGCAATCCAGTGTCTATCGTATCAACAGGCCACGCCAGAGTGAAGCCGCGCACTAAAAAACCTGCCGACACCTCGCGGTCAAGCGGGAAACTCAAGGAACAAGCCGTAAATCCGCGCGTTTTTGCTTTGTTCAACAGCTGAAATCGAAGGAAAGGCTACATGCTTTCTTATGCGCTTATCTTCCTTGTCGTCGCCATCATTGCTGCCGCCTTTGGCTTTGGCGGCATAGCAGCGGCATCCGCCGGCATAGCCAAGATCCTGTTCTTTGTCTTCCTGGCCCTGTTCCTGCTGAGCCTGATCTTCCATGTGGCTCGTGGCCGTCGACCGCACATCTGACAGACCAACGCGCTTGACACAAAATAAAGCGCTCCCGATCGGATCGGGAGCGCTTTTTTGTATCTTGCAATGACGCGAACAGAGGCTCAGGCCGCATTGGCCACCGTGGCCTCGCCGTCCATGTAGCCTTGCAGCTTGCTGCGCGCACGTGACAGGCGACTTTTCACGGTGCCGACGCGTACGCCCATCCGTTCGGCCGTGTCGGCATAGCTGTTACCGTGGATGACGACATCCGTGATCACGGCGCGATCGATATCACTCAGTTCCTGCCAGCCGCGCTTGAGGTCGCGGACAGCCAGCCGCGCGAACTGATCGCCGGGTGCCGGGACGTCGGCATAGGCGTCCTCAAGCGGCACGCTCGGACCAGCCGTGGCCAGCTTGCGACGACCGCTCAGAAAGTGATTGCGACAGATGGTGAACAGCCAGGCACGCAGGTTGGTGCCTGGCTTGAATTGATGCTGACGTTTCAACGCACGCTCAACAGTATCCTGGACAAGATCGTCAGCATCCGCGCGATTGCGCGTCAGCTTGAGTGCGAAATGGCGCAGAGACGGCAGATAAAACTCAATATCACTAACCGTGAAACTGTTCATTGCTGCTCTCCCCTGATTGCTGTCCCCATAGGTATAGCTCCTGATTGTGAAGACAAATCCTTTCGCATGCCTGCCATTACACACTCATTTCTTCGGCGTGACCCAGTCACTACGACAGCCATGAGCAGGCAGCGTTATCAACATCCCTTACATTGATGATGCAGATGGAGTAAGTTGCGCCAGCTCGGGCAAGCGTTGTGCCCGATCGCCGGAACCACGCCGTTGGGAGGCCCGCGATGAGCGAGCAAGAGCCGCGACGAGACATCAAGCTGCAGGTCATGCTCAGCGCCGACGAGCTCGCGGCGTTGGACGACTGGCGTTTTCAGCATCGTTATGCCAGCCGCGCCGCCGCCGTGCGCCGTCTGATCGAGCTCGGCATGCGCGCACCGAGCGCCGACATGGGCAGCCAGACCTGAGCCGGCGACCGGCCTGGAACCTTGCCGCCCAAAACGCATTTACACAGCGTATCGCCGGTCGGGCGCCCCGCCGGCTGCTAGACGCATGGGAGTGAACCGTTATGAGCAATGTGAGCGGCATCAAGCCGTCGGATGAACAAATGCCGGTCGAAATCGGTCTCGATGACGCTGCGCGCGAGCGGCTGTCGACCGCTCTCGGCGGCATTCTGGCCGACAGCTATGTCCTTCTCGCCCGC
This sequence comes from Geminicoccaceae bacterium, assembly GCA_050331015.1. Taxonomy (GTDB): domain Bacteria; phylum Pseudomonadota; class Alphaproteobacteria; order Geminicoccales; family Geminicoccaceae; genus JBHJHH01. The sequence goes on from JBHJHH010000015.1 coordinate 35,926, forward strand.
ACGCATGGCTTCCACTGGAACGTCATCGGCCCGCAGTTCCCCGGCCTGCATGAGCTGTTCGAAACGCAGTACAAGGAAATCTTCGTCGCCATTGACGAGATCGCAGAGCGCATCCGCGCGCTCGGTTTCTTCGCACCCGGCGAACTCAATGCATTCATCGAGCGAACCTCGCTGAACCGGAACAGCCAGGCGCATGACGCAGAAGCCATGCTTGCCGTCCTGATCCAGGACCATGAGGCGGTCGTGCGCGCCTGCCGCCAGATCATCGGGCTGTGCGATGAGACTGGCGACACCGTCACCGAGGATTTGATGAATGAGCGCATTGCTGCGCACGAGAAAGCCGCTTGGATGTTGCGCGCCTCGCAATCACGCTGAGCCGTCGCGTGTAGACATCTTGCACCAGCGATGGGTTGGCGTTGCACACGTCAGCCCACCGCTTCGCCCCCGCGGTGATTGCAGCCGTCGACGCTTGTCCGGCTCTGACCCGCGGCTTATGGGGTTATTATGACCGCGAAACCAGCAAATCAGACATTGCGCCATCTGGCGCGGGCCGTCGTTGCCGACCGTACGCTTGGCGACGAACTGCTCCGACTGGTCGAAACGCGTTTGCGGCAGCGGGACACCCCACCGCATGACACGCCAGATGCGGTTGCGCTGTTCGTCGAAACCTGGCGTGAACTGCGCCAGCTCAACGGCGCCGCCCGGGCCTTTTCGGATCGTTCGCTCGCTGCCGCCCTGCCAGCGCCACCGTCCAATGAACGTTTCATGCTGCTGCTCGTCGACACCATGGGCTTGGACCAGCGCGAGGCCAGCCGCGCCATGCGCGTCAGCGCAAAAGAAGGGGCTGAGTTGCTCGAAGAAGCCCGCCGTTGGGCACTAGGCCAGTTTCACGGCTCAGCGCTGATCATCGAGGACGAGCCACTGATCGCCGCCGAACTGCGCGCCATTTTGGCCAGCATGGGTGTCAACGTCATCGCTGCCGCCCGAACGGCCGAGCAGGCCGTCGATCTGGTCAAGGCCAGTGAGCCGGATCTGCTCCTGGCCGACTACAACCTGGATGGCGAGCGCAGCGGTGTCGATGCCGTGCGCGAAATTCAAGAACAGGTCATCTCGCCTGTTGTATTCATTACCGGCTACCCTGACCGGGTGCTGGCGGGTAACGAAGTCGAGCCGGATTTCGTCCTGGCCAAACCCTATTCGACCCGAGCCGTTCGCGCGGCCGTCGCCCATTGTCTGTCGACCGAGCGAGCGCCAAGGGCTGAGTGAACGATGAACGAAGGACGCAACGAGAAACGCCTCAGCAAGCTTCAGGTCCTGGTCACCGACAGCGAGTTGACCACGATTGATGACTGGCGCTTCGAACATCGATCGCCGAACCGTTCCACAGCAGTGCGCAATCTCATTCTGCTCGGGCTGGAATACTGCAATCGCCACCCGCAAGAGATCGCGTCACTGATCGAGAGCGTCGAGCGGCGGTAAGCCCATGGCGCCCCAATCAGCCCGAATCGCAGAACTTGAGGCCCAGCTGCTCGACCAGCGGTGGCAGGCCCAGGTTGCCGTGCAGGCCGCGCGGATCAGCCTGTATCACTGGGATATCGAGACCGACGAACTGACCTTTTCGCATGATCTACCGGCGCTCTATGGCATCGAAAGCAATGAGCCGCTGACCGGCGAGGTGTTCCGCAACCAGATTCATCCCGAAGATCGTGACAAGGTCGCTCAGGAAATCGAAGCGTCTCTGGCGGAAGCCAGGGAGTATTTTTGCGAGTTTCGCGTCGTCCTAGCCTCTGGCCGGGTGCGTTGGGTTGCCGGTCGCGGCAAGTGGACCCGCTCGACCGAAACGCGCAACAACGTGCTCGTCGGCGCCAATTGGGACATCACGGCATCCAAGCGGGAAACCGAGCGGTTTCGGCTGATCCTAGACGGCCTCAACAATGTCGCCGCCATCTTGCTGGGTCCGGACGGCAAAGCGCGCGAACTGAACGCGGCTGCGATCGAGTACGGCCGGGCGAGTACCGCTTGTGAGCAGATCGCTCAGCCGGCCTGGCAACTGTCCTGGTGGCCGGCAGACCACGCGGAACAAGACCGCTTTCGCGAGGCCGCTGAACGGGCAAAGACCGGTGAGACGGTCTGCTATGATACCCAGATCGAATGCACAGGCGACGCGCCGATCGACATCGAATTTTGCGTCGCACCGCTTTACGACGAAGACAACGAGCTGCTGTTTTTGCTGGTAACGGCTTACGAAATTACCGGCCGCAAGCAACACGAAGAGGAAATGCAGCTGCTCAATCGCGAGCTGCAGCACCGCATCGCCAACGTCTTCACCGTGATCGCATCGCTGTTGCGCATGAGCACGGCGTTTTGCGATGACGTCGATACCTTTGTCGAGGTCACCATCGAGCGCCTGAATGCGCTCGAAAACGCCCATCAGGATACGTTCGGGATCAGTGGCAAGGATGGCGCCGAGCTCAACTCGCTCGCCCGTCGTGTGCTCATGCCGTGGCGTCAGCTCGTGAGCGATCGCCTGTTCGTCGAGGGACCGTGCGTTCGCCTCAGCCGCGGCGAAGCCACCGCGTTTGGCCTGATCTTGCATGAACTGGCCACCAACGCCTCGAAGTATGGCGCGTTGAAGAACGGTGACGGCCATGTGCGCCTGTCGTGGTCGAGCACCGCCAGCCAGATCGACATGACCTGGCAAGAGCACAGTGACGCGCCCGTCGCGCAACCGACGCGGCAGGGCTTCGGCATGACCGTGATCGGCAATCTGGCCGAGCACTATCTGCATGGCCAGGCCGATTTTGCCTTTGCTGAGGACGGTTTGCGCGTCGAGGTCCACGCCACGCGCTGACGGTTTAGCGTTGCTTGCGCAGCGACGGACTGAACACGATCCAGGCCAGCCAGATCAGGCTCAAGAACAACAGAATGCCGGTCAGCACCGGAAAGATGACGCCACCTTCGACAAGACCGATCCGATCGGGCGAAAGCACGGCACCGAGACCCCATGATCCCAAGAGCAGCACGGTCGTCACGATGATCCAGGTCTTGAACAGGGCCGCGCGCGGCTTGCCGGTTGAGACCGGACGATTATCGTCGCGAAAGCCGCGTGGATTCTCCTGAGCTGTGTCATGGTTTTGCAGCATGGCACTCCTCCTTTCGAGCCCCAACGCTGCCACCGGCGCGCCGTTCCAAGCGGCTCGACGCTGCGCGCGCGTCACATGCCGTTGGCGACAAACAATCGCGTGAGCAGGGCAACGTAGAGCAGGAGCACGAGCACACTCTCGAAGCCGATATTGGCCGGCCCGAAACGGTCACGCTTGAGCATGCCCAGGACCAGGACAGAGGTCATCAGGATCGACAGCGCGATCAGCAGGACATGCTCGCCGTTGAAGGCATGGTACAGGCTGCCCTGCCGATATGCGACGTCACCGAAGGCCAGGAACAGCACGTCATAGGCATTGCCGCCAATGATGCCGCCGACTGCAAGCTGCAACGCCCCGCGGCGCACGGCGGCGACCGCGGTGACCAGTTCGGGCAACGACGTCACCACCGCCGTCATGGCCGCGCCGATGGCGGTTTGCGAGACGCCGGTTCGCTGGCTGAGCGACACGCCAACCTCGCCCAGCCCGTAGCCGCTCAGCCCGGCGATCACGGCCAGGCCGGCGAAGCTCAGCCAGGGCGCCCTGTCCGGCAACGGCGCACCGTCGTCCTCGCGCTGCTCCGGCATGTGCGGGTCAGGGCGCCAGCGCGGCTGGCGTTCCGCCGATGAGGTCATGCGCAAGCCGACAAAATAGACGGCGAACAGCAGCGGGCTCAGCGGGTGCACGCTCCACACCGTGATCGCCGGTTGCGCCATGGCTGCCAGCGGCATGCTGAGCAGGGCAATCAGCAGCGCGGCCTGCATGAGTGTTGCCACCGAGGCGGCAGCGTGTTCGAGATTGCCCCGACGATAGGTCAGATCGGCGACCGCCAGAAAGGCCGTCTGGGCAACGATCCCGCCGAGCGCATTGCCGATCGCCAGCTCGGCATCGCCGCGAAACGCCGTGCTGATCGAAACGACGGTACCCGGCAGTGACGTGGTCGCACCCAAGAGAAGCGCGCCGACCAAAGCTGCCGACAACCCCGTGACTTGTGCGATATCATCTGCGCGCCGGGTCAACAGCGTGCCGCCGACGGCGACGAGCAGCGCGAGCAGCGCAAAAGCGAGCAGCAGCGGCCCGATCGACCACGCCGAGGGATCCAAAGGCATGCAAAACCAGTCCGTTCAAGGCGAGTGCGTGGCTAAGCCCACCGCGCAAGGCGGTGCGCCCCAAGCCCAACGCGACAGAGCGCCGGGCGTTGCCGCTGACATCCCTGGCCCTAATGGCCGGCGAGCAGCAGCGGCACGATGAGCGCTGCCAGGCCAAGCCCAAGGCCGCCCAACATGATCTCGCGCTTATGCTGCTCGACGAACGCGGCAAAGCTGCGGCCGATCAGAACGGCGCCGGCGGCAAAACCGAGATAGAGCAGTCCACGACCGAACACGATCGCCAGGAGGAACCAGGCAAACGGGTAATCGGCAGCGCCGGCACCCAGAGTCGCTGCCTGATACGGCAACGGGCTGATGGCAAAGACGAAGATCGCCCAGAAGCCCCAGGTCTTGAGGTAGTCCTCGAAACCCTCGAAGTTGCCGACATCGGCGTGCGCCAGACCGGCGATGGCATCCATCACGCCGGCGCCGATGGCATACATGATCAGCCCGCCCAGCACGGAGCCGATCCAAAGAGCCAACGCCAGGCGCCAGGCGCGGTCGCGCTCGATCGCCATGATCGGTACCACGATGGGCTCGAGCGTCAGCGGGATGAAGGTGTTTTCCAGGGCGGTCACCAGAGTCAGCCACCAGAAGACCTGTGGCCGCTGCAGCCCTTCATGCACCCAGTTCTCGAGTTTTTGCATGCGCGCCGACCAACGTTGGCGGAACGAACGAGCAGCGGATCTCGGCATGGCAAGCAGGCTCGCTCAGGCGCGGGGCGCGACGCTAACGGTTGTCAGTCGCGTCGGCCCTGGCTGGTGGTTTCATCGGACGGCGTGCCCGGCTCGGGCTGAACTTCGGTGACGCCGGGCGATGCCATCAGCTCGCCCGAACTGCGCCGCTCGACCCAGTGCACCAGTGCGAAGATCGCGCCCAGCGACAGCACAGCGGCACTCAGGCCGACCAGGAACAGACCCGAGGTCTGATCGATCTCCAGCAGGATCAGCTTTCGCACCACCGCCAGCACGCCGATGATGAGCACGGTCTTGACCTGGGTGAGGCCGTGCTTGCCAAGCGCCATCTGCTGCACCGAGTGCGCCAGCTCAAGGGCGATCACCGCCGCCAGCACGCGATCGAACAGCGTCTGAAAGACCGCGTAATCGAGAACCTGGTCGAAGGCGAGCGCGGTTTGCACCGTCGAACGCAGGAAGCTGTAGGTCGCAAGCACGATGACCACAATCATGCCAGCGAGCAGACACGTCGCGGTCACGCGCTCGAACTGGCTGTACGCGCGGGTCATCCACATGCAGTCACGCTCCTCAGTATGGCACCAAGGAGCTTAGCCTAAGCTCGGCGGTGGTATTGTGATAGCGCCGCGTTCAACCGAGACAGGCCAGCAAGCCATCGGCCAAGCCGTCGAGCAGAGCTGGATAGAAGGCTTCGCCCGGCGTGAGCTTGGCGCCGATGGGATCCAACGTGCCGGTCTTGACCTCGGTTCCCTCGACCAGCGTGTCGATCAATTGCGGTGAGAACTGCGGCTCGGCGAAGACGCAAGCGACCCCGGCGCCCTGGATCAGATCCCGCACGGCCTGCACCCGCGCCGGCCCCGGCGAAGTGCTGTCGCCGAGCGAGACGGCACCAGTTGCCTGCATATCAAAGCGGTTCTCGAAATACTGATAGGCATCGTGGAAGACGATGAAGCGGGCACCCGCGATCGGCTCGAGCTTGGCACGGATCTCGGCGCTCAGCGCCTCCAGCTCAGCGACACCCTCTTCGGCATTGGCGCGATAGTTCTCGGCGTTGGCCGGATCGAGTTCGGCCAGGGCCTCAGCCATGGCACGCAGCCAGACCGTACCATTGACCGGGTCAAGCCAGGCATGGGGATCGGTGCCCTCATGGTGATGGTCATGCGCGTCGTCGTGCGCGTGCTCGCCCTCATCCTCATGATGCTCGGCAACCTCGTCATGGCCGTGCTCGTCACCATGATGCTCGGCAGCCTCGTCATGACCATGCTCGTCATCATCATGCTCGGCAGCTTCGTCATGACCGTGCTCGTCCCCATGGTCATGCTCTTCGAACAGTGCGGAGTCGCGGTAGTCCAGGGTTTGCGTGCCCTCGTACGCAAGCAGCTCGAGCTGCCTGGCGTCCGCCGCCATGCTGTCGATCGAGCGCGCCAGCCAGGGCGTCAGCTCCGGACCGATCCAGACGACCAGATCGGCTTCCTGCAAAGCGCGCGCCTCGGACGGCCGCATGGCGTATCCATGGGGCGAGGCGCCCGGCGGCAGGATCAGCGTCGGCTCGCCAATGCCCTGCATGACCCGCGCAACCAGACCGTGCACCGGTGCGATGTCAACAGCGACCGCGGGCGCTTGCGCTGCCCGGGCCGGGGCTTGCACAAAGCTCGAGGCGAGCAGACCAAGCAGGATAGCCAGTAGCGCAGGCATGATGCACAAAGCTCCGATCTTCGGCTTCGGCGCTGGCGTCCGCAGCCTTGTGTTATAGTATAACGTTTCGCGGCGCGCTTATGGCACGCCAGACCCCTTACAACAAGCGCCCTAGAACATCCGCATGCAGATCGCCCTTCAGCCCGCAGCCCGCCGCACGGATCGCGCCACCGACCTGTTGATCAGCGCCAGGACCGTCAGCGTCGTGCTCGGCGGCCGCCGTGTTCTGCACGATATCGATCTCGACCTGGCAGCGTCGGAAATCGTTACCGTGGTCGGCCCCAACGGCTCGGGCAAGACGACCTTGCTGCGTGCACTTATCGGTGCGCTGCCGACGGCGTCGGGCACGATCACCCGGCGCGCCGATCTCGTCACCGGCTACGTACCGCAGTCACTGACCCTGGATGCGACCATGCCGTTGACCGTGCAGCGGTTCATGAACCTGCCGAAGGCGCACGATGCCAGTGACGTCGACCGGGTGCTGGCACGTCTTGGGGTCGTTGGTCTAGAGCGGCAACAGATGAGTGCCTTGTCCGGTGGCCAGTTCCAGCGCGTGCTGCTCGGCCGCGCCCTGTTGCAGCGCCCCAACCTGCTGATCCTAGACGAGCCGACCCAATCCCTCGATCAGCCCGGCGCGGCAGACTTCTACCAGCTGATCGAGCGTGTGCGTGCGGAGCAGGACTGTGCGGTGCTCATGGTCAGCCATGATCTGCACGTGGTCATGAGCGCATCGGATCGGGTGATCTGCTTGAACCGCCACATTTGCTGCCAGGGAACGCCGGCGCATGTCTCGGCCGCACCGGAATACCGTGCCCTATTCGGCACCGGCACAAGGGGCGCGTTTGCGCTCTATCAGCACCAGCACGACCACAGACACGATGCGCCGGAAGACGACACGTCCCAGCCGGTCATGCGCATTGATGCTTGATGATTTTCTTATGCGCGCGGCGCTGGCCGGTCTTGGCATCGGCCTGGCCGCCGGGCCGCTGGGCTGCTTTGTCGTCTGGCGGCGCATGGCCTATTTCGGCGATGCGACCGCCCATGCGGCAATCTTGGGCGTCGCACTGGCCTTGATGCTGTCCATGCCGATCTTTCCGGGGGTCTTGCTGGTCGCCCTGGTCATCGCCGGTATCATGGTGCTGCTGGCCGATCGCACTTATGCCAGCGACACGCTGCTAGGCGTGCTGGCGCACAGCGCGCTCGCCTTCGGTCTGGTCGCCATATCCTTCCTGCCGAGCGTGCGTATGGACCTGATGGCCTATCTGTTTGGCGACATCCTGGCGGTCAGCAAAGCGGATCTGCTGGTCATCTGGCTGGGTGCTCTTAGCGTCCTGGCGCTCCTTTGCTGGCGCTGGTCCGCCCTTTTGAGCACGACCTTGAACCCGGATCTGGCCACCGCCAGCGGCATCCGGCCCAAGCGCGAGACCTTGATCTTGACCCTGGCCCTGGCGACGGTGGTTGCCGTCGCCCTCAAGGTCGTCGGCGCCTTGCTGATCGCCGCCATGCTGATCATTCCGGCCGCCACCGCGCGCCCTTTGGCACAAACACCCGAAGGCATGGCGATCTTTGCCAGCATGCTCGCTGCCGGCGCGGCGCTGGCCGGTCTGGCGCTCTCTTACGTTGCGGACACACCGACCGGACCGACCATCGTCAGTGTCAGCGCTTTCGGCTTCATCCTGTGCACCGGCGTGCAGGCGTTGCGCGCCGCTGTCGCACGCTGACCGGCGCGCTCCATCACAAAAACTTGATACACCACTATCAATATGCATACGTCATCCGCATATAGGGACCAGTAACGCGGTGCCGATCACGCACCAGATCTGCCCCGAGCAGGGAGGCGTCTCATGGAACCGAAGATAGATCTCGACCAAATTCTCGATGACCTCGGCCCGTTGTTTGCGAGTCGCGCCGGCGCATATGACGACAACGATCGCTTCGCCGCAGACAACTACGCCGACCTGATTGAATACAATATCTTTTCTGGATTAATTCCACTTGAATATGGCGGTGGCGGCGCCACGCACGATGCCATGTGCCAGTTCCTGCGCCGCCTGGCGCATCACTGCCCGTCGACCGCGCTGGCCCTGTCGATGCATCAGCATCTGGTCGCCGCCGCGGTTGCCAACGATCGTGCCGGCCGGCCAGGGCGCAAGCTGCTCGACAAGGTCGCCGAAAGCGAGCTCGTCCTGGTCAGCACCGGCGCCAATGACTGGCTCGAGTCCAACGGCACGGCCGAACCGGTCGAAGGCGGCTACCTGATCAGCGCCATCAAGCCGTTTGCCAGCGGTTCGCCGGCCGGTGACCTGATGGTGACCTCCGCCAGGCTCGAGAACGACCCTGACGATGTCCAGGTGCTGCACTTCCCACTGTCCTTGCGCAGCGAAGGCGTCACCTTTCTCGATGACTGGCGCACCTTGGGCATGCGCGCGACCGGGTCGCAGACGATCAAGCTCGAGAACGTCTTCGTACACGAAGAAGCCGTCGTCCTGAAACGGCCGAGCGGACCGTTCCATCCGGCGTTTGCGGTGATTTTGACCGTGGCCCTGCCGCTGATCATGTCCGCCTATCTGGGCACGGCAGAGGCGGCGGTTGCCATTGCCCGCGAACGGGCTGGCAAGCGCGGCGATGACGGTATTGCGCCGGTGCTGGTCGGCGAGATGCTCAATGCGCTGACCACGGCCGAGCTGGCCACGGCCGATATGATCCGCCTGGCCAACAATTTCGATTTCACGCCGTCGGCGGAGCTGGCCAGCGAGGTGCTGATCCGCAAGACGCTGGCCGCGAACGCGGTCAAGCAGGCCTGCGATAAGGCCCTCGAAGTCTCGGGCGGTGCCGGCTTTTTCCGCAAAGCCAA
>JBHJHH010000016.1:0-40592 GCA_050331015.1 Geminicoccaceae bacterium
GCCCGGTCAGGCGTGCAGCCCGGTCACGGCCACACCGGACTGGTCCGGCCGTGACAGGGGCACACGCAAGGCCGCTGCGCTGCTCAGCGCCATTCGCTCAGGCTGAACGGCAGGCCGGCGCCGCCGTGATCCCGAATGTCGAATTTGATCTGCATGCGACGGGGCAGACCAACGTCGTCGCGCAGGTGGTTATCGAGGTGCGCAATCTCCTGCTCGAGCTGCGCCTGGGACCGCCGGGCGACGATGGCATGCGTCAGGGCACCGAAGAATCCGCGCGATGGACGGGTGGCATGAAGCGACATGGTAAGATTCCTTCTAGGGCGTCGTTATATGACCTCTACTTCGCGCTGCCATGGCTAGCAGACAATGGTTAAGATTACGTAAATAATGCATGGCCGTGTTCACTTGCCTGCAAAGTTCCGCAGGTCGTCGGCGCTTGAATTTTGACTTTGCGACACGCCCAGGCCGGACCTTGCGCAAACGCGACCTTTGCGGCGATAAACCGGTCATAAGCCCTGTTTTGCCGCGTGCGGAAACCCACATGGGTGTGGCCGCGTTGCATCGTCAGCGCCCGTCTGGCAGACGCGTGGGCGGGAACAACGAAATCGAGTAGGGGGAAGGATGCGCTATCTGCACACCATGGTCCGCGTCGCGGATGTCGAACAGTCGCTGCACTTTTATCGCGATCTGCTCGGGCTCGAGGAAGTCCGCCGAATCGACAACGAGAAGGGCCGTTTCACGCTGATCTTCCTGGCGGCACCGGCCGACAAGGAGCGCAGCGCCGCCGAGCGTTCACCGGAGCTCGAGCTGACCTTCAACTGGGACCCGGAAGACTATGACGGCGGCCGCAATTTCGGCCATCTCGCCTATAAGGTCGACGACATTTACGCCGCTTGCCAGCGGCTAATGGACGGCGGCGTCACCATAAACCGGCCGCCGCGCGACGGCCACATGGCCTTCGTGCGCTCGCCTGACGGCATCTCCATCGAGCTCTTGCAGGAAGGCGATTCGCTGCCGGCGCAAGAGCCCTGGGCCTCGATGCCGAACACCGGTAGCTGGTAAAGCCGGACCGACGGCATGGAAAAGGCCCCGCCCTGGGATTGGGCGGGGCCTTTTCTGATACCGGCGCCGGTGCGGTGTGGTGCGCTCTGCCAGACCGCGTTCGACGCGCGTGGTGGTTATTCGGCCGCCATCGGCTGCTCTTCCGCCTTGCCGGCGTTGTCCGACCGGCCGTGCGCGGCGCTGGCCGGGGCCTTGCCGCGGCCGACATTGGCGTAGATCAGATAGAAGATCATGCCGACGCCGAGCACGGCCAGCAGCAGGCCGCCATAGTAGAACAGCGGGTCGACCGCCCGGCTGGCAATGAACAGCCCGAGCGGCCCGAGCAGGCCCATGAATACGCCAAAGAGCCAGACGCTGATCGAGGAGTCACCGGCCGACGCAAAATCCGCGGCGATGGCTTCGGTGGTTTCTTTGCTTGAATCGTTGGTCATGCAGGAGCCCTCACCAAGTCTTTATAGGCATGCCACGTGGCGTGACCAATCAAGGGCAGGGTCACCACGAGGCCGATGTAAAGCGTCACCAGACCGAACGCCGTGAACACGCCGATCAACCCAGCCCACAGCGCCATGGCCTGCCAGTTGGCACGCACGGCCGTGATGCTCGTGATCATCGCCATCATCGCGTTCTGTTCCGGACGATCAAGTAACATCGGAATGGAAATGGCACTAATGGCAAACGCCGCCGCCGCAAACACGCCGCCGATGGCCGTGCCGAGGACCACGAACGGAATGCTCGACACCGACAAGAACGTCTCGCGGAACAGATCCGCGAACGACGGCGGCTCGGTGCCGAAATAGAGCATGAACAGCAAGGCGGCGACGCGTGCCCAGAATATGAACAGAACCAGCAAGGCCACGCCCATCAGCAAGATCTGCGACGGGTTGCGCGTGAAGGCGCTGATGACATCGCCGAATTCCACGCTGTTGCCGAGCTGACGCTCGCGGCTCATTTCATAGAGGCCGGTCGCAAGCACGGGCCCCATGATCAGAAAACCACCGGCAAGCGGCAGGATCAGGTAGTACCAGCCGATCGAATACAGGCCGAAGGTCAGGGCATAGCCGACGATCGCCATGACGGCGCCGTAACCCAAGGACAGGGCCATATTGTTGCGCATGTCTTCCCAACCGGCGATCAGCCACTTCCACGGTTGGTCGGTCTCGATACGCCGGATGACCGGCGGGTCGATATGGACGACCGCAACGCTGTCTGTTTCCGCCATTGCTCCTCCCTTCAGGCGCTTGCCGCAATTTTTGGCAGCCGATGCCATGTGCGATGCAGCGCATTATGCCACGAACTTTGCGCGCGTCACTCTGTCTCCGACCATGCCCGTTTGAATTGATGTAAATCAACGCTGAGGCCGCAGTGCGTCACCATCTTGAGCCTGGTTGTGCGTTCCGGGCGTTTCGCGGCGGCGCACTTGGCGTCAGGTCGCCGCAGCGCTGAGCTTAGGCTAGCGCGACGCGCCTACACGATGGTAATTCACGTGTATTGACGAGTAAAATTTCTGCGTGCCGTGATGTTGAGGTCGCGGCGCCAGCGAGGAGAGCGAATGCCATGGTAGCCCTTGCCGCGACCGCCCGGCCGGCGCCTCAAACAAGGGTCGGTGACCTCGAATTGATGGTCCGGCCCTTTATTATTGCGGCGATCTTCTGGGGCGTGATCGGCTTCATCGCCGGCACGTTCATCGCGTTCCAGCTTGCGTTTCCCGCCCTGAATTTCGATCTGCCCTGGACCACCTTCGGCCGCCTGCGCCCGGTGCACACCTCGGCGGTGATCTTCGCCTTCGGCGGCAACGCACTGATCGGTACGTCCCTCTATGTCGTCCAGCGCACCTGCAAGACGTCGCTGTTCGGCGGGCACGGTTTGGCGAGCTTCATCTTCTGGGGCTATCAGGCTTTCATCGTCCTGGCCGCGAGCGGCTATGTCATGGGCATCACCCAGGGCCGCGAATACGCCGAGCCGGAATGGTACGTTGATCTCTGGCTGACCATCGTCTGGGTCGCCTATCTGGTCGCCTTCCTCGGCACGATCGTGAAGCGCCGCGAGCCGCACATCTATGTGGCCAACTGGTTCTACCTGGCCTTCATCGTCACCATCGCCATGCTGCACATCGGCAACAACATGGCCGTGCCGGTGTCCTTCTTCGGTGTGAAGAGCTACTCGGCGTTTGCCGGTGTCCAGGACGCCATGACCCAGTGGTGGTACGGCCACAACGCGGTGGGCTTCTTCCTGACCGCCGGCTTCCTCGGCATGATGTACTACTTCGTGCCGAAGCAGGCCGAGCGCCCGGTCTACTCTTACCGCCTGTCGATCGTGCACTTCTGGGGCCTGATCTTCCTCTATATCTGGGCCGGCCCGCACCACCTGCACTGGACGGCCCTGCCGCAGTGGACGCAGACCCTGGGCATGACCTTCTCGGTGATGCTGTGGATGCCGTCCTGGGGTGGCATGATCAACGGCCTGATGACCTTGTCCGGCGCCTGGGACAAGCTGCGCACCGATCCGGTGCTGCGCTTCCTGGTCGTCTCGGTCGCGTTCTACGGCATGAGCACCTTCGAAGGACCGCTGATGTCGGTGCGCGCGGTCAACGCCCTGTCGCACTACACCGACTGGACCGTCGGCCATGTCCACTCGGGTGCGCTCGGCTGGGTCGCCTTTATCAGCTTCGGGGCGATCTACTACCTGATCCCGCGCCTGTACGGCCGCACCCAGCTCTACAGCCAGCGTCTGGTCGAGGCCCATTTCTGGATCGCGACCATGGGCATCGTGCTCTACATCACCGCGATGTGGGTCTCGGGTATCATGCAGGGCCTGATGTGGCGCTCCTATGACGAGCTGGGCTTCTTGCAGTACGCCTTCATCGAGACCGTCGAGGCGATGCATCCCTTCTACGTGATCCGCGCGTTCGGCGGCGTCCTGTTCGTCACCGGTGCCCTGATCATGGTCTACAACCTGTGGCGAACGGCCCGTGGTGATGTGCGCCAGGAACGGCAGATTGCCGAGACCAAGGTGCGCCATGCCCCCATCGTCGAGCCGGCCGAGTAAGGAGTGCATGAGGCATGTCTCTGATTGAGAACCACTCCAAGATCGAACGCCGCTCGCTGCTGCTGACCGGCTTGATCCTGGTCACCGTGGCGATCGGCGGGCTGGTCGAGATCACGCCGCTGTTCACCATCGAGAGCACCATCGAGGAGGTTGACGGGGTGCGCCCCTACAGCCCCCTCGAGCAGGCCGGCCGGGATATTTACATCCGCGAGGGCTGCTATAACTGTCACTCTCAGATGATCCGCGTGTTCCGCGATGAGGTCGAGCGTTACGGCCACTATTCGCTGGCCGCGGAAAGCATGTACGACCATCCGTTCCAGTGGGGCTCGAAACGTACCGGCCCCGACCTGGCGCGCGTGGGCGGCAAATACTCGAATGACTGGCACGTCGCACATCTGGTCAACCCGCGTGATGTCGTGCCCGAATCGATCATGCCGCCGTATGCCTTCCTGCTCGAGCGTGACCTGCACATCGCCGATTACGATCAGCACCTCGGGGCGCTGCGTATGGTCGGTGTGCCCTACACCGATGAGATGATCGAGAATGCGGTCAACGATGCCCGGGTGCAGGCAACCACTGACGGCGACTGGGACGAACTGCTGGCGCGCTATCCGAAGGCCGCCACCGGTGATTTCGACGGCCAGCCGAACCGGCTGACCGAGATGGACGCCCTGGTCGCCTACCTGCAGATTCTCGGTCGGATGGTCGACTTCACCGACCTCAAGACGGAGGACCTCATCCAGTAGGTCCGTGGGAGACGATGATGGATCTGGCGACGATCAGCGAGCTGGCACGCCAGTTATGGGTCGTCTGGCTCATGATCATATTTTTGGGGATCGTCGCGTACGCGTATTGGCCTCGCAACAAGAAGAAGTTCGAGGATGCGGCGCGGATCCCCTTCGATGACGACGATGATGACGCCAAACCGGAGGCTTAAGCCGTGGCGAAGGTCGAAATAGATGAGGTCACCGGTCGCGAGACGACCGGGCACGAGTGGGACGGTATCAAGGAGCTGAACAACCCCATGCCCAAGTGGTGGGTCTGGGTGTTCTGGGTGTCGATCGTCTTCTCGATCGGCTACTGGGTGTTCAATCCGTCCTTCCCGCTCGGCAGGACCTATATCGGTGGCCTGTTCGGCCCGGACGCACGCCTGAACGTGCAGGCCTCGCTCGACGAGGCCAATGCCGCCAAGGCCGAGTTCACCGACCAGATCGCCTCGGTCGACATCACCGAACTGCCGGGCAACGAGGACCTCATGCAATACGCCACCCATGGCGGCGAGGTCTATTTCCAGGACAACTGCGTCCCCTGCCACGGTCTCGGCGGTGCCGGTCAGGGTTTCTACCCGACCCTGGCCGACGACGACTGGATCTGGGGCGGCACCATCGACGAGATCGCCTACACGATCAGACACGGCATTCGCAACGATCAGTCCGACGAGTCGCGTTATTCGGAAATGCCGCGTTATGGCGTCGACGGCATCCTCGAGCGCGAGCAGATCGAGCAGGTGGCCAGCTATATCCTGTCGATTAACCAGCAGGATCGCGAGTTCGATGCCGCCATGGCCGAGGAAGGGCAGGTCATCTACGAAGAGCAGTGCGCGGCCTGTCACGGTGAGGAAGGCAAGGGCGATATCTACGCCGGCGCGCCGAACCTGACCGATGCCATCTGGCTCTACGGCGGCGAATACGAGCAGATCGTCCAGCAGATCTGGCAGCCGCGTCAGGGCGTCATGCCGGCCTTCGGCCAGCGCCTGAGCGACACCGAGATCAAGATGCTGGCATCGTATGTCTACAATCTCGGCGGCGGTCAGGAGAGCCTGCCCGAGTAGGGCGATCGATCGGCTGGGCGTGGGACTTCTGAAAAGTCCGCCCCGGCCTTTCCTTCTTCGCCAAATTTACACATTGTTCGGGTAAAATCGATATATTAGCCGGGGCTAATCCGAACACACCACACTCCAGTCATGGGACGGGACGAATGAGCGAAGTTGTTGCCACCGAGGACGTTCTCACTCGGCAACAGCAAAAGGCCGACCCCCTTTGGGCCAAGCACATCAAGGTGTATGCCAAGGGTGTTTCCGGCCGTTGGCGGACCATCAAGACGGCGACGCTGATTGTCCTGCTGTTGATCTATTACACGGTGCCGTGGATCCGCTGGGACCGCGGCGAGGGTGTGCCGAACCAGGCGGTGCTCGCCGATATGGCCAACAGCCGGCTGTACTTTTTCTGGATCGAGATCTGGCCGCAGGAGATCTACTACCTGACCGGCCTGCTCATCATGGCGGCCTTCGGCCTGTTCATGGCCAGCGCCCTGTTCGGCCGGGTCTGGTGTGGCTTCACCTGCCCGCAGACCGTCTGGACCGATCTGTTCATGTTCGTCGAGCGGCGCATCGAGGGCGATCGCAACCAGCGCATGCGCCTCGATCGCCAGCCCTGGACGGTGGACAAGGTGCGCAAGCGCATCAGCAAGCACATCGTCTGGCTGGTGATCGCCCTGGCCACCGGCGGTGCCTGGATTTTCTATTTCATGGATGCGCCGAGCACCTTCTATGACCTCGTGACCTTCCAGGCGAGCGGCGGCACCTACTTTTTCATGCTGCTGTTCACCGGCACGACCTATCTGCTTGCCGGCTTCGCCCGTGAGCAGGTGTGCACTTATATGTGCCCGTGGCCGCGTATCCAGGCGGCCCTGCTGGATGAGCACTCGCTCACCGTGACCTATCAGAAATATCGCGGCGAACCGCGCGGCAGCCATCGCAAGGGCGAGAGCTGGGAGGGTCGCGGCCACTGCATTGATTGCCGCCAGTGCGTCTCGGTCTGCCCGATGGGCATCGACATCCGCGACGGTATGCAGCTCGAATGCATCGGCTGCGGCCTGTGCATCGATGCCTGCGACACGGTCATGGACAAGGTCGACCTGCCGCGCGGTCTGATCTCGTTCGACACCGAAATGAACCAGCATGCCAAGTCGCACGGCGACACCCAGCCGGTGCGCCTGATCCGCCCGCGCACGATCATCTACACCGTGATCGTCTCGCTGGTCGGCCTGCTCATGCTGTTCGGCCTGAGCACCAAGTCGACCGCCGACATTACCGTGCAGCGCGATCGCAATCCGCTGTTCATCCAGCTCTCCGATGGCAGCATCCGCAACGGCTATACCGTGAAGATCCTCAACAAGAAGAACGAGGAGCGGCAATTCCTGCTCGCCATGACCGGGCTGGAGGGCGTCGAGATGTTCGAGCAGGGCGGCAATCCGCAACCGGCGCTGGCGCTGGATGCGGCACCGGACGGCGTGTCCACGTTCCGCATTTTCGTCACCCAGGCAGCGGACGACATCAGCAGCGACAGCTACGATGTCGCGTTTGAAATCACCGCCATGGACACAAATGAAACGGTGACGCATGAAACAGTGTTCCGCACCCCCGGTCCCTGAGGCCGGGGGCGTCGTCCACACCCAGCATCGAGGGACAGGCCATGCGCAAGGCAACGCGTGACAATGCCCGCCCGCGTTCTTGGATCCCATACTACTTCGTCGGCTTTTTCGGGGTCATGCTGATCGCCAACGGCACGATGGTCTATTTCGCCACGACGACCTTTGGCGGCCTTTGGACCGACCGGCCCTACGAACGCGGCATCCGCTACAACGAGACGCTCGAGCAAATGGCGGCGCAGGAAGCCCTCGGCTGGGAGAGCACGATCTCGCTCGAGCAGCGCGCCGATCTGAGCGGGGATCTCGAAGTCCAGCTCATCGATGCCGACGGGCAGGGCATCAATCGCGCCGACATGCGTGCCAAGGTCGTGCGACCCTTGGAGAAAGGCCACGAGCAGGTGCTCGTGCTTACCAATGTCGGTGACGGCCGCTACACCGCACCCGTGCAGCTCGCCATGCCGGGCCAGTGGGAAGTGCGCGTGCACGCCCGCGTCGAGGAGACCGATTTCCGCGTCACCGAGCGTGTCATCCTGCGCTGATGCGCGATGCGCCGGCGATCGCGGACCCGCTCGCCGATCTCAAGCCGCCCACAAGAACGCCAGCACACGCCGAGCGAGCTGACGAGCGGCGCGTAATCGCGCTGGAACCCTATGTGCTGGCGCGCGAGGACGGCGGTCACCGGCTGCATCTCATGGTTGAGAATGTCAGCTGCGGTGCCTGTGTCGCCAGGATCGAGCGCGGCTTGCGCCAGCTGGATGGCGTCGACCACGCACGCGTGAACCTGTCCACTCGCCGTCTGATGCTCGACTGGCACGGCCCGATCGCGGCCGCGACCGCCTATCTCGACCGCTTGAGCGAGCTCGGCTATCCGGCGGTGCCCTATGATCCGGAGCGGATCGCCAGCCTGGACGCGCGCGAGGATCGCGCTTTGCTGCGCGCCATGGCCGTAGCCGGGTTTGCCTCGGCCAACGTCATGCTGCTGTCGGTCTCCATCTGGGCCGGTCACAGCCAGGGCATGGGGCCGGCGACACGCGATTTCCTGCACTGGCTGTCCGCGCTGATCGTGCTGCCGGCACTGGTCTATAGCGGCCGGCCATTCTTCCGTTCGGCGATCGGCGCGCTCCGCCACGGCCGCACCAATATGGATGTGCCGATCACCATCGGCATCGTGCTCGCCGCCGGCATGAGCCTGTTCGAAACCATGCGCGGCGGCCCGCATGCCTATTTCGACAGCGCCATCATGCTGGTGTTTTTCCTGCTCATCGGCCGCTGGCTGGAAAAGCGGGCGCGTGGTCGGGCCCGGCAGGCGGCAGAGCGCCTCCTGGCCTTGGGCGCACGCGCGGTCACCGTGCTCGATGCCGATGGCCGGACGCAGGTCATGGCACCGGAACAGGTGCACAGCGGTATGACCGTGCTGACCGCCACCGGCGAGCGCATTGCCGTCGATGGCGTCGTCACCAGTGGCCGGTCCGAACTCGACACCAGCCTGATCACCGGCGAAAGCGCCCCGCGGGCAGTGAAACCCGGCGATGTGGTCTTTGCCGGAACGCTCAACCTTTCGGCACCGCTGCAGATCACCACCAAAGCCGTGGGCGAGGGCACGCTGCTCGCCGAAATCGTCCGGCTGATGGAGGTCGCCGAGCAGCGCAAGGCCCGCTTCGTCGGCCTGGCCGATCGCATTGCCCGTCTCTACGCCCCGGTCGTGCCCAGTCTTGCCGCGCTGACCGTCATCGGCTGGCTGGCATTCACCGAGATCGCCTGGCAGCAGGCGCTGTTGTACGCCGTCAGCGTCCTGATCATCACCTGCCCGTGCGCCCTCGGCCTGGCCGTACCGGCCGTGCAGGTCATCGCCTCGGGCCGTTTGCTGCGCGCCGGCACCCTGCTCAAATCCGGCAGCGCGCTGGAGCGGCTGGCGGCTATCGACACCATCGTGTTCGACAAGACCGGCACGCTGACCGAGGGCCGGTTGCGCTTATGCACCGATGCGACCATCGACCCGGACGCCCTGCGCCAGGCCTCGTCCCTGGCTGCCAGCAGCCGCCACCCCTTGGCGCGTGCGCTGCGGGCGGCGGCACCCGATGCCCCGGCGGCCCGTGGCGTCGAGGAGCGGCCGGGTCAGGGGCTGGTGTGCGGTGAGCTCAAGCTTGGCTCGCGGTCATTCGTCGGCGTCGTCGACAGCGGGCCCGACAGCGACCGGCCGGAGCTGTGGCTGGCACGGCCGGGTGTGGCACCGGTGCGTTTCAGCTTCGATGACCAGCTGCGCAGCGATGCTGCCGAGACCGTGGGCGCGTTGCGCGCGCAGGGCTACGGCTTGATGATGCTTTCCGGCGACCGGCCAGGCGTGGCGGCGGCGATCGCCGGTGAGCTGGGCATCACGGACTACCAGGCGGGCTGTACGCCGGCGGACAAGGTCAAGCGCCTGGAAGCGCTGGCCGAAACCGGCAAGACGGTGCTCATGGTCGGCGATGGCCTGAACGATGCCCCGGCGCTGGCCGCTGCGCATGTCTCGCTGTCGCCATCCTCAGCGGCGGACATCAGCCAAACGGCCGCCGATGCCGTATTTCAGGGCGACAAGCTGGCGCCCGTGGCCTTGACCCTCGAGGTCGCGCGCCGCGCCGAAGCCCTGGTCAAACAGAACATCGCCCTGG
The DNA here is from genome assembly GCA_050331015.1 of Geminicoccaceae bacterium. GTDB lineage: Bacteria > Pseudomonadota > Alphaproteobacteria > Geminicoccales > Geminicoccaceae > JBHJHH01. Next base: position 10,185 of record JBHJHH010000016.1, read on the forward strand.
CGCTGATTTACAATGTCTTAGCTGTGCCGGTGGCCGTGCTTGGCCATGTTACGCCACTGATCGCCGCGCTCGCCATGTCGGCCAGTTCGATCGTGGTCATTGTCAACGCCATGCGTCTGGCCAGGGAACCACAACGATGACCTCGCTTTTGTTCTTGATCCCGATCGCCCTGTTTCTGGGTGCCCTCGGCCTGGGCGCTTTTTTGTGGAGCCTGCGTTCAGGTCAGTATGACGATCTGGACGGCGCCGCCGAACGCATCCTGTTCGATGACGACGATGAGCCTGATGCGCCGTCGCGCGACGACGATCCGCGCCAGGAACGTTGACCAATTCCAGGTCAGCTTGCACCAAAGTTGGGCATGTTTTGCTGCAGCGCAACAAATCTCCGCTTGCACCGCACGGCTATGTCTGTTTTATCTAATTTGTGCATTGCAGCAAAACCGTTCGCGACGAGGGAGTTCACCTATGGCGACGCAGAAAACCACCACCCCGACCATGCCGGCCCTGCCGAAGTTCGATTTCGACGCCCTGATGGCCATGGGCCAGAAGAACGTCGAGGCGCTGACCCAGGCCAACCAGATCCTGATGACCGCCGCCGAGACCGCCATGAAGAAGCAGTCTGAGACCTTCCAGACTGTCATGAGCAAGTCCGAAGCCATGATGAAGACCGGTTTCAACAAGGACGCCAAGCCGGAAGCGGCCGCCGACGAGGTCAAGGCATTCTTCGAGAAGTCGATGGCTGACGCCAAGGAGCTGATCGACCTGACCGTCAAGGCCCAGGGCGAGGCGATTGACGTGCTCGTCAAGCGCGCCATGGCTTCGGTCGACGAGATGAAGTCGCTGGCGGCCTAATCCAGGCTCGACAGCGCAGCCGCCGCGTCCCCGATGCGGCGGCAAGAGGTTGCAACGCCGGCTCTTCAAAAGTCGGCGTTTTGCATTTGATGCCAACCGGTTAGCGGAAAGCGAGCGGCGCGCGCTCAGTCGACCTCGATGTCGCTCGCCATGGGTCCCTTGGGGCCCTGGCTGACCTTGGCGCGCACGATCTGGCCCGGCTCAAGCTGCTCAGCCTCAATATTGAGACGCTTGAGGAGCCGGCCCGGCAGGAAGACGTCGCCCTGGGTGCCCTCATTCGGCTTGAGAAAGCCATAGCCTTTCTCAGCCGAGAAGAACTTGATGCTGCATTCCAGCCACTCGCCGTCTTCACCGCCGCCGTGGCCGTAACCATGCCCGCCACTGCTGGGCGCGGGCGCCTTGCCCTGGGAATCGACGCTCAGAATGGTCGCTACCTGCCAGCCGCGACGACCTTCTTCGAGGTCGACGACCATTTCAGCACCGTCACCCAAGGTTTGATAACCGGCGGATTGCATGACGGAAACGTGCAGGAACGCGTCCGGCGATCCATCCAGCGGGGCGACAAAGCCAAACCCCTTGGTCGCATTAAACCATTTGAGCTTGACTGAAACACGCTCCCGCGCGTCGCCCGCTCGCCGGGTCGGCGAACTCGGCACCATGATACGCTACTCCGACCAACGCGCCCCTCAGGCGCTCTCCCTCGCACCGGCCGAGCAAGCGGCCAACCCGGGACAGGTCATAGCAGAAGCCAACGCGGCTGCACACCGGGTGGTTGGCTCTTTTTTTGTGCGTTTGCGTGATCCGATGCGTGCGCTACCAAACTCAGCGCTCGACCTTGCCCTCGATGACGCGGAAGTTGAGCTTGCGCAGGCTGCGCGGTGCGACCGCAGGACGCGCCGGCAACAGCTCGATGCCGCCGGTTTTGACGTTCACGCGCGCGGCCGGATAGACCGACAAAACATCGAGCAGTGCTTCACGTACGTTCTGCGCAAAACTGTTTACGCTTTTGATCTGGCTGCCGAATTGCGGCATCAACTGATGCCAGGACAGGGTCAGCGGCCGCTCCAAACGCGGCAGCCGGTAGCACAGCCAGACATACAGGTCGAGCGCCAGCGAGCTGCCCTTCAGCTTGGCAATCGCAAGTTCTTCGAGCGGCACGGCATGTTCGCGCAAGTGATCGTAGAACTCCTGGGTCAGCTCGACTGACTCCGGCCATTCACTGCTTTCATCGGCCGCCCACAAGTGCAGGCCGTCGACCACACGGCGGTCGCGCAAGGACGCGCGGCCGTCCTCGTCGAAGCGCAGGGAGAGCTCGCAACGGCTGATGCGCAGGGCCTGCTCGCGCACCGGCTTGATTGTGCCGCGCGGACCGCCGGTGACCGGCAGGCCGATCTTGCGCAACCATGCCGACATTGATCGCTCCATCGGCACAACACGTGATTGCATGCGTATGGCCGATGTCATCAGATAGAGCAGGATCAGGCGTGCTTTGGTGCCGTAGGGCACGCCGATCGGCTCATAGCCGCCGTCCTTTTTCAGCATTTTGCCCGGCCAGACGGCCAGCTTGAAGCGGCCATTGGTGCGAATCCAGGGCTCGAGCTCGTCTTTTGGCCGCCGATGGGGCAGGGCGGCCATGCACAGGCCGGCGTGCAGGAAGGAGATGTCGTCGCCCTCGTTGCACATGATCTCGTGCGCCCAGCTGATGCGCCGCCTTTCTTTGGCGTCACTGGCCTGGGCGAGAAGTTCATTGCGCGAAAACATGCTAAGCTGCTCATGATAGCTTGGCAGGAAACTGGACTTGGCCATCTACGGTCGATCCCGACACAAGATCTTGACGCCGACCCCCATCGACGCGTCATATCTTGAAACCGAGATTGCACCGCCTGTCACGCTGCATTTGGTACGGGCGTGCATTTTTTTGCCGAATTCCCCAGGATTCACATTCATCCACAATGAATTTGGTATAAACCGCCAAGGTCCCGCTAAGTCGCACGCTGATTTCGGTAGGTCGGCCACGCTGAATCGCCTAGCAAACCGGCGGTTATCCACGCTGAATTGACTACCCATTACCTATAAAGACTCAGATAGGTTGCCTAAGCGATCACGCTGAATCGGCTACCCGGCCACGCGGACCTTAGCTACCAAATTCAGCGCAGGCGACATCGGCCGACGGATACTCGATTCAGCGAGAAGTCGAGACTCAGCGCGAAACGCTAATCCATTGACTTCGAACGGGTTATTTCGCTGCAAACCGCCGTTCTGCCAACCAGAATCAGGCGGGCAAGCCGGCCCACCGCGCTGAATTCGGTATATCGCCCAGAAATCCACGGAAGAACGATCCAGCGGGCACTGGAACCACCAGGCGGCCGCGCAGTCACGCCGGCACAAGGTATTGACGAGCAATCAACCAGGCACTGATGCTACATCAACCACGCGGAGCCCGCTTGATAGAGATTTTATTCTCGCCTTTTCCGCCGGCCTGCCTAGGGTGGCCGAAGCCTGATCACGAGACGTCGGCCATGCTCCTGCCAAATCTGTTCATTTTCGCCTTTATTGCGCTGAATTTGGTGCTTTCCGTTGGAGCGCTGGCCAACGAACGCACCGAGGCGGCACGCGCTTTGATGCAGGCGCAGCTTGAGGCCCGGTACGGCGCGATCACTCAAGCCATGGAGCCGATGGCCGATGGTGGCGCCCGGTACCGTTTCGAAAGCCCGGCCATTCGCGCGGACAACGACGCGCAGCTCTGGCTGCATGACGGTGAGACCGAGGACGTCGTCGTGCTTTTGCACGGTCTGTCGGATTCGCCCTATTTCATGACCGCGGTTGCGCGCGACTTCTACGACGCCGGCGCCGATGTCGTGATCGCGCTCCTGCCCGGGCACGGCTCCATCGAGGGTATGCCGGCCATGCGCGTGCCCGCGCTGTATCAGGCCTGGATCGCAACGGCAGGGGAAACGGTGGCGGTCGCCAGGGAACTGGCGCCACGCGTCTCGATCGGCGGTTTCTCCACAGGCGGCTTGCTCAGCCTGTACACCGCGCTCGATCGACCCCAGGAGGTCAATGGCGGCGTGTTCCTGTTCTCAGCGGCACTGGACTTTCCGCGCGGCGCCAAGTGGCCGGGCTATGCCGCGGAAAGCTTCTACCCGCCGTTTGCGTGGTTGGCCGATCGCAGCGCCACATGGTTGACCGGCTTCATCGACGACTCAAAGTGGAACGCCGTACGCGACTGCGCGCCGGTCAATCCCTATCGCTATCGCGCGCTGCCGCGCTACGGCGCCTATCATCTGGGCCGGCTGCGCGAAGTGACCCTCAACCTGCTGGACCGCTACCCGCTGGCCCAGCCGCTGTTCGTCGCGCACTCACTGCATGACAAGACAGCGTTTGTCCGTGGCCTGGAGTTTGTGCTCGACCGGCGGCCGGAAGGCAGCGCCACCGCCTATATGCCGATCTGTGACGTCCGCCCGGGCAACTGCATCGACGAACCCGATGCCGCGCAGATCGATCCGGCGACCAAGAGCACCTGTTTCAGCTGGACGCAAGCCGATGACTACGATGACAGAGCCGCCAAAGCGTGCGGCGTGCGCCATTCGAGCCTCATCCTGGCAGAGCCGATCACCCGCGATGGCGTCTTCTTCGAGCCGGCCAATCCCGACTACGCGGTCCTGAGCAGCGAGATGCTGGCTTTTTTTGACACGGCCGTGCGCCGTGATGCGCCGTATGATGGCAGCCACCTGCAAGCGCGCTGTCCCTGATCGCGCTGGCTTTTGCCATGCCCAGGCGAACAAGCGCGCCGTTTGCATCGTTTTGCCATGAACGCGGGCTACCTTAATAAAGGGAAAACGCGAGGGGATTTCGGTTCATGGCCGTTGCGGTCATTGCACGATTGTTGGTTGGAACGCTGGTGGTCGGCGCGTTCGTCGCTGCGCATGGTCGCTCGAGGCCCGAGCGGCGCGGTGCCGGCCTGTCCGTGCGTTCGCCGCATCTCGAGCCGGGCGCCCTGATCACCCGCGATGCCTGTGCCCTGGCGCAGACCACGTGGCAGCCGGATCGGCCGCCGCGCGCGCTGATCGTGGCGTTGCATAATTTCGGCGATTACCGGGCAGGCTTCGACCGGCAGGGCAAGTGGTTCGCCCATCACGGTTTTTTGACCATGGCCTACGACCAGCGCGGCTTCGGCGAGAGCGCCACGCGCGGCTACTGGGCCGGCGCCGACACCCTGGTCGACGATCTGTGCGATGCCATCGAGGCCATGCGTGCGCGCTGGCCCGGGCTGCCGCTGCTGGTTCTCGGCGAGAGCATGGGCGGTGCAGTGGCCCTGGCGGCAGCGGCGTCTGTGCGCTGCAGGCCCGACGGCCTGATGCTTGTCGCGCCGGCCGTGCGCGAAGGCGTCGTCCTGCGCAAGCTGTACGATCTCGTGCTGCGCGTGTTTTCCCACGCCATGCCGCATGTCACGGTCGATATCGGCCGCGGCCGCAAGGCCTATCTCGATCCGAGCGCGCGCGAACGTCTGATGCGTGATGCCAAGGTGCTGCGCGATGTGCGCATCGATGTCTATTACGGCCTGGCGGAGCTTGCCAACGAGGCGTCACTGGGGGCCGATCACGTCGGCGTGCCGAGCCTCGTCCTGCATGGTGCGCGCGATCGCCTGGTGACCCGGGCATCGATCGACCGGCTGGCCGAACGCCTGGGCGAAGGGGCCACGCTGATGCGTTACCCCAAGAGGCCGCATCTGCTGCTGCACGATCTCGGTGCCGAGCAGACCTTCGCCGACATGCTGCGCTGGATCGAAAGCGAAAACCTCGCAGCGGGTCAGCCGCTGCTGCGTGCCAGCTAGCGTCGGCCGGCAATCACCGGTACGCGACGCAGGCTCGGCTGGCCGCTCGGCAACGCGATGGTCGCCTTTTTCTTCGCGCCGGCGTCGGGATCGTCATAGGGCAGGAGGAAAATCGCCGTGCCCATGGCGAGGCTGCCGAAGGTGACGCCGAAGCCGGCGATGAGCAGAGCCAGCGCGACGATGGTGTGGCTGCCCGAGAAAACGAGCGTACCCAGATGGGCGACGTCCAGCGCGAGGATCGCGCCGACCAGGACAAGCCCCAAAAGGACACCGGCGGCGCAATGGCGAGCGAGAAACCATAACATGGTCTGTTCTGAGCGGTGCATCCGGTTAACTCCCCCATATTTACCCAAAGATAGCTCGACTGCAGGTGGTGTCCATTGATCGCACGCGCTTGTGCGCGAAAATCCCACGCCAATCACAACGTTTCAGGCAACGATCCACAACGCAATCCACAGGGTTTTCCCGAATTCTGTGGATAACTGGCAAAGCCTCAAATCATTGGTTTCAAAGCACTTTTGTGCTTGCGTGACGCAACTGTCACACATGAGGCTTCGCGCAATTGGGGAAAACTTTAGGCTTAATCCAGATAGCGCGCCGTGCCTCCCAGGTTGGCCGGACAGAACCGGTTACAGCGCCGACACCCACAAAATCAGGGCGTCCTCGGCACCGGTGGAAATGCAGCAATGGCCCATGCCACTGTCATAATACACGCTGTCGCCGACACTTAGCGCCAACGGCACGTAGAATTCGCTCAGGAAGCTTAGCTGACCCTCGAGCACGTAAAGGAATTCCTCACCCGGATGGCGCACCCAATCGCCGAACTCGGCAAAGCTGCGTGCGCGCACACGCGTCTTGAATGGCACCATCTTCTTGTTGGCGAGATCGGTGCACAGCAACTCGTGCTCGTAGGTGGTGGTCGGATGCGGTTGGCCGGAGTGCGCCCGGGTCAGGGAGCGGCGGCCGACGATGCCGTCATTGGCTCTGATTGAGACGAACAGTTGCGGCACATCGATGCCGAGGCCCGCGGCGAGGCGCTGCACGGCATCGAAACTGGGCGACATCTGCTCGTTTTCGATCTTGGACAACGTCGAACGGGCCAAGCCAGTGCGCCTGCTGACTTCTTCCAGCGTCCAGCGCTGCGCCTGGCGGATCTGGCGCAAGCGCTCGCCCAGACGCAGCGGCTCGACCATGGCTTCGCTGCCACCGCCCGAGAGCCGACGCAAGGTGACCGTGTCCGGCGGCGGGTTGACCAGCAGGCGCGGGCGGCTGGTCGACGGCTCGTCGCTCATCGGGGTGTCGTTTCCATGAGTTCGGCCAGATGGTGCAGCGCCTCGTCGATCATCGCTGTGCTGACATCGAGATGGGTGACTGCGCGGATACGTCCGCCCATGGCGCCGAGCCTGACGCCGCGCTCGGCCATGGCCGCACAGACCGTCTCGGCCGTCCACGCAGCGGCGCTGACATCGATGAACACGATATTGCTCTCGACATGCTCGATCCGGCAGGCGAGGCCGGGGATCGATGCGATGCCGTGCGCCAGACGCTGGGCATTGGCGTGATCGTCGGCCAGACGGGCGATATGGTGCGCGAGGGCATAAGAGCCGGAGGCAGCCATCATGCCGGCCTGACGCATGGCCCCGCCAAGGCGTTGTTTCCAGCGCCACGCCTCGTCGATGAAGTCGGCCGAGCCGGCCAGAACGGCGCCGATTGGGCAGCCCAGGCCCTTGCTCAGATCCAGCCAGATGCTGTCACACAAGGCGCCGTAACTGGCCGCCGACGTGCCCGTGGCGACCACGGCGTTCATCAACCTGGCGCCATCCATATGCACCAGCAGGCCGTTGTCGCGCGCCGCTGTGGCCACCGCTTCGACCTGATCCAGGCGCCAGACCGTGCCGCCACCGAGATTGGCGGTGTTCTCGATCGCAACGAGACGCGTTTGCGGCGCATAGCGATTGGCCGGATCGCGCACGCTGGCTGCGACGTCGGCGGCGGTGAACACGCCGCGCTCGCCCGGCAGGCCGGTTACTTGCGCGCCAGCCAGGGCAGACGGGCCGGCGCCCTCGAGATTGAGAATATGCGCGCTGCGATCGCACAAGATCTCGTCGCCGGGGCGGCAGTGCACCAGGATCGCGATTTCGTTGGCCATGGTACCCGAGGGCAGGAACATGGCGCGCTCATGGCCGAGGAGTGCGGCCGCCTGCGTGCACAAAACATTGACGCTCGGGTCGGCAAAGCTCTGCTCGTCGCCGACCTCGGCGGCGGCAATGGCGGCGCGCATGGCCGGCGTGGGCCGCGTTTGCGTGTCGCTGAACAGGTTGATGCGCGGTTGGCTCATGTTTGGTAGGGCTCGATCGGTCAGGGCCGGGAGATGACACAATTCTGACCCACATCAAGGCACGCCGCCAAGAGGTATAATAAACGCGAAGCGACTGTAATACATCCCTGTCGAAAATCGCATCGCGGAGGGTCATCATGTTCAAGCTCGCCATGGTTCTATTCATCATCGTGGCGCCGACCCTGGCCGGTAGTGCCATGGTCGCCGCCCTGGCCATCATCGGCATCACCGGCACGGATACGGTCGTGCTGCTCAGCGCCATCGCCATCGGCGTGCTCCTGGCCGTGCCGGCGTCCTATTTCGGTGCGCGAGCAATCGTGCGCTCGGGCGAACCTCACGCCCACGCCTGAGGCGGCCGCGGCTTTCGATCAGGTCTGGCCGCTGCGGGCATCCTCACGGATCATCGCGGCGGCTTTTTCCGCGATCATCACCACCGGCGCGTTGGTGTTGCCCGAGGTGATCGTCGGCATAATCGAGGCATCGACCACGCGCAGGCGGCGCAGACCATGCACGCGCAACCGATCGTCGACGACCGCCTGCTGATCGCTGGCCGGCCCCATCTTGCAGGTGCCGACCGGGTGAAAGATCGTCGTGCCGATGTCACCGGCGGCGTGCGCCAGGCTGTCATCGTCATCAGCGCCAAGGCCCGGCTTGTATTCGGATGGCCGGTAGGGCGCGAACGTCTTGCTGTGCAGCACGATCCGCCGGGTCAGGCGCAAGGCATCGGCGGCGACCGCGCGGTCTTCCGGTGCCTGCAGATAGTTGGGCGCGATCTCCGGCTGGTCGGTCACCGCCGTGCCGCTCAAATGCACATGACCGCGCGAGACCGGGCGCAGGTTGCACACGCTGGCGGTAAAGGCCGGAAAATCGTGCAGCGGATCGCCGAACGTGTCGAGCGACAAGGGCTGCACGTGGTACTCCAGGTTGGCCCGGTCATAGGCACTTGATGAGCGGGCGAAGACGCCGAGCTGCGACGGCGCCATGCTCATCGGCCCCGAACGTGTCATCGCGTATTGCACCGCGATGCGTGCCTTGCCGAGCATGCCGCGGCCGATTTCATTGAGCGTTTCAATGCCTTGAACCTTGTAGATCATGCGAAGCTGCAAGTGGTCCTGCAGGTTTTCGCCGATCCCCGCAAGGGCGTGCTGCGTCTCGATGCCATGATTGGTCAGTACATCCGGCTGGCCGATGCCCGAGCGCTCGAGCAGGACCGGCGAGCCGATGGCGCCGCTGCTCAAGATCAATTCACCTTCAATCACAATGCGTTGGCGCGCTCCGTTCACCGAGGCGATCAGGGCGACCGGCCGGCCGTCGGCCAGTTCGATGCGCTCGGCAAGCGCATGGGTGAGCACGCGCAAGTTGGCGCGTTTGGCGACCGGGCGCAGAAAACCTCTGGCACAGGACCAGCGCACGCCGGCGCGCTGGTTGACCTGGAAATAGCTGACGCCTTCGTTGTCGCCGCAGTTGAAATCGGCCAGCTTGGGCAAGCCCTGCTCGGCCACGGCATTGGCAAAGACATCGAGGATCTTCCAGCGCACGCGGCTTTCTTCGACGCGCAGCGGGCCGCCCGTTCCATGCAGGTCATCGGCGCCATGCGCGTAGTCTTCCGAGGCCTTGAAGTAGGGCACGACGTCATCCCAGCCCCAGCCGACATTGCCGGCCTGTCGCCAGCTGTCATAGTCCTGCGCCTGGCCGCGCATGTAGATCATGCCGTTGATCGCCGAGCACCCGCCCAGCACTTTGCCGCGCGGATAGGCCAGATCGCGACCGTTCAGCCCGGGCTCGGCCCGTGTGCGCCAACACCAATCGGCGCGCGGGTTGCCCATGGCATAAAGATAGCCGATCGGGATGTGGAACCAGATCCAGTTGTCGCTGCCGCCGGCCTCCAGCAAGAGCACGCGCTTGTCGGCGTCGGCGCTCAGGCGGTTGGCGAGCACGCAGCCCGCCGAGCCGGCGCCGACGATGACATAGTCAAAGCTGCCCAGTGATGCGTCGGCCCTGCTCACGGACCCCTCCCGGCTGGTTGCGTTGTTCTGGGCCCGAACCTAACGCAGGCCAGCGCGCTTGCGCTATGGCGCTCACTTTTTGTCGCGCTTGCGCTCGTTTTCCAGGCCGAGATAGGCGGCCTGGGCGTCGCCGACGGCATCCATCGACTGGGCGCGCATCTCGCGTGACCGGGCAATGATGTGCTGGGCGCGTTCGACAGCCGCTTGCGCCGTGTTGCCGGCATCCGAACTGTGGTGCAGGACGAGGACCAGATCGGTCTGGAAATCGCGCCGCACTTCGCAGATGAACCAGCGCTTCTGCTCAGGTCCGTGGCAGGGATAGACGAAGTGTTCGGCTGTCTTGGTGCGGTGGCACACCATGTTCAGCGCACGCAGCGCCGTGAGCGCGTGGGGATCGTCCGAGGCCAGCGCGCACTCGGCGATATAGTTGCTGCCGACGGCACTGTCGGGATCGTTGAGCGCGTTGGCGCGACCGAACGCGCGCCAGGCCGGGTTCACGGCCAGGATCTCGCCGGCATCATCCAGCACGGCGACATGGTTGCGCGAGCGCTGGTAACGGCTGATCAACCGCTCGGCCGTTTCCCTGATCGTCGCTGGAGACTTCGCTGTCGCCATGCAGCTGCAGGCATCCGTTGGGGTGGTCCCTTTAGCTTAGGTACGTTCGATCCTGGCCGATTGTTAGCGCGACATTGGCGCAAGCGTGTCCGATCGTCGGGCACGACGCGCATTGCTTTCGCCATCGCATATGCGTATGGTATTTGCGCATATGAGGTGACAGAATGATTACCGACGAAGCAAAAGGCGCGTTGCGCCGTGCGGCCAACCTGTCGATCGATAGCGCCCTGCTGCGCGAGGCAAGGGCGCTCAATGTCAATATCTCGCGGGCCGCTGAAGCTGGTATCGCACGGGCGGTGGCCGATGCCCGCGCGCGTGCCTGGATCGAGGAGAACCGCGGCGCGCTGGCGAGTTCGAACCGCCATGTCGAGCGGCATGGGCTGCCGCTGGCCCGCCATCGTCAGTTCTGATGGCCCGGCTCGACGTCTTCGCGAACCCGGAAGGCGAGGGCTATCTCCTTGATGTACAAGCCGATTTGCTGGATCTGTTGAATGCCCGCGTGGTGGTCCCACTGCTGCCCAGGGCGCAGGCGCCGCAACCGGCCAAGCGGCTCAACCCGGTGTTCACCATCGACGCCGACGACGTCGTCATGGTCACCCAGTTTCTCGCCGCCGTGCCGACCAACTTGTTGCGCCAGCGCGTCGGCACGCTCGCCGAGGCCCATGACGAGGTGACGGTCGCGCTGGACATGCTGTTTCAGGGCTTTTGAGCCTAAAGGGCCCAACCACCATCGATGATATGCGCCTGGCCCGTGGTGTAGGCGCTTTCGTCCGCCATCAGGTAGACGACCAGGGCGGCGATTTCCTCGGCTGTGCCCAGCCGGCCCATCGGCTGTCGGGCGATGAAGGCCGCGCGCGCTTGTTCGTAGTCGCCTAAAGAATGCAGGCGCTCTTCCAGCGACGGGGTCTGTACGGTACCCGGGCAGATCGCGTTGCAGCGCACGCCTTGCTGGATGAAATCAACGGCGATCGCCTTGGTGAGACCGATCACGGCAGCTTTTGTCGTGCCATAGAGGCAACGGTTCGGTGCGCCTTTCATCGAGGAGGCGACCGAGCTCATATTGACGATCGAGCCGCCGCCAGCCTCGATCATGCCGGGCAATATCGCCCGACAGGTGCGCCACATTGACTTGACGTTGAGGTCGAAGGAAAAGTCCCAAGCGCTTTCATCAACGTCCAAAAGTGTGCCGTGATGGACGAAGCCCGCGCAGTTGAACAGGCCATCGAACGGACCGTGATCGCGCACCACCGCCGCCACGGAGTCGCTGTCTCGGGCATCGAGCCGTTCGACCGTGATCTGGTCGCTTTCGGCTTTGAGCTCGGCCAGGGCCTCAAGATTGATGTCGGTCGCGAGCACACGGGCGCCTTCTGCTGCCAGCGCCAGCGCACTAGAACGGCCGATGCCTTGGGCGGCTGCGGTGACCAGGATGTTCTTGCTCTGGACGCGGCCGCTCACAAGACTGCTCCAATCTGCCACGGGATAAATTCATGATCGCCAAGCCCTTGGGCCTCGCTTTTTGATTTTTTGCCTGAAGCGAGTTCAAGCAACGCGTTAAAGATCTCCCCGCCCTTGGCTTCGATACTGACACCTTGATCGACGACATCGCCGCAATTGATGTCCATGTCCTCATCCATGCGCTCATAGGTGGCGCTGTTGGTCGACAGCTTGAGCGTCGGCGCCGGTTTGCTGCCGAAAGCCGAGCCGCGGCCGGTGGTGAACGCGACCAGCTGGCAGCCGGTGGCGATCTGACCGGTGACCGAGACCGGGTCGTAGCCGGGACTGTCCATGAAGACGAAACCGCGTGCGTTGATCGGCGCAGCATAGGCCAGAACGTCGACCAGCGGGCTCGAGCCGCCCTTGGCGGCGGCGCCCAGCGATTTCTCCAGGATCGTTGTCAACCCGCCGGCCTTGTTGCCGGGCGAGGGGTTATTGTCCATTTCGGCGCCGTTCCTGGCCGTATAGTCCCGCCACCAGGCAATGCGCTCGAGCAGTTTCTCGCCGACATCGCGTGCAACCGCCCGGCGCACCAGCAGATGCTCGGCGCCGTAGATCTCGGGTGTTTCCGCGAGCACGGCGGTACCGCCACAGCGCACGAGCAGATCGGCGGCATGGCCCAGCGCCGGGTTGGCGGTGATGCCGGAATAGCCGTCCGAGCCGCCGCATTGCAGCGCCAGCGCCAGCTCGCCAGCAGGAATCGGTTCCCGCTGAACCTGGTTCAGATCCGGCAGCATGGCACGGATATGCGCCAGCGCCTGCTCGATCGTGCGCCGCGTGCCGCCGGTGTCCTGGATGGTCAGGTTGTGCAGCCGGCCGACATCGCGCACGCCGTGTTTGCCAGCCAAGCGGGCGACCTGCATCATTTCGCAGCCGAGCCCGACGAAGATCGCCGCGGCGACATTCGGGTGGGTGGCGTGGCCGATAAGTACCCGCTCCAGCGCATCGGCGCCTTCGCCGGTACCCGCCATGCCACAGCCGGTGCCATGGGCAAAGGCGACGACGCCGTCGATGTTGGGGTAGGCCTCGAGTTCGCCCGAACGATTGAGCGCGTCAGCAATGCGATGCACGACCGTGGCCGAACAGTTCACCGTGGCGCACAAGGCGACGTAGTTGCGCGTCGCAACCCGGCCGTCCGGCCTGCGAATGCCCATGAAGGTCGGGATGTCGGCAAGCGGCGGCAAAGCGCGCGCTTCGGTGCCGATCTCGTAGCCATCGACATGGCTGCCCATGGCGAGATTGTGGCTGTGTACATGGCTGCCGGGCGCGATGGCCTGGGTGGCAACACCGATAATCTGGCCGAATTTGCGCACCGCTTCGCCCTCGGCGATGCCGCGCGCAGCCAGCTTGTGCCCGCTCGGGACGAAATCCTGCACGCGCACGCCATACGCATCGAGTTGCGTGCCGGGCTTCAGGGCCGCGGTGGCAACCAGCACGCTGTCGTCGGGATGCAGGCGCAGGCACTGGCTAAGGGTATCGGTATCGGCCATGGCTTCCTGCCTTTCAGCGGTAGATCAGCGTCGGCAGCCACATGGAGATCGCCGGAATGAAGGTAACCATGAGCAGGACGCCGACGAGCGGAACGAGGAACGGTGCGGTCGCGCGCACACACTGCTCGAAGGGAACGCCGGAAACCCTTGATAACACATAGAGGACCATACCGACAGGCGGGGTCAGCAGGCCGATCATCAGGTTCAGCACCATGACCACGCCAAAATGAACCGGATCGACGCCGATCTTGGTCACAAGGGGCAGCAGTACCGGTACCAGGATCGTGATCGCAGCGATGGTCTCCATGAAGCAGCCGACCACGATCAGGATCAGATTGACAAGCAGAAGAACGAGATAGGGGTTTTCGGTGACAGTAAAGATCAGGCCGACGAACTGTTCGGTGACACGGTTGGCGGTCAGGATCCAGGCGAAGATCGATGCGCCGGCGACGATGAACAGGACGACGGCCGTGGTTTCAATGGTTTCGAAGGAAACCGCGAGAAAGCGCTTCCAGGTTAGCGTGCGGTAAACCACCAGGCCGAGAAAGGTGGCGTAAACACATGCCGCGATGGCGCTTTCGGTCGGTGTGAACAGCCCGGCGAGGATGCCGCCGACAATGATCACCGGCGTGAGCAGCGACAGTAAAGCGCCGGTGAAGGCATCGCGGAAGCGAACCATGCTAAAGGCTTGATCGCGCGGATAATTACGCTTGTAGGCGAAATAGCCGACCATGAGCATCAAGGCGAGCGCCATGGCCAGGCCGGGGATGAAGCCGGCGGCGAAGAGCTGGCCGATCGAAGCGCCGGACATGACGCCGTAGATGACCATGGGGAGGGATGGCGGGATGATCGGCCCGATGGTCGAACTGGCCGCGGTCACGCCGACGGCGAAATCGGCGTCATAGTCGGCATCGCGCATGGCCTTGATTTCAATGGCGCCGAGGCCGCCGGCATCGGCCACCGCCGCACCGCTCATGCCGGCGAAAATCACCGAAGCACCGACATTGACGTGGCCCAGGCCGCCGCGCAGCCAGCCGACGCAGGCCTTGGCGAAGTCGAAGATGCGATTGGTGATGCCGGCCGTGTTCATCAGATTGCCGGCCAGGATGAAGAACGGCACCGCCAGCAGCGGGAAGCTGTCGACGCCGTTGATCATGCGGTGGGCGACGACGATGTCCGGCACCTGGCCGGAGAGCAGGATGAACAGCATGGAGCTGCCGGCGAGGGCGACGGCCACGGGCACGCCGGCGATGAGCATGGCGAACAGGGCGACAAACATCAGCGTGATCAGCATGCTCGCCGCCCCTTCAAACCAGCCGTCCGCCGGTGCGTGCATCCTTGGCGTGCTCGCGGTGGCGAACCAGATCGATGAAACGCCACAGGGCAATCGCCGCCATGAACAGCAAACAGATCGCCACGCCCCAATAGACCACGGATTTCGGCAGCTCGATCGACACCATCTTCTGATAGCTGCTGCGCTGGGCGAGCTTGATGGTGATCCAGGCGATCAGAACGAAGAAGGTCACGCTGACGACTTGCTCGGCATAGGCCATGATGGCGCGCAGCCGCGGTGGCATCATGTTGCGCACCGCTTCGACCGCGATGTGGGTGCCGCGGCGCAAGGCCAGGATCGAGCCCATGAAGGTCACGGCGATCAGCAGGTAACGGGCGATCTCCTCGGTCCAGCCGAGGGAATCGTTCAAGACATAGCGCGTGAAGAACTGCAGGAAGACAACCAGCGCGAGCAGCCAGAACACGACCAGCACCGGCCAGTCGCTCCAGTGGATGTGGCTGACAACGACCTCGTCCTGCGCGGTAAAATCAGCGATCGCGCCCGAGTGCGTCTCGTCCGGTTCCGGCCGCTCGCTCACAAGGCGTCCGCCCACCAGCGGCTGCGCCGGGTTTCAACGCCAAGGTCGGCCTGCAGGGCGCCGGCATCCTCAGCAAACAGGGCGCGGCAGAGCGTGGCCTCGGCCTCGCTGATCGCCGGCACGGGCGATGCGACGAAGCTCTTGGCCGCATTGGCCAGGCCGGGGGCCGTGCGCTTGGCCAGGCTGTTCAGCCGCCGCATGCCATCGGTCCCGATGACGCTGTGCAGGAGCTGGCCGGCCGGACTGTAGACGAAGCCACTATTGCTCTGTTGCCGCTCTGGCTCGGGCAGGGCATCCGGTTCGCAGCCAAGGAACGCCGCGGCCTGCCGGGCGATCGCCAGGGGATCGTGCTTGAGCTGTTCGAACTCGAGCAGGAGCAGCTGCTGGCGGGGGAAGACGGCGAGGTATTCGTTGATGCGCGCGTGATACAGGCTGCCGCGCTGGTGAAAGCCGGCCGGATCGCGCACCGCTTCGTCGAACGGCCGATCCTCCCAGCCGGCGCGCACCGCATGCCAGTAGGATGACCAGGCGCGCGCGATCGGATCGCGCAGGACGAAGATGATGCGGGCATCGGGCTTCCGGCGGTGGATCGCCGCCGGCACGCCCTCCGTGGGCCCGTCCAGTGGCGCCATGCCATAGCTGGTCGAAGCATCGATGCGCACGCGCGCGGGCCGCCCGGCGAAGCATCGGCGATACCAGCTTTCGCCGCGCGCCCGGTGATCGACCAGGGTAAAGAAATCCGGTTCTTTCGGATCGGAAACGCTGATGTCCGGATGACTGTCGAGCAGATCGGCCAGCGTTGTCGTGCCGCTCTTGGCGGCGCCGACGATATAGGCCTCCGGCGCAAAGGGCATGGAAGAGCAACCCGCAGACTAAAACCGCGCGAGCATAGGCGTGCCTTCGGCCTAATCCGAAAGGGTGAACGTATCCCAGTACCGCTAGGTTGTGCTGGCCGGGCGCTTGAGCGACGCCCGGTTGCACAGCGTGCCGGAACGGTGATGAAACCAGGCATGCACACAGCGCCCCGAGGGGGGTCTACTCGATGGCCTGCAGCTGGTTGTAGACGTCCTCATCCCAGGTCGCGTCCGGACCGAGATGCGCCGGGATCACCGCCTCACGGAACGGCGTGCGATCGACCTCGTTGACGTTGACGCCCTGCTCGCGGAACCAGGCGACCAGATCACGTTCGGCCTGGGTGATCTCGGCCGTGCAGCGATCGGCAGCCTCGTTCAACACGCCGACCAATGTCTCGCGATCGGCCTCATCGAGTGCACCCCAGGTCGGCCCGCCGATGATGGTCAAGAGCGCATCGGTGATGTGACCGGTCAGGTTGATGTGCTCCTGCACCTCATAGAACTTCTTAAACTGGATGGTCGGCAGTGGGTTTTCCTGCGCATCGACGACGCCCTGCTGCAAAGCGAGATAGACCTCGGCAAAGGCGATCGGCGTCGGGTTGGCGTCCACGGCCCGCGGGAACATCATGTAGAGCGGCGCATTGGGCACGCGGATCTTCAGGCCCTCCATGTCGGACGGGCTGTTGATCGCCTTGTTCGAGGTGACGTGGCGTTCACCGTAATAGGTCATGGCGACGACGTGGTTGCCGGTGGCGTCGTGATAGCCATCGGTGAGCTGGTTGAACAGATCGCTCTGGCGGAACTTGTCCCAATGCTCGAAGTCGCGGAACATATAAGGCGAGCCGCCAATCGCGATCGGGCCAAACGAACGGCCGGCAAACAGCTGGCCGGTGTAGATGATGTCAACCGTGCCGAGGCCGAGGCCCTCGTTGATGTCGACTTCCTTGCCCAGCGAGCTGGCCGGGAACACCTCGATGGTGTGGCGATTGTCCGTGCGGCTGGCGAACTCGTCAGCGGCCCATTCGGCGCACTGATGGTAGGACGAACCGGTCTCGTAGACATGGGCCCATTTGAGGTCGCGCGCTTCGGCCTGGCTGAGCAAAGCGAAGCTGGCCCAAGCGGTTAGCACACCGGTGACGTAGTGACGTGACGCCATCGTAGTCTCTCCCTGAACACCGTTCCTGTTTGTTTTTTCACCCCTAGGGGTACGGGTCTTCACCTATCGCTGTCAACGCAGCGAGACGAAGGCGCTGTCGAATTCTCGCGTCCAGTCGTAGGCAATCGCCCTATTCATGCGCTAATGTATACGTTGTTGTGAGGTATGTCACGCCGTTGGACGCTTGGCGTGGCGCGTTTGCGCGAGGGAGTGGTTGTCGATGGCCGAGCCGCAGTTCAGCATTGCCGTCATTCACGGCGACGGCATCGGCATCGACGTGATCGATGCAACCCTCGCCGTGCTCCAGGCGGCGCGCACGCGCGTTGGTGGCTTCGCATTGAGAAACAATGCGTTACAGGGCGGAGCCGGCTATTTCCGGGAAACCGGCAACGACATGGCACCCGGCGCAGAGGCGGCCGCCGCCACCGCTGACGCCATCCTGCTCGGTGCCATCGGCCTGCCCAGCGTGCGCCATCCGGACGGTACCGAGATCTCGCCGCATCTGCGCCTGCGCGATCAGTTGCAGCTCTATGCCGGCATCCGGCCGGTTCGGGCGTATCCGCATGTGCCGCAGCGCCTGGCCGATCCGCGCGCGGCCGACATCGACTTCATCGTGCTGCGCGAGTCCACCGAAGGCCTGTTCTATTCGGCGGCGGCCCACAAGCGCGCCACGCTCGCCAATGATGACGAGGTGCAGGACATTCTGCGTATCACGCGCGCGACCACCGAGAAACTGCACGATGTCGCCTTTCGTCTGGCAACGAAGCGCCTTGCGCTCGGCGGCAAAGGCCGGGTCACTTGCGTCGACAAGGCCAATGTTTTTCGCTCAATGGCGTTTTTCCGGCGCATCTTCGACGAACGGGCTCGGGCATTCGCCGACATTCGCGCGGACCACGCTTATGTCGACGCGCTCGCCATGGACCTGATCCGGCAACCCTGGGCGTTCGACGTCCTGGTGACGGAAAACATGTTCGGCGACATTCTCTCGGATCTGGCGGCCGGCTTGGTCGGCGGGCTCGGCCTGGCACCTTGTGCGGAGATCGGCGATGCCCACGGCCTGTTTCAGCCGGCCCATGGCAGCGCACCCGACATCATGGGTCAGGACAAGGCCAACCCGCTCGCAGCCATTTTAAGTGGTGCCATGATGCTGGATTACCTGGCCGAGCGCGGCGGTGTTCCGGTCTGCGCCGAGGCCGCACGTCTGATCGAGCGTGCGATCCACAACGGCTTTGCCAGCCGACGCTTGCGTCCGATGGAGTTCGGCGGCGATATGGGCACGATTGCCATCACCCGCGCGCTGATCGAGCTTGTCGCCGAGACAAGCCCGGACGAACGCCCGGAACAACCGGCATAAGTTCAGGGAGGTGACGCATGGCCTTGCTACTGGGCGCCATCGCGGACGATTTCACTGGCGCGACCGACCTGGCCAATACCCTGACCAAGGAAGGCATGCGCACGGTGCAGCTCATCGGCGTGCCCGAGGATGGTCGTGATGCCGGCGATGTCGATGCCGTGGTGATCGCGCTGAAATCGCGTACAGCCCCGGTTGCGCAGGCGGTCGAGCAAGCACTGGCGGCGCTCGATTGGTTGCAGGCGCAAGGCGTTGAACAGGTGTTCTTCAAGTACTGCTCGACGTTCGATTCCAGCGCGCGCGGCAATATCGGCCCGGTCGCCGACGCCTTGCTTGCGGCCCTCGATGCGCCGCTGGCGATCGTTTGCCCGGCTTTTCCGACCACAAGGCGGACGATCTATCAGGGACATCTGTTCGTCGGCGACCAGCTCTTGTCGGAATCGCCGATGAAGGATCACCCGTTGACGCCGATGCGCGATGCCAGCCTGCTGCGCCTGATGGCGGCGCAATCGCGTCACGCGGTGCGCCTGGTCGCCTATCCGGACGTGGCCGACGGGGTCGCCGCGACACGTGCAGCCCTCAGGCGGATCGAGGCCGGCAGCGCGCGTTACGCTGTCTGCGATGCCCTGATGGATCAGGACCTGCGCACGATTGGAGCGGCCATCGCCGAACACAAGCTGGTCACCGGCGGCTCGGGTATAGCGCTCGGCCTGCCCGACAATTTTCGCCGTGCCGGCCGACTGGAGCGAACGTCCGCTCCGTTCGTGCCGGCGCAACGCGGGCGCGCGGCCGTACTCGCCGGCAGTTGTTCGAGCGCAACGCGCGGCCAGATCGACCATGTCCTTGACCATTGGCCGCACTGGCAGATCAGCGGCGATGATCTCGTCGACGACAGCGTGCTGATCGCACGCATCGCAGCCTGGTTTGCCGAGCTGGACCCGGCCCGGCCGGCGCTGATCTCCAGTTCGGCCGATCCGGCGGCGGTGCAGGCCCTGCAGGCGCGTTTTGGCCGCGAAGAGGTCGGTGCACGCATCGAGGCGATCATGGCCGGGCTCGCGCAGAATTTGGTGTTCGAGCAGGGCGTCGATCGGTTGGTCGTGGCCGGTGGCGAAACCTCGGGTGCCGTGGTTTCAGCGTTGAAGATCAAAGGCTTGCGCACCGGTATTGAGATCGATCCCGGCGTGCCCTGGACGGCAAGCATCGACGCGCCAGAAATAGCGCTGGCGTTGAAGTCGGGAAATTTCGGTGCGGCAGATTTCTTCCCTAAAGCCTTGGCGATGCTGGCATGAACGAAGCGCAGTTGCGAGAACAGATCAGCGTGCTGGCGCGCTCACTGTTCGAGCGCGGGCTGACCTTCGGCTCGAGCGGCAATATCAGCGTGAAGCTCGACGATGGCTGGCTGATGACGCCCACCGGCTCGTCCATGGGCGCGCTCGATCCGGCACGGATCACCAAGCTCGACCCGCAAGGTCGGGTGGTCGCCGGCGACCCGCCGACCAAGGAAGCGTTCTTGCATCGTGTCATGTACGAACAGCGGCCGCGCGCCGGCGCGGTCGTGCATCTGCACTCGACCCATTCTGTCGCCGTGAGCTGTCTTGCAGAGGTGCAACCATCTGACGTTCTACCGCCGCTGACCGCCTATTACATCATGCGCGTCGGCAGATTGCCGCTGATCCCCTATTTCGCACCGGGCGATATCAATTTGGCCAGTGCCGTCAAGGAGATGGCCGGCAAACATCATGCGGTGCTGCTGGCCAATCACGGGCCAGTGGTCGCCGGCACGTCGCTGAAGGACGCGGTCTATGCCACCGAAGAGCTCGAAGAGACCGCCAAGCTCTACCTCTTGTTGCGCGGGTCGGTGATCCGGCCGCTGACAGCACCGCAGGTGGCCGAGCTGCACAGGCGCTTCCCGCCTAGCTGCTGAACGGTTTGTTCGGTCCGAGATCGAGGCGGTGGATAAAATCGACATCCTTGCGCCAGCGGGGGAAATGCGCGCGCACGAGCGGATCATGGCCGGGAATGACCAGGGCCGGCCGTTCGGCCAGACGCTGGATCGTCTCGAACCCTCGGAGCATGGCATCGGCGTCGACGACGATGGGAAACAGCTTCCTGGCCTGGAAGTTCTCGTAATAGTGCGCCGCGTCCGAGGCCAGACACAGCCAGCCTGAGCCGGTCTTGACGCGCACGGCCTGCAGGCCGCGCGAATGGCCGCCGATGCAGTGTACGCTGACGCCTGGCGCGACCACGCCATCGCCCTCATGGAAGACGACACGGCCCGCGAAGACCCGGCGCACCATGGCGCAGACATGCGCGGCAGTGAACGGTTTTTGCAGCGGTCCGGGACACATGCACGGACCGGTGGCATACGCCATTTCAGCGGCTTGCAGGTGGAATGTGGCGTTCGGAAAGGCATCCAGCCCGCCGGCGTGGTCGTAGTGCAGATGGCTGATGATCACCGTGTCGATCGCTTCGGCCGACAGGCCAAGCGGCGCCAGCGCCTCGCGCGGCTGGCGCAGGATCGGCCGGCCTCGGCGCGCACCTTCATCGGCGTCATAGCCGGAATCGACCAAAATGGTGCGCGCGCCCGCACGCAGGACCCAGACGAAGTAGTCCATGGCGTGCGGGCTTGCGTGATCGTCGTCCAGAATGAAGGAATCCTGCCGCGTCCGCCCGTTGCGCTCGGCATATTTGAGCGCATAGACCTCCCAGATCTCGTCCACGGACGGCCGCCCGTTTACCAGCGCAGGGCTGGCGTGTGCACAGGCGCGTCCCACAGGCGCCGCAACTCATCATCGAGCCGGGTGACGGTCAGCGAGCAGCCGGCCATGTCCAGGCTGGTGCAGTAATTGCCGACCAGCGAACGGCTGATCGTGCAGCTCTTGGCCTCGAGCGCCTCGGCGGCAGCGCCATACATGAGATAAAGCTCCATCGCAGGTGTTGCGCCGAAGCCATTGAGCAGCACAAGAAGCTCGTCACCCGAGCTGCTGCCTAGATCGGCCGTGATCGCCTCGACCATGTCATGCACGATCGCGTTCGCGGCCTTCAGCTTGATGCGCTCGCGACCAGGCTCGCCATGAATGCCGACGCCGAACTCCATGTCGTCGCCGCCGATCTGGAAGGTCGGTTTGCCGGCAGCCGGAACCGTGCACGAGGTCAGCGCCACGCCCATGGAGCGGGTCTGGCCGATGACCTTCTCGGCAAGTGTCTTGCAGGCCTGCAGATCGCTGCCGGCTTCGGCGGCGGCGCCGACGATCTTTTCGAGAATGACCGTACCCGCCACGCCGCGACGGCCGGTGGTGAAGGTCGAATCCTCCACGGCGACGTCGTCATTGATGACGACCGTCTCCTGGTCGCCGTCGATCATTTCCGCGGCCATCTCGAAGTTCATGACATCGCCTTCGTAGTTCTTGACGATGAACAGAACGCCGCCGCCGTTCTCGACGGCGCTTGCGGCCGCCACCATCTGGTCGGGCGTCGGTGCCGAGAAGACATTGCCCGGGCAGGCGGCATCCAGCATGCCGAGGCCGATCAGGCCGGCATGCATGGGCTCGTGGCCGGAGCCGCCACCGGAGATCAGCGCAACCTTGTCTTGACGGGTCGGTTCGGCACGGCAGACGAGTGTCGGGTTTTCCTGCACCTTGATCAGATCGGCATGGGCGCGGGCAAATCCCTTGAGCGACTCGCTCAAGACATCGTCGACCTGGTTGATGAATTTTTTCATGGAATGCCTCCTCTGCACTTGGTTTTCATTTGCCATGAACGCTACCCTTGCCCGCGGCCTAGCCGGACGGCCGGGCGTCGTCATCGCCGCCATGCCGGCGCGTCTCGGCGTGGCGTGCCAGTCGGATGACCCGGCTGGCAAAATCGGTGATCAGGGCTTCGACCTCGCGCGCGGTGTCCGCTGACTGGAAGCTGGGCAGGGCGATGCGCACCTCATGGGGCGTTTTCACCAGGCGTTTGCTGCGTTTCAAGCGTTCCGGATGGGCTTCGGCATAGAGCTCGAGGAAGCTTTCCTGCTCCTCGCGCGACAGATGGCAGATCTGAAAGATGGTCGGCAGGTCGGCCGCCGGGATCGGCACGGCGTAGCTCGGATTGGTGATCTGGCTGATGAAGCTCTTGTGCTTGCCGAGCGCTTCGGCCAGGCGGCCGCGCAGACCCGACGGCCGCAGGTCGATATAGGTGCGCAGCAGCGCCTTGTAACGCGCCACGGGCGGTGTGTGATCGAGTTCACGCGCCATAGTCCGCAACCGTAAGCTTGAGCCGGGCCAGCGCGGCCTGACCGACGGACAGATGGCGCAGGCCGCGATCGAGCAGCGCGCGTGCGCCGGAGGGATCGGCGGCCATGTCACCGCAGACGGAAACGTCGATGTGTTGCCGGCGCGCCTGCTGGGCGACCTGTGCGATCAGGTTGAGCACGGCCGGATCGAGCGGATCGGCAAGGGCGCCGACGCGTCCGCGAGCATCGCGCGAGGCGGCCATGACATACTGGGTCAGATCGTTGCTGCCGATGGACACAAAATCGACCGGAAAGCGCGCCAGGCCAAGCGCCGATGCCGGTGTTTCGACCATCATGCCAACCGGTGGCAGGCGTGCCGGCGTGCCTTCCTCGGCCAGTTCCGACAGGCAGCTGTCGATCAGGGCGCGCGTCTCGGCGATCTCCGCCGGCCGCGTCACCATGGGCAGCATGATCTTGACGCTGTCGAACCGGGCAGCGGCGCGCAGCAGGGCATTCAGCTGCGGGCGAAACAGCTCGGGCTTGTCGAGCGACAGGCGCAGGCCGCGCAGGCCGAGGAACGGGTTGCTCTCGCGCGGCAGGCTGAGCGCCGGCAAGGGCTTGTCGCCGCCGATGTCCAGCGTGCGCACGATGACCGGCTTGCCGGCAGCCCTTTCGAGCAGCGCCGTGTAGGTCGCATACTGCTCTTCCTCGCTGGGCAGATCGGCGCGCTCGAGAAAGAGAAACTCGGTGCGCCACAAGCCGATGCCGTCGCTTGCAGCCAGCATGGCCTCATCCAGCGCATCCGGCGTGTCGACATTCAGCAGTGTCCAGACTCGCTCGCCGACTTTGGTATGGGCCGGCTTGGCGAGCAGGCCGCGGGCACGGTCGTCATCGCGATGCTGGGCGGCAAGGGCGAGCTCGAAACTTTGTCGCGTGTCGCTGGTCGGGTCGGTGGTGAGCTGGCCGGTTGTGCCATCCATGAGGGCACTGCTAGCGCGTCCCAATGGGCCGCAGCCGACGATCATCGGTACGCCGCGTGCCCGCGCGAGCATGGCGACATGGCTGACCGTGCTGCCTTCTTCCAAGGCGATGCCGGACGGTGCATGGCGTTCGATCTCGAGAAAGCGCGACGGCGTCAGGTCGCGGGCGAGGACGATGGCGCCGGCCGCCGCCGCGGCGGCAGCTTGTGTCCGGCCGTGAAGCTGGTCGAGCACACGCTGGCACAGGTCGTCGAGATCATGGGCGCGCGCCTGGAAATAACCGTCGTCGGCAGCACGAAAGCCTTCGATCTGGGCCCCCAGCGCATCGCTCCAGGCCTCGGCCGCACTCGTGCCATCGGCGATGGCGCCGAGGACATCTTCGATCAGCGCCGGGTCGTCGAGCATTTCGAGCTGGAACTCAAGAATGTCGCCGGCGAGGTCGCTCTGGCTGGCGCTCAGTTCACGCAGGGCCGCCGCCGCCGCGGTCATCGCCCTGTCGAGCCGGGCTTTTTCCTCGAGCGGTGTGCCGATGGCATCGCTCTCGGACGCCTGTGGGTAATCAAGGCGCAGGGCCGGTCCGCTGGCCAGACCCGGCGAAGCACCCGTGCCGGCGTAGCGTCGCTCAGACATCTTCGTCGAAGTCGCGCTCGATCAGGCCCTTGAGCGCGCCGACGGCTTCGTCGGCGCCATCGCCCTCGGCGCTTAACTCGACGGCCGAGCCCGTGCGCAGCTTGAGGCCCATGACCTTGACGATGCTCTTGGCATCGATCCAGGCACCATCCGGTATGCTGCGCAGACGGATCGGCACCTCGAAACGTTTGGCCAGCTTGGTCAGCTTCACCGCCGGCCGGGCGTGCAGACCGGTCGGATGCGTGATGGTCACCTGGGCGGTCGCCGCGCTCACGGGCTAAGCTCCTCGGCCGTGGCGACGACCTGCTCGAGCGTGGCCCCGCCAGAGGCCTCGGTCGCGGCCATGACGGCGCCTTCGACCACCGGCGCATTGCACATGCGCACGCGCGCCGCGCGCGCTTCACCGAGCATCTCTATGGCCATTTCCGTGTTCATTTCGGCGCCGCCCAGATCGACCAGGACGGCGACGCCGGCATCGCTCCAGGCCTGCTCGATCGCGGCCCTGATCTTAGTCGGATCGGTGCCGAGGCCGCCGGCCGGATCACCGCCGGTAAAGGCACACGTCACCTCGTCGCCGACCATCTGACGGACCATGTCCGCGGCGCCCTTGGCGACATCCGGCGAATGCGAGACGATGACGATGGCAACCGTTTCGCTCATCCCTGCGCCTCCAGGACATCGCACACGGCATGGATCAAAAGCCGTGACGAGGTCGCCCCCGGATCGAGGTGGCCTTTCGAGCGCTCGCCCAGGAACGAGGCGCGGCCGCGCTTGGCGACCATGTCGCGCGTCGCCCTGTGGGCCTGGTCCGCGACTTGGCGCACGTTGGCAAGACGTTCGCCCAACGGTTTGTTTTGGCTGGCTTCGAGCGCACCGAGCACAGGAACGAGCACGTCCAGCATGGTCTTGGCGCCGACGTCCGATTTGCCGCGCTTTTTCACCATGGCAACGCCTTCG
This sequence comes from Geminicoccaceae bacterium, assembly GCA_050331015.1. GTDB lineage: Bacteria > Pseudomonadota > Alphaproteobacteria > Geminicoccales > Geminicoccaceae > JBHJHH01. The sequence goes on from JBHJHH010000016.1 coordinate 35,828, forward strand.
GCGAGCTGCGCTTCGATGCCGGCACCGGTCTTGGCCGCCTTGCCCATACCCATGATCAGCGAGCCGTAGAGCGGGCCCGAGGCGCCGCCCACCGTGGTGACCAGTTTCATGCCGGCCTGGGCCAGGGCATCCCCGATCGCTTTGCCGGCTAGGTCGTCCTTTTCCGCCAGAATGGCGCTGAAGCCACGCTTCATATTGATGCCGTGATCGCCATCGCCAATCGCCTGATCGAGCTCGGTCAGATAGGCGGCATTGTCCGCCATGGCGGTGTGCGCCCTGTCGATCAGTGCCGCGATCAGCTCATCCGCCATCGGCCAAACCTCCCAACACCCTGCCGAGCTCAAACCGCCAGCCGGCGATCATCGGCATCAAAAAACAAACATGCTTCGGGATCGACGCTGACATTGACCGACTGCCCGGCATGCAGGCGCGAGCGGCCGGAAACCAGGGCATGCAGATGCTGGTTCTCGTGGCGCAGGAGCACGACCGTTTCGGCCCCCAGATATTCGACCTGCTCAATCATCGCCGGAAGACCGGCCTCGCCCAGCATGACATCCTCAGGGCGCACGCCGATCGTCGTTGTGCCGACCGGCGGGTGCATGCCATCGAGCGGCAGCGCGGGTAAGAGGTTGATCTGCGGCGAGCCCAGCCGGCGGGCGACATGGACCGAGTTCGGTCTGGCGTAGACCTCGCGCGGCGGGCCGATCTGGATCAGGCGGCCGTCTTCGATAAAGCCGATGCGATCGGCCAGGGTCATGGCCTCGATCTGGTCGTGGGTGACGTAGAGGATTGTCGCGCCGAGCTCCCGCTGAATGCGCTTGAGTTCCACACGCAGATCTTCACGTAATTTGGCATCAAGTGAGGATAACGGCTCGTCCATCAGGAATAATGCCGGCTCACGTACCAGCGCCCGACCGATCGCGACGCGCTGCATTTCACCGCCGGAGAGCTGGCTTGCCTTGTTCTTGAGCTTGCTGTCGATGCGCAACAGGCCGGCGATTTCCTCGACCCGACGCTGGACCATCGTTTCGCTGGTGCGGCGCAAGGGTGAGCGCAGCGGGAAGGCGAGATTGTCGAACACGCTATAGTGCGGATAGAGCGAATACTGCTGAAACACGAACGCGACATCCCGGGCGGCCGGCGCGGCATGCGTCATGTCGCTCCCGCCAATCCAGACGCTGCCGTCCTCCGGCTGTTCCAGGCCGGCGACGACACGGAGCGTCGTCGTCTTGCCCGCACCCGTCGGTCCGAGCAGCACAAGGAATTCGCCGTCGGCCAGGGTCAGCGACAGGGCAGTGAGTGCGATCGTCTCGCCGAATTGCTTGTGAATACCGTCGAGGACGAGCTCAGCCATGGCCGACCTCGGCAAACAGGTCGCTCATCAGCGCTTTGTCATCACTGGGATCGAAGAGAATGGCCGCATCACCATTGAAGGCGATGCCGACCTGCTCGCCGATTTCCGCACGGATGGTGTTGGCGATGCGCGCGCGCAGACGGCCGGCGGCGCTGTCGATCGTGACAATCTGGCGGGCGCCCATATACTCGACGCCGAAGACCTCGCCGCGCAAGGCAGCGGCGTCATCGAGGCTGACATGCTCGGGGCGAATGCCGTACACGAGTTCGGGCTGGACAGCATCCTCGTGCAGACGTGGCATGGCGACCTCGACCCCGGCAATTCGGGTCTTGGTTGAGCCGGCGGGGAGATCACCCTCACAGGTAAGGAAATTCATCGCCGGGCTGCCGATGAACGAAGCCACGAACAGCGCCTTCGGCCGGTGATAGATTTCGTCCGCCGTCGCGGTTTGCAGCACCTCGCCGTCGTTCATCACCGCAATGATATCGGCCATAGCCAGCGCTTCGATCTGGTCATGGGTGACATACACCGTGGTCGCGCCGATCCGATCATGCAGCCCGCGCAGCTCCTCACACATCAGCTCGCGGAAGGCCGCATCGAGTGTACCCAGGGGCTCATCCATGAGAAACGCCATGGGTCGGCGCACGATGGCGCGCCCGAGTGCGACCCGCTGGCGATCGCCACCGGCCAGTCCGCCGACCGGGCGATCGAGCAGATGATCGATGCGCAAGAGCCGCGCGGTCTCCTCGACGCGCTGGCGGATTTCGCGGCCGGGCGTGCCCTGCGCCTTGAGCGGGAAGGCAATGTTCTGGCGGACATTCATATGAGGGTAGAGCGCGAACAACTGGAAAACGAAGGCGATATCCCGCTCGCGCGCCCGTCGGAAGGTCACATCTTCGTCGGCAATGCGGATTTCGCCTGATGTCGGCAGCTCGAGACCGGCGATCATGCGCAGCGTCGTGGTCTTGCCGCAGCCGGAAGGGCCGAGCAGGACGAAGAACTGGTTATTCTCAATGACCAGATTGGTGTTACGCACGGCGACAAAGTCATCGAACGACTTGTGCAAGTTGCTGAGGCGAATTTCGGCCATCGCGCTCAGTCCGGGAAGTGGCTGACGATGATGAACATCACCGTGCCCGTCAAAATGACGCTGAACGACCAGCTATAGAGCACCAGCGCGAAGGGTTGCATGAGCATGAACACGCCGAGCGCAATCAGCACGGTCGCGACGTTCTCCATCGGCCCACGGCGAAGCCAGCGGGGCCAACGCTTGCGTTTCGGGCGGGACAGCTCGCTTATCACTTGCGCACCGCACCAAAGGTGATGCCGCGCAGCAGATGCTTGCGTAGCAAGATGGTGAACACCAGCACCGGCAACAGGAACAAGGTGGCGCCGGCAGCAACGGCCGGCCAGTCAAGGCCACCCTCGCCGATAATGGTCGGGATAAAAGGCGGTGCCGTCTGCGCCGTTCCTGAGGTCAACAGCAGGGCAAAGGCGTATTCATTCCATGAAAAGATCAAGCAAAAGATCGCTGTCGCCGCAATCCCGGTAAGGGCCTGTGGCAATACAACCTTGCGGAAGGCCTGCAGCCGACTGTAGCCGTCAATCATCGCGGCTTCTTCGTATTCGCGTGGAATCTCGTCGATAAAGCCCTTAAGCAGCCACACCGCCAGTGACAGGTTGACTGCCGTGTACAGCAAGATCATGCCCAAATGTGTGTCCGACAGGCCGAGCGTGCGGTACATCAGGAAGATCGGAATGGCGACGGCAATTGGCGGCATCATCCTCGTCGACAGAATGAAGAACATCAGGTCATCTTTGAGCGGTACCCGGAATCGGGAGAACGCATAGGCCGCGAGCGTGCCAAGAAATACTGTCAAAAACGTCGAGCCGAAGCCAATAATCACCGAGTTCATGAAGCGCTCGCCGAACTTCGACGGACCGGCAATGACCATGTTGCGCGAACGCACAAGTTCGTCGTACCAGGTCTCGGGCGGAGGCAGACTCTCCATATACTCGGTTGTCTGGCGCGTGCGCGTCGTGAACAGATTGACGTAACCTTCGAGCGTGGGTTCGAAAATCACTTTCGGCGGGTAGGAAATTGAGTCCGGCGGGCTTTTGAAACCGGTCAGGAAGATCCAGACCAATGGCACCATGGCGACCAGCGCATAGCCAATGACAATGGTTGCGGCGAGCCGCTTTTGTCCCGGCGCCGGCGCGATTACAGAATGCGCGCTCGTGGTCATCGCTGTTTCACCCGATTGAGCGCCTTGACGTAAATATTGGCAGCGCCAAAGACCGTAACGAAAAGAATAATTGCAAACGCTGAACTATAACCGGTCCGCCATTTTTCGAAGGCTTCGCGCTTGAGGTTTATCGACGCCAGCTCTGTTACCGATCCAGGGCCACCCGAGGTCAGTTCCACGACCAGATCGAACATCTTGAAATTCTCAATGCCGCGGAACAGCACGGCGAGCATGAGAAACGGCAGGACCATCGGCACGGTAATCGACCAGAACTGTCGCCAAGGTGACGCTCGATCAACTTCGGCCGCCTCATAGATGTATTCTGGAATGGACCTCAAGCCGGCCAGACAGATCAGCATGACGAACGGCGTCCACATCCAGGTGTCGACGATAACAATCGACCATGGCGCCAGATTGACATCGCCAATCATCTCGAAAGACGATGGATCAATGCCGGTGAAAAACGAAATCACGTAATTGAACAGGCCAATCTGTGGCTGGTACAGAAATGTCCAGAAATTGCCGACCACCGCCGGGGACAACATCATCGGCAGGACAATCACGGTGGTCCAAAAGCCGTGGCCTTTGAAATTCTTGTTGATCAGCCAAGCGAGGGCAAAGCCAATGAGCACCTGCAAAAACAGTGTCCAACAGACGAAATGCGCAGTGACCTGCAAGGTATGCCAGATGTCGCTGTCGGTGAGCACGCGCTCGTAGTTGCGGGTGCCAATCCATTCGACCGGACGATTGAGTCGATTGGCCTTGTAGTTTGTGAATGATAGATAGATTGTCCACAGCAATGGGAAAATGTTGATGGCGAGCAAGAGCGCGATGGTCGGGCCGACGAACAGCCATGCGACGGTGCGGTCTGACAGGCCGCGCAACCGAGTGGCCACGTGCGGTGGGGTTGCACGCGCAGCGGCGTCGAATGCGCTATCGATCGGTGTCGATCTCGCCATTGCCAGGCCAGTACTCACTCGAGGGTCGGCGGGTCAAAGCTGACCCGCCGCAAATGCACAAAGCAATCAGAGCTTGCCTTCGTCTTCGAAGACCTCGGTCCAGTCTTCGATCAGCATGTTGAGCGCTTCTTCCGCCGTGCCCTGATCGGCCACGACATAGTCGTGCAGGCGCTTTTGCATGGCGAGCAGCAATTCAGCGTAGGCGG